>CAYQDV010000179.1:0-7875 GCA_964416295.1 uncultured Planctomycetaceae bacterium
CGAGGGCTCAGATCGCCCGGAGAGACGACGCGGCGGGTGTTCGGTGTGACCGCCCCACGGCACTTGAGCCGTCCGACGACGCCGGGGATCGGCTCGAAACCGACGCCGGCCCGCTCCCCGATCCAGCCCATCCGCAGCAGATAAAACCGTAGCGAATGTAGACAGCACTCGAACATCAGGGTGCCCGGCATCACCTTGTCGTCGACGAAGTGGCATGTGAGAAACCAGTCGTCTGGGTGGATGTCCGCTTCGGTCCGGATGAGGCCCAGTCCGAATCGGCCGCCCTCCGGATCCAGCTCAAGGACGCGATCGAACAGTCTCATGCGCCCGCCGGGCAGCCTCAACGGATCGCTCAGGCCCAATCGCTCGAACAGCGGTCCGAAGCAGCCTGCGGGATCGCCGCCGCGAAGGGCGGCGACGGCCGCGTCGTCATAGGACTCACGGACCATCGGGGCCAGCTCTCGCCAGTCGTCGCATCTCTTGCCGGGCTGCGGCTCGATGTCTTCCGGTTTCAGCACGACCCCGCCGGCGCCCGCGACCTCTTCCGGCGTAAAGAAACCGGCGCAGCCGTTCCGCATGGTCAACATCGGCTCGCCTTCGATCGTGCCGTCGAACCGAAAGAAGAACAGATAGGTATCGCCACGGCGGACGAACCGGTCGATCGTGATTCTGTAGTGAATCGTCTCGCCGGGGCGCGGCAGGCCGCGATGAAACGCGACCTCGGCGTCGAGCAGGCGATAGGTCCGCCGTCCGCCGGTCGCCAGGTCGATCCCCAGATAGGCCGAGAGAAACAGATCGGCCTGACCGGCCTCCACGGCGATGCAGACCGGCGTGCGTCCCGCGTCGAGATACCACGCGTCCGGCCGGACGTCGTGTTCGGTCACGATGCAGCCGCTGGTGAGCGATGCCATCTCGCCCTCGATAGAGACGATGCGATCGACCAGCATCAGCGGTTCGTCCGGAAGACGGACACGCGTGGGGTGGCCGTCGACCTGCGTGAAGGTCGGCCCGAGCACGCGGGCGATCGAGCCGGTGGCGAACTCCATGCACTGTTCCCGCGTAAACGCTACCTGGGGGCCGGAGTCCGTGGCGAGCGCCGACGAGATCAGACGAGACTGCAGCGAAACCGCCCGGCCCATCGACGCCGTCGCGGTTTCCGAGAATTGCAGGAACGCCCGGTGGGCCTGTGCGGTGCCGGCCGCCGCCGCGACGATCTCCTCGCCGAGCCTGCTCAGCGAACCGCTCGGCGGCACGGCGGGCGCCTCTTGCGGTGTGTCCGGAGGAACCAGGCGGGCCGGCCAGGTCGGCTGCGGGGCGGGACCGCCGGTCGAGACGATGATGGCGCCCCGCTCGGGTCGTCCGTCGCAGTCCGGCGACCGGCGCGGCGTGCGACGGTCCGAGCGGTCGGGCGGCTCTTCGAGCACGACATTGACGCAGTTGCCATCGGCGGTCGCGGCGCTCACCCGCACGCGGTACGGCGCGTCCGTTCCTGTTCCAGCCTTGCACTCGGCCGGAATCGCCGTCTGAAATAGACAGAGCGCGTTCCTCACGAGCGACGCCATGCCCGATGCCGCGCCCGCGTGGCCGATGTCGGCCGCCGCCGAGTCGCCGACGCCGGCCGCGGCGCCCGGTTCTTGCACGACGGCGTAGATCCGGTCGCCGTTCGCGCGGGCGTCGTCGAGACGCTTTAACACCACGGCCGCCGCGCCCTCTCCCACGGCGGCCGCCGCGTTGCCGTTTTCCGCAGGCTTGCGTGTCGCAACGGCCCGGATGTCGCCGGCGAGGTCCACCGCTCCGACGATCGCACAGTCCAACTCGTTTCGTTGAAGGGCGTGGACGGCGATCTCCAAGGCTCGTAGTCCCGAGGCCTCGTCGCACGAGACCGTGAAGCTGGGTCCGCCAAGGCTGAATTCGCGGGCGATTCGGCTGGCGATCATGCCGCCGAGTGCTCCCAGCGTTCTGGTTGCGTTCAAGGGCGGTCCGATCGCCTCGCGGAGTGCATCGAGCCAGCGAGCCTGCTCCGCGGCGCTCAGCTTCAGGCCGGCGGCTTCGGCCCATGTCTTCACACGATCGGTCAGCCACCAACGCAGATTGAAATTGGTCGTGTTCCAATCGAGCGACTGGCCGATGATGACGCCCATGCGCGGGCGGCGTTCTCGTGACGCCATGCCCGCGTCCTTCAACGCCTCTGAGACGATCTGGAGCATCAGCAGTTGTTGGGGCAGGACCTCGGCGATCTCGTTGGGCGGCAGGCGGAACGCGCCGATGGGCACGGCGATCGAATCGATATAGGCCCCGCGGGCGGCGGAATCGTGCGGATCGGGAAGCTCGGCTCCGCGCCATCGCGCGACGGGCCTGGAGCATAGGGCGTTGCCGCCGCTCAGGATCAGGCGCTCAAACGCGTCCAGCGTGTCGGCCTTGCCGTAGTGCGCGTCCATTCCGACGATTGCGACCGGTGTCGATTCGGTCGCGCGGCGGGGGCCTGCCGGTGACGTGGAGCGTGCTCGGAAGGCAGGACGCCATTCTTCCAGCAGCACATGGCCGTTGATACCCCCGAATCCGAACGCACTGACGGCCGCTCGCCGGGGCGTGCCGGCGTCCCGTTGCGGCCAAGGGGTTGCGTCGGTCTGCACCCGAAAGGGGCCGTCGTTCAGACGGCTGCGCGGTGGAGGGGCGTCGAAGTGGACGACCGGCGGCAGCGTCTGCTCCGTCACGGCCAGGAGCGTCTTGATCAACCCGGCCGCCGCGGCCGCCGTCAGCAAGTGTCCGATCATCGACTTGACCGATCCAATCGCACACTGACCGGACCGCCAGTTGCGGTCGCCCCACAGAGTTCGCAGGCTGTCGAGTTCAACGGCGTCGCCGAGGGGCGTGCCGGTGCCGTGGCATTCGATCAGATCGACATCGTGCGGTGACCAATCCGCCTCGGCGTATGCGGCCCGCATGGCCCGGAGTTGTCCTTCGGCATCAGGCGCAAGAAGACTGCCGCCGATATCGTTGGAGAGGCCGATGCCCCGGACGAGGCCGTACACCCGGTCGCCGTCGCGCAGGGCGTCGTCGAGCCGCTTGAGCAACACCAGGCCCGCTCCTTCGCCGACTACCAGGCCGTCGGCACGGGCGTCGAAGGGCGCGCAGCGACCGGTCGGCGAGAGCGAGCGCAACTGACAGAACCCCATCTGAGTGTAAAGACATTCCGGCCGCGAGACGCCGCCGGCGAGCATGGCGTCGGCCCGTCCGGCCCGCAGCTCCTCGCAGGCCAGCTTGAGGGCATACAGCGAAGAGGCGCACGCGGCATCGAGTGTGTAACTTCCGCCGCCGAGTCCGAGCGCCGTCGCCAGCAGCTCTGCCGGCAGACCGACGACGCGGCTGTTCAGCAGGTGCGTCGGCTCGACCGGGTCGGGGCCGTTCGATGCCGGCGGCGCGAGCTGCGGTGTTGCGGCCTGAAACAACCGCCGCTCAAAGTCGCGACCGAGGATTTCGCGGGTGATGGCCGACGATGCGTCGGTCGGCAGCGCGATGGCGGCGAGGATGACGCCCACCCGGCGGCGGTCGATGCCGTCCACGATGCCGTCCCGCCACGCCTGGCGGCCGGCTTCCAGGACGAAGTGATAGAGCGGATCGAGGCGCGACAGCAGTTCCGGAGCGATGTCGAAGCCGGCCGGATCGAGGCGGAAGTCTTCCACGAAACAGCCGCGCGTCGAATAGACGCGATCCGGAGCGATCGTGGGGTGATAGGCCTCGCGTGGGTCCAGCACCCAGCGGCCCGGTGGTACCTCGCGGGTCGTGTCCGTTCGAGAGATGATGTTCTGCCAGAATGCGCGGACGTTGAGCGCGCGGGGAAAGACGCACCCCAGACCCACGACCGCGATCGGCGATGACGGTTGCAACGGCCCACCCCTATGACGCGGCGTGGACGCCGCGGCTCTGAGCGGCACCGAACGCCTCTTGCAGGGACGCGTTCACCGTGCACTCATAGTTCTCGATTCGGGCCACCACGACGTCGTCGTTGCCGGTGAATGTGAATCCGCCGCGCATCCGGTGCCGGCCCTGCTCCCGAACCTCCAACACCGCCTTCACACCATCGGCGGGGAATGTCCGGGTGTATTGGCGATAGCGGCCGATGTAGCTCGGCAGCGACACGGCTCCCATCTCGTCATGGCACCACAGAATCGCCATCTGGAATGCCGCATCAAGGACCAGCGGATCACCCAGCCAGGCGCTGCGGAGTGCGTTGTCCATCCATTCGGCGGGCGCGGGCGCCCTGCGCAACCGGGCGATCATGCCACGGTTCGAGAGGCCCTCGACACGCTCGATTCCGTGGAAGTGCGGACCGTGGAAGAGGACCTCCGAGTAGGCGGTCTCGATCGCGCGGTCATACGGCCGGAGGCGCCAGTCCGTCGGTGATGCGAAGTTGCAGGCTGCGGGCAAGGAGGGCGTGAGGATGGCCGTCGCCCGTGCATGCACACTGCCTGTGCCACCGTCTCGCAGTTCAACATCGACGGCGAAGCCCTCGTCCGTTTCGGCCTTTCCGGAGAGCGAGGTGGATCGCACCGGGCGAATTCGGCCCGTCAAGAATCGAATGAGCCGGGATCGACCGTCGAGGACGACGCCTTTGAACACGCGCAGCTCGTCAAAGCCGTGAAGCACGAGGCCGGGATTGGCGTGAAGGGCCGCATGCCCCAGCCATTCCATGATCATGGCCACCGGCAGGACCGGTCGGCCGCTCAGGAAATGCGATTTCAGAAAGGCATGGTGTTCGAGATCAAGCTCACGTTGGAAGGCGAGGGTCAGTCGCTGATCGCCGGCCGGTGTTGCCGTCTCCATGACCCTGGCGGTCGGGGTCGCCGGCTCGAATCCCGATCCGAGGATGACCTCGACGGCGGCGCGATCGTCGCAGGCCAACTCGTCTACCATGGCCTGTCCGCCCGCCTCGAGCGGAATCAATTTCACGCCGCGCTGGGCGAAACGCCGCTTAAGCTCCGGTCCGACCATGCCACCGTTCCACGGTCCCCAGTTGATGGACACCACGCGGCACGCGGGGCGCGACTTCGCCAGTGGGTATGCCAGCTTGTTCATCGCTTCGTTCGCGACGGCATAGTCGACCTGCCCGGCGTTTCCGTACCGGGCGGCGACCGATGAGAACAGGCAGATGATCTTGAGGTCATCCCGCTCGGTCGCCTCGACCAGGTTTCTTAGACCCACCACCTTCGTTTCGTACACGGTGCGAAACTGCTCCGGTGTCTTGTCTGCGATTCGCCGGTCGTCGATCACGCCGGCGGCATGGATGAACCCGCGAATGGGTCCGACGGTCGCGCGAACCTCTCCCAGCACGGACCGAAGGGCGGCAGACTGGCGGACGTCCACCGAACGATACACGACCCGCGTGCCCGCCGACTCGACGCGCCGCAAGGTCTCAAGTATCTCGCGGTTCGCCATGTGTCGCCGGTAGACGGTCTGCAATTCGGCGGGAGTGGGGTGGTCGGTTCCGTCATATTGCCGCGACAGAATCCGCCGCTTGATGCGAGCCTCATCGTTCAGGCCGGCGAGCCAGTCCGGTTCGTCGACCGGAGCGGGCGATCGACCGAGGAGCACGAGGGTTGCGTTGGATTGTTGTGCGAGGGCGCACGCCGCCTCCGCCGCGACGCCGCGAGCACCTCCCAAGATGACGACCACGTCGTCTTCTTTCAGCGGGACTGTGCCGGGCGCCGTGTGCTGGGGCGTCGTCTCCATTCCTCTGCGCGCCAGTCGGTCCAGACCGATTTCGATGGGGCCGTCCGCTGCCAGTTCCCGAACGATGGCCTCGGCGGCCGCCTCGGTGTCATCCCACGTCGCCGAGACATCCATCGCGCGGCAGAGGACGTCTGACCATTCGTGCGACGCCGTCTTGGCCATGCCGGCGAGGCCACCGGTCGTCGGGTCGAACATCCCTCCGAGCAGGCCGAACCCGCCGTCCATTCGAGAGACCGTAGCGAACAAGGCACCGCCCTCGGCCGCCGCGGCGGTCAGGTCATGGGCGGCGCCGCGGGCGAGCTGAAACGCATGGAGCAGAAATGCGTCGGCCTGCGCGCTCGCGTCGGGTCGGCCGGGTTCAAACGGCGGAGCGACGCAGATCAGGCCGCCGATCGGAGCAGTAGCGTCGCCTGCGTTGCCGGGGCCGGGCGCGACGCATCGAGCCGCAAGACCGCGCGACCGCAGTCGCTCCACGATCGCGCCGGCCAGGCCCGTGCCGTCATCGGTCACGCGGATTTCCCGTCCCGGCGCGAGGGTGATTTGTCTTTCGCGGGCATCCGGGAGATTGACGCACGTCAGAACACGGCGGTCGACGGGATCGACCGGCGGGGACGCAGCCGGACAAGCCGCCTGGCACTTGGTGACGGGGCTGCAAGATGCCGCCTTGGCGTGCGAGGCATGGCCGTCCGATGATCCGTGTTCGACGATCTGGCGGAGGGTCCGCAGGCTGCCGAGATACTCGGGGTTGACCGCGCGGAACTCCGGCACCCGCGCCTCGACCGCCGCGAGAATCTCGACGCGTTTGATGGAGTCGATGCCGAGATCGGCTTCGAGGTCCATGTCGAGCTCGAGCATCTCGGCCGGATAGCCGGTCAGCTCTGACACGACCGACAGCAAGACGTCGGCCGGTGAGGGGTCTGCGGGCGCTGTGTCCACCTCGGTCGGCGAAGTCGGCGAAGTCGGTTCCGTATGCTCGGTGCGATCGGCCTTCGCGTCGTCGGATGACATGAAGCTGATAATCTCGCGAAGCGTTCGCAGACTGCCCATGTGTTCGGGCCGGACGGAGGTCAGGTGCGGAGCGCGTTCTTCGATGGCGGCCACGATTTCGACGCGCTTGATGGAGTCGATGCCGAGGTCGGCTTCGATATCCATGTCTGCATCGAGCATCTCGACCGGATAGCCGGTCTTTTCGCTGACGACCTCGAGCACGAGCGAATCGATCGACTCGTTGCTTGGTTCGGATTGCGTTGTCGGCGCAGGCTGCGCGGCGCCGGACGGCTCGGACTTCGCCGCGGGGTCGATCATCGCGCTCGTGTCCACCCGTGTGCCGGCGGTTGGCCACGTCGGCTCAGCGTCGGGTTTCCCGGACGGTATGGGAATCTGCGATGGTCGGCTTACCGGCCGGCCGCCGTGCTCCAGCAGTTGCTGCTGGCTTTCGAGCACACGCAGAAAAGCCTTCTGGGCCTCCTCCTGGCCTTGCAGGAACCGTTCATGGGCGGCGGCGGTCTGCTGTTGCAGTGACTGCATGGCGCGCAGCCCTTCTTCAACCACACGCATCGCGCCGGCGACCACGCTTCGGCCGTGATGCCCCGTTTGTGGTCCTTCGGTCGCGGTAGGCCCGACGGGCGGGTCCTGCTGATTCGTGTCTGTCCGTTGCGTCACGTCGGGGGCACCTCCCTTGGGTGAGACGTCATCTGATCGTGCGGGGCATGTCGCCGATCGTTCCGGCGGCGTCGCGGTCTCGGCCGCTTCGGGGCGGCGGGTCGAGCGATAGTTGGCTCCGACCAGTGGCACGACCATTTTGGGCTTGCGTGCCTCCGGGACGGGGCGTTCCCATCGCGTGAGATCGATGGCGTGACCGGATGCGGCCAGCCGGGCGAGCACGCGGGCAAGATCGCCGAGTCCCGAACGCCGTCCGGCGGAGGCGTCCACTGCGACCGTCTCATGCGGCCGACCCCGAAGGATCGCTTTCACCAGGCCGGTCAACACCGCTCGCGGTCCGATTTCGACAAATATACGAACGCCGGCGTCGTAGAGGTGCTCCACCTCGTCGACAAACCGCACGGGGCGGATCAACTGCTCGGCGAGCAGGTCTCGAACGGCGGGCGGCGCGGGCGTAGCAGTGCCGCGCGCGAGATGAGCGCG
>CAYQDV010000180.1:0-7874 GCA_964416295.1 uncultured Planctomycetaceae bacterium
GCCGAGCCGCAGCCGTTCGTCACGACGACGTCGTAATCTCCCGCATCGGTCGCAATTACGGACGCGATCGTATGACTCGGACTATCGGTGCCGACGGGCGAACCATCCTTGCGCCACTGATAGCTCAACGGCGCGTCGCCGGTGGCCGTCACGGTGAAGGTGACCGAAGTGCCCTCGCAGAGGGTCTGGCTTTGCGGCGGCACGCTAATGGTTGGCGCGACGCTAATCACGCTGAGCGTCGCCGCGTTGCTCGTCGCCGAACCACAGGCGTTCGTCACAACAACGCGGTATTGACCTGCGTCGGCCATCCCGACGGGATTGATCGTCAGTGTGGCGGCCGTCTGGCCCGGCAGATCGTCCCAGACGCTCGTGCCCGTGTTGAACTTCTGCCACTGGTAGGTCAGTGTCGCCGCGCCGCTGGCCGTGACGGTCATCGTCGCGCTGCCGCCCTGACAGCCGGACGTGTCCGTCGGGTGCACGTCGATAGTCGGCTCGGGGCCGACCTCGCAGATGTCGGGCACCCCATTCGAGTCACAGTCGGCCGCCCCGCTGCCGGTAAAGAGACGCTCGACGGTGGTCGTCCCGATATTGCCGCCGCCTCCCATGGCGTAGATGTAGCCGTCGTTCGAGAGCGCGATGGCCGCCCCTCTTCTTGACACGCTCAGGCTCGGACCGACGGACCAGGTCAGCGCCACCGGATCGAATACGAAGACGGATGCCGAATTGGTAGGCCCGCCATTTGTGCCGCCGACGACATAGACCAGGCCGTCGGCCCCGAGCACGGCGGCCTGGCGCGACATCGCGGCCGGCTCGGGGTTGGCCAAGGTCGTCCATGTGTCGGTAGCGATGTCATAGGAGAAAACGGTCGACTGGGTGGTACCGCCAACATCGCTGGCACCGCCGATCAGCAGGATGTGCCCGAGGCCGTCATACACCACCGCCGCATCTGTTCGACCCGCCGGCAGCGGCGCCAGCGTGGAGTTCCACACATCCGCCGCCGGATCATAGCGGTCGAGAAAGTCGACGATGGTGTCAGCGTTCGGGTTTTGCGGCGTCGTGGCGGAGGCCTGCCGGCCACCGACGATATACAAAAAATGCTGATTATCCGTCGCAAATCCGAACCGCGCCCGGGTCCGCGTGCTCACCAGCGGTGCCGTGGCCAGTCCTTCTCCGTTGACTATGTCATACACGACACCGGTTTGGAAAGCACCATTGCCGCCGCCCGTGTCGTCGAACGTCGTTCCGCCGAAGATGATGATCTGCCCCAGCGCGTCAACGGTCGCCGCCGGATTGATCCGCGCGGGCGCGATCAGCGGGCCAGACCCCCACGTCGTGGCGCCGGCGGGAAGGTCAAGAAAGTGGGCGGGAGACTGGCTGTTCGACATCGGCCGGCCGCCGAGCACGACGATCACGCCAGCCTGATTCACGGCGGCGGCGTCGCTACGAGCGAATAGAGTCGGGAAAGACGGACCCGATTCCCAGACACAGCCGGCATCCGCGCGCGGCGCAGCCATCACCACGGCAAGCACGACCAGCAACGAGGCTGGGAATCTGCGGATCATCGGCCATCCACTCCGTTATCCGGCGCGTGCCTGCCCACCCGCGTCCGACGATGTCGTTGTTGCGTACGTCCTCTCCGCGGTTGCGCAACACAACCGCCGTTTCTGGTCACCACTGCCGGTTCACGCCGGCTGGAACCGGTGGGCCGCGAACCTGGCAACGAATCCCGCTGCGAGCCGGGTGCCGGACTGGAACGGCCCGAAGAACCCAGTATCGGACCGAGCGCGAGGAATTGTTGTGCGAAGCGCGCGCCCCTTCGCTCGCTCACCAGCCGACCCGCGGAAGTACGCATTATTCTATCACGATGTCCGTCAGATTACAATCCCCGACAGACACCGTCACCTTCGATCCGGCCTTCAGGTAGCGGCCAGGATTCGCAAACAGGATGTCATACGTTGGCCCCATTCTCGGACTAAGCGAGGTTGCCCGGATCGAGCCGATCTTGGGCGGATTGGGCACGAACATCCTCGCGCCGGTCTTCTGGTCAATGAGGACGGGGCGTTGCCGGCGGGCCATGAACTCCCTCGCTCGATCGGGATCCACGACATGGTATCGAAAATCCAGAAAGTAGCCTGCCGCAGTGAGTCTCAGACACGAAACTCGAACGCCGCAATCGTTATCGGCCGCAGGCTCAACAACACGCTCCATGGGAGCTTCAGAATCCGCGAGCCGCACCGCGCCATCCCGCCGTGTGGCCGCCTCCGTCCGAATACCGGACTCGTCGGTCGCACGTGGGTCCGCAGACATGCACGCGGAGATTAGAGAAAAGGCGATCAGTACAACGGTGTATCCGGCGTCGCGGGTTCGATTCCAAGTCATGGGTTCGCTCCTAACCTATGGGTAACTGCGTATCCCCTCCATAGGTTTTAGATACCGGCGACGCGCCTTTCAAGCCCCGCCTCTGTCGTCCGAGAACCGCCACGCTCCTTTCCTGAATCGGTGCACTCCGATATCGAGCATCATGCGAGGACGATCCCCGGCGGCCTCGCGTCTCACGTTCAACGCCACCGGGAACCGCCGCTCCACAACCCGTATCACCCTCCCTTTTACGGGCATCCGGTGATCGTCAACGTCGCGCTCGTGCTCAGCACGAGACCACAATCGTCGCTGACGACACAACTGACCGTGGCCAGGTGGTCGACACACAGAACAGCCGTCAAGGTCAGCGTGCTGCTGTCGGTGCCGACCGCCGCCATTCCCTTGAACCACTGATAGTGCAACACGCCGCTGCCGGTTGCCGTCACGGTGAACACGGCGTTCGCCCCGAGCGCCACGGTCGTATCGGCCGGTTGCACGGTGATGGTCGGGCTACCGGGGTGAACCGTCAGCGTTGCCGCGGCACTCGTTGTGGAACCACACGCATCCGTCACTTGGACCGTGATCTGGGCGCCGTCGTCGGCCGCGGTCACAGCCGGTATTGTCAGCGTTGCACTGTTGGTGCCGACAGCCACCGGCGCAGCGACGCCGTCCTGTCGGAACCATTGATAGCTCAGTACACCGGTGCCGCTCGCCATCGCGGTGAAGATCGCATCCGATCCCGGACAGACGGCCACGTCGGCTGGGGCGGCGACGATCGCCGGCTGACCGGGCGTGACCGTCAGGGTGGCGGCCGTGCTCGTCACGGTGTTGCAATCGTCCGTCACCTGGACCGCAATCTGTGCACCGTCGTCAGCAAGCAAGACACCGGCGAGTGTAAGCGTCGCGCTGTCCGTGCCGACAGGAATCCCATCCTTCGACCACTGGTAGTGGATCACGCCGGCGCCGACGGCCGTAGCCGTGAAGACGGCACTAGCACCCTCACAAACGGACACGTCAGCGGGACCGGCGACGATAGCCAGCGGACAGATCCGCAGAATTCGAAACAGCCCGCCCGTCAGCGCAGTCGTTCCACCGTTGCTCAGATCCAACGTCCGGTCGAAGATCGGAAGCATCCCCTGGAAGGCCGGCACGATGATCGCATCACGTGTTTTTCCGGCCGGTAGCGCCGCGGAATACTGTTCACGCGAATACGGATAGAGATTCCCGTCCTCTGCGATGAGACTCATGTGCATGCCCAACAGGACGGGCACATGCGTCCGAAGGCCGGCGTTCAGAAATCGGAGCAGGACGCGGTCACCGGGGCCACCAGCATTAATCGGGGCCGTTGCCGCCGAGTAGGGTTCGCCGTTGATGGCAAAGTACTTCGGCTGATACTGGACCGTGCTGGTGAGCGGCGGGATGCCGTAGTTCCCGAGCGCCACCGCTTGATGCAGCACCGGATCGATCTCGCTGTGCAGAAGCATGACCTCTCGGTCATAGAAGACCCCCGCATACGCCTCACCGGGTCCAGCGTCCTGCGTGACGGCGCCGTACAACCCCATCTGAACCTGCACCGCCGAATGTGAGCCACTGGAATAGAGATAGCTGCCGGGCGTGATGCTCGTCCACATGTAGTCGACGGCCGCCGCATTCAGCGACGGCGTCTCCTGGGTAAACGACCTGGCGCGCTGCCGTCCCGCCGCATCCGTAAACTTGACCGGCACCATACTGGCAATCTGTCCGGAGACGACGATGGACGTCGGCACCGTCAGATTGTTGTCCAGGTGAACGATCAACGTCGTGTCGCCCGGGGGCACCACCAGCCGCGGACCGGGCGCCGAGAGGACGCCGTCCATGGCTCCAAATGCCGAATCCTGGGCGTATCCCCACATCGTGATGACCTCGCCCGTGTCGGGCATGGTCTGGGTGAAGGCTTCGGCGCGGAGGAAAAACTCCGCCGCCGGCGCCGTGCCCGCCGCGAGGAAGAACGCCGCCAGCAGACCCACAGATACAAGGCAAAAACGTGTCATTGTCCTAATCCTCATGTTCCTAGCCTCCTGTCGCTACGGGATGGGCACACCCGGAGGTTCGATGATGACGAAAGTAAGCAACCCACCTGGGAAGATGTTGTTGTTGACGATCTCCTTCTCGTGGTGCGAGTGCCACGGGAAGAAGTAGCCGCCGTTCAGGTTGAATCCGCCCTGTCCGGGAGGGATGTCCCCCATCGCACCCAGAAACGGGCTTCCCGAGTACGCCACGCCGAAGGTCACTTCCAACTGGCCTGGCAGGATAAGCGGGAACGGCTTGCCGTGGTCCGGAGCGTATTCGTTCGGCTGCAACGGATCCCCGGGATTGTGGCCGTAGATATCCCAGCCGAGGCCCTTGCCGGTCCATCCGAAGATGGCATCGATGGTCTCGCCCGGACAGGGTGTCAGCGTATAGAAGCTGAACGAGAGATCGGCGCCGGCACCGGGTGCGCTCTCAAGCATCCTTCCGTCCCGAGCGATCACGGTCACGTTGTTGCCGTGCTGATGGAAGGGGTGCGACTGCCGCCCAGCGCTGATCGTCCGACACAACACTTTCTCGCCCGGGTGCATCCGTGCCAGAGAGCCATAGGGCTGACTCATGAGCCACGGCACACTGTCCGGCAGGATCGTGTCCAACCCATTGCGACCGTTGATAAACCAGTAGACTGGGGCAAACGTGGTGGTGTCGACCTGGTTCATCAGGCCGAATTCGACGAGCTGATGGACCTCAAGGTCCATCTCGCTGAAGAGAAACAGGTATTCATGGTCGTAGGCCGAATCCGGATGGCCGTACGCCGTGGGGTTCAGCGGATCAAATCCGGCCGGGCGGACGATCAGGGCGCCGAAGAGACCCATCTCCACCTGCACGTCCGGCCGCGTGCCACTATGGTACATATATGTGCCAGGATGGCTCGCGGTGAAGGTGTAGGTCACCGTCGTAAGCCCGTCCGGCGGCGCTTCCTGGGTCATGAGGCCCGGGGCTCCGCCAACCGCGGTGACGCCGGACTGCCCCGGAAACACGATGGACACGGGAACCGGCTGCGGCAGCATGATTTCGTTGGTGAGTGTAATGGTCACAATATCACCCTGGTTGACGATCAGGGTCGGCCCTGGGTACTGCATCACGCCGGCACCGTTCGCATAGCCCCATACATGGAGGCTCAGCCCGTCACCGCCGCTGATGTAGCCGCTCTTGGCCGTCAGCGCGAAGTTGGGGCCGGTAATCCCTGTGACCGTCGCCTGCCCGTGCACAACGGAAACGGACAGCGCGAGCAGCGCTGCTACCATCGCCGCGAGTGATCGGTCGCGATTCGAATAATTCCGAGTCATGATCATTAACTCCTACTGAACATTTCAGGCCAGGCGGCCACGAACTCGCTGGATGTCCCTGATCGCGGATCTCCCCGCGATCCGACGTCGCATGACAGCACCTTCCAAAACCCAGGCAGTCGCCTCAGCGATCGTCATCCCGTTTTTCCGATCTCGACCTCTCGATCCATCCGGCCGTCGAGTGCGCTTCGGCGCGAGTACGACCGGCTCTAGGGCATCGTCATAGCATCGACGAACAACTGAATATCCAAGCCGTCATTCAGACCGTCGGCATTCATGTCAGAAGCGGTCATGGCGTCGGGCGCCGCGCTGGATCCGAGAAGCACCCCGACGAACAGCGTCACGTCACTCGAGTCCACGCTGCCGTCGACATTAATATCCCCCGGCAACGTCTGCGCCGGCGGTGGCGGTGGAGAGACGACGATCTCGGTCATCATTCCGCCGAAGTCCTCGGCGTCGTTGCTGAGGTAGTTGAGGTTGGTGGTATAGAAGAAATAGGTCCCGGGGGCGACATTCGTCGTGTCCAGGATCACGTCCCAGGCCTCGCCGCCAGCCACCGTGATCGACGAGGTATCATAGTACAGATTCTTGCCAAGAAGCGGCCCCGGCCCGTCGGGATCGGGGCCCCGCAGGATGCGGGCGCCACGGCCGATGACCTTCATCGGAATGCCCAACGCCGACACAGTAAAGGAGGTCGTCACGGACATGCTAACCACGCGGAGCAGGATCTTCTGGCCCTGAGTCGCGCTGATCAGCGAAGAGACTGCTTGTGAAGGATGCGATTGAAGGCCCAGGTCACCCGCCGTGTTCCAGAGCACGTTCGGGTTGATGGTGTCCGGATAGCCGCGGCCGTTAAACATCGCGTAGGTATCCTTCATCGTGGCGAAGGGAAGCGGCTGAACGGCGATATGGCGCTCGTGGAACACCCCATCCATGCTGTTGAGCTGCATGGGGTATTCCACGTCGTAGTAGGTCGAACCGTCTCCATCGTTGTAGGCATACTGGTAACCGGTGTGATGGGTGAAGCCGTTCAGGTCCGTGAGGTCGGGCAGCATATCCTGAATGGGCAGGACGTAGATGTTCGCCACCATGCCCATCTGCATGTGTTCGGTCGCCTCGACGTGGCAGTGGTAGGCGTAGGTCCCCGGCTCGACGAGATTGTAGAAATAGGTAAATGTCGAGCCCATGTTGATCCCAAGGGAAGGCTCCGGTACGCCGTCAAAGATGGACGCCGCCTCAGGAAAGCCGTGAAAGTGGACCGTATGGGGATCGAACAGGTCCGGCCGCATCTGCATGCCGACGTTGGTCAAGCTGATGTAAAGCCTTTGCCCTTCCCGGACGACAATGGTCGGACCGGGCAGGTCGGCCGCGAGGCGACCGGTCAGCATGACATCGGCGTCCGGCACACCGGTCACGTCGTCGAAGCCGAACGTGTAGAGGAGCGTGCCGTCGGCCATGTTGACGAAGCCGTCGCCTCCGGTGAAATGGAAGCAGACATTGTCGTTGTCCACAATCCCGTCGCCATCGGTGTCGATGCCGTCAACATCGGGTGGACACTGTGAGAAGACATCCGCCCGGGACGGCGAAGCCCCGACGATGAGGCAGGCCAGCAGGCCGCACATGCAGAAAAGCCTGACGCAGTTCATTGGTATACTCCTTTTATCCACCTGCATTGGCCGGGAACGGACAAGGCCGGACACCGGCGACCGAAGTCGCTGCCGCCACTGAGACAGAGAACGGGGTAAGCCGGACATCGGTCCGCCGAGTCGGCCCGCGGCCTCCGTGGCCGGTTCCACCCCGGACGCATTCCGACGGAGGCGCCGGGATGCGGTCGAGCAACTCAGGTACTTGATTCTGCGGTTCATGTCTTGGCTCTCACGGTCGTCACCGACCTGTTGGTCACCACGTCGCCACTCGACAACCTTAGATTCCGAGCAACGCGTTCACAAACATCGCGACATCGCCCATATCCACACCACCACTGGCGTTGAAGTCCGAGGCACAGTGCGGCGGGGTGGGCGGTCCACCGGGATTCGGATTGTTGATCAGGAGATCCATGAAGGCTGCGACATCCTTGCCGTTCACGAACGTGTCCTGGTTCACATCACCATTGGCGCCCAGCGGACAGGGGTCACACACATCGCCGATCCCGTCCCCATC
>CAYQDV010000181.1:0-3172 GCA_964416295.1 uncultured Planctomycetaceae bacterium
CCGCGGGCGTGCGCGCGGGCGGCGCGCGCGCGGCGGGGGGTGCGGGGGGCGGTCCCGCGTGGCTTGGTGCGGGGCTTTCTGTATCGGGTTCGAGTGGATGCAGATGGACCCGCGTGCGGCGTTTCGACCGCCGGTGAATCCGCAGACGGGCTTTCGGCCGCGGTCGTCACAACTGAGCGAGGACGGCAGCGACAACTGGGGCATCACGTTCGGTTTCAACATTCCGCTCTGGTATCAAAAGATCGAGGCCGGCATCCGCGAAGCGCGGCAGCAAAGCTCGGCGTCGCGGCGGCGCTATGTGTCGGCGAAGAACACGCTGCTGGCCCGCGTGAATGACGGGCTGGCCCGTGTAACGGCCGACCGCGACGTGGCGGAGCTGTATTCGACGACCATCATCCCGCAGGCCAAGCAGGCCTATGAGGTGTCGCGCGTGGGCTACGTCGCGGGTTCGTCGGATTTTGAGTTTGTTATCGACAATTGGCAAAAATGGCTTCAGTTTCGAATCCTCTACTATCGCACGCTGGCTCAACTGGAGCAGAGCGTCGCCGACCTGGAAGAGGCCGTCGGCGTGAGCATCGTCGAGGCCGCCGGCCCGGCACGGGAGTGACGTCATGAGACCCTGGCAGAGACGCGGGGCGATTCGGTGGTACGTCGTGGCGGCGATCGCGGTCGTCTGCGCCGGTGTGGGGTTCTGGGGCGGCCGGCGGCCCTCCTCCCCGGCGACCGGCGGAGCCACGTCCGCGCCGACCGACGGCGAGGAGACGTGGTACACGTGCGGCATGCACCCGGAAGTGTTGCAGCGGGAACCCGGAAACTGTCCCCAGTGCAACATGAAGCTCACGCCGGTGAAGGTGGGCGCGGGCGGGGCGAGCGACGCGGCCGCCGGCGGTCCCGAAGAGCGAAAAATCCTCTACTGGCGGGCACCGATGGACCCGAACTACGTTTCCGACACGCCCGGCAAAAGCCCGATGGGGATGGACCTCGTGCCGGTCTATGCCGATGCCGGCGACACGATCACCGGCGACGCGGTGCGGATCAATCCGGTCACGATCCAGAACATGGGGCTTCGCACCGAGCGGGTCCGGCGTGGCCCGCTGGTGAAGATCGTCCGGACGCTCGGACGGGTGGACTACGACGAACAGCGTGTGGTCTTTGTGGATACGAAGTTCAACGGATGGATCGAGAAGCTGTACGTCGACGAGACGGGGCAGCCGGTCGAGGAAGGCCAGCCGCTGTTCGACGTGTATTCCCCCGAGCTGTATTCGGCGCAGGTGGAGTACGTTTCGGCCATGCGCAAGCTGCCGGAACTGGAACGCAGCCCGCTTCCGGACGCTATCGAAGACGCCCGTCGCCTGGTGGAGGCCGGCCGCGTCAAGCTGAAGTACTTCGACATTTCCGACGAGCAGATCGACGCCCTGACGGCGACGAGCGCGATTTCCAAGACCATGCTGGTGCGCAGTCCTGCGGCGGGGATCGTGACCGAAAAGATGGCGATACAAAAGATGCCGGTCAAGCCGGGGATGCGGCTCTACACGATCGCCGACCTCTCGCGCGTCTGGGTGTATGTGGATGTCTACGAATACCAGTTGCCGTGGGTGCGCGTGGGACAGGACGCGACGATGACGCTGTCCTATCTGCCCGGCCACATCTTCCGCGGCAAGGTGGTCTACGTCTATCCCTATCTCCAAAAAGAGACACGAGTCATCAAGGTGCGGCTGGAGTTTGACAACCCGACGCTGGAGCTCAAGCCGGACATGTATGCCACGGTGATGCTCGCGGGTCGCCTCCGCGAGGACGCGGTCCTGATTCCACGCGAGGCCTATATCGATTCCGGCACACGCAAGCTCGTCTTCATCGATCGGGGGCACGGCCGGTTCGAGCCGCGAGACATCCAGACCGGCGTCGAGGGCGAGGGCGGCCGCGTCGAGGTGCTCCAGGGACTGGACGAAGACGACATCGTGGTCACCAGCGGACAATTCCTCCTCGACGCCGAGAGCAAGCTGCAGGAAGCGGTGGCCAAGATGATGAAGGCTCGCCGGGCACCCGCGAAGAAACAGGCTGCTAGCGCGTCCGCCACGACGCGGCCGCATGACCACGGCGGCACGCCCGGCATTCCCGACGATGCGAAATACGCCTGCCCGATGGAGACCCATCCCGATCAGGCGGACCCGGCCGACCAGGGTGCCTGGTTTGCGTCGGAACCCGGCAAGTGCCCGCGATGCGGCATGAAGCTTCAGCCGATCGAAGAGCTTGTTTGGGCGCAGGCGCAGAAGGCGTCCGGAGGCGGGGACGTGGCTTATACCTGTCCGGACCACGAGCACGTCTTCTCGGAACAACCGGGCCGGTGCCCGCGGTGCGGCCGGGAGCTGGAACCGTTCAAGGTATTATACACCTGTCGCAATCAGAAGCACGCCGGCGTGGTGAGCGTTTCAAACGAGGATTGTCGGCGCTGTGGAGACCCACCGGTGGCCTTTCGCGGACCGTGGCTGGGCGCGGCGATGGCGGCGGGCAACGTGCCGCCCGATGCAGCCGTAGCGGAGACGGCGGCCTATCGTTGCCCGGTGCATCCGTTGGTTCACAGCGACGACATCGGCAACTGCACGATCTGCGGCACGCCGCTCGAGGCGGTGCGGCCGGGGACCGAAGTGGCGCGTCCGACCCCCGCCCTGGCAAAGTACGTCTGCCCAATGCACCCGGAGAAGGTGGCACGGAACGAGCGGGGGATTTGTCCGATCTGCGCGATGCAGCTTGTGGCGCGCGACCGGGTCATCGGCATCGCGGAGGCTTCGGAGCGGCTGCGGCAGCAGATGAACTACATCACCGAGCACTATCTGGGCCTCCAGCAGTTGCTGTCGTCGGACAGCACCACCGACGCCGCGCGTCACGCCCTCGGGCTTGTCGACGCGAGCGAGGCCCTGACCCGGGAGCTGCGGAAGGAGTCCTCGGCGGCGCCCGAGGCGCTGGCCGCTGCGGAACACCTCCGCGACGCGGCGTTGAAGATCACGGGAGCCGACATCGCCGGATCCCGCGCCCGCTTTGCCGACCTGAGTCGGGCGGTGCGAACCCTGTTGAAACACATTCGCCCGGATCGGGGACGATGGCCGAAACTCTACATCTTTCATTGCCCCATGAGCCGGGGAGACTGGATCCAGACGAGCGAGAAAAAGGCCAA
>CAYQDV010000181.1:3272-7841 GCA_964416295.1 uncultured Planctomycetaceae bacterium
TCCTCGGCGGGGTGTGGACCATCTACAACATCCGGCTCGACGCGATCCCGGACCTCTCGGACGTTCAGGTGATCATCTTCACCGAATACCCCGGCCAGGCACCGCAGGTCGTCGAAGATCAGGTGACCTATCCCCTGACGACGTCGATGCTGGCCGTTCCGTACGCCAAGGTCGTGCGGGGCTACTCCTTCTTCGGGTTTTCATTCGTCTATATCATATTCGAGGACGGCACCGATCTCTACTGGGCGCGCTCCCGCGTTCTCGAATACCTCAACTACGTCTCCGGCCGCCTGCCGCAGGGCATCACGCCCCAGATCGGTCCGGATGCCACCGGGGTCGGATGGGCCTATGAGTACTCCGTGCGAAACGGGTATTACTGTCCGCTGCACCCGAACGGCATGTATCATGACCCCGCCAATCCGGACACGTGGTTTGCCGCGATCGACGAGGCCCCCGAGGCGATCCGCGACAAGCTGGAGCGTGCCCGCATCTTTGAGCACGGCGGAATCTGTCCGTGGGACGGCAAGACCGAACTCGTTCTCGGCGAGTACGACCTGTCAGAGCTGAGGAGCATCCAGGACTGGTATTTGCGGTTTGAATTGACGGCCGTCGAGGGCGTGGCGGAGGTGGCGGCGGTCGGCGGGTTCGTGCGGCAGTATCAGGTCGTGATCGATCCGGACCGCCTGCTGGCTTACGACATCCCGCTCAGTGAGGTCAAGAAGGCCATCCTGCGCTCGAACAATGACGTCGGCGGCCGTGTGCTCGAGATGTCGGAAACCGAATACATGGTTCGCGGCCGCGGCTATCTCGCATCTCTGACGACGGAGCAGATTCAGAAGGCCCGCGACGACGGAATACCCCTGCTGCGGGCCCGCGCCAGACAGGGCATCAAGGATCTCAAGAACATCGCCATTCGGGCCACGATGACGGGCACGCCGGTCTATCTCGGCGACGTGGCCGACGTGCATCTCGGGCCGGAATTGCGGCGCGGCATCGCCGAATCCGAGGGTGAAGGCGAGGTGGTCGGAGGTATCGTCGTGATGCGCTTCGGCGAAAACGCGTTGGCGGTGATCCGCAATGCGAAGAACCGGATCGACGAACTGAAAGAGGGTCTGCCTCCGGGCGTGGACGTCATCACGGAGTATGACCGCTCCGCCCTGATCGAGCGGGCCGTCGACACACTCAAGAAGAAGCTGATCGAAGAGATGATCGTCGTCGCGATCGTCTGCGTGGTGTTCCTGTTGCACCTGCGGAGCAGCTTCGTGGCGATCTTCGTCATTCCCACGGCCGTCCTGGGCAGCCTGATCATCATGCAAATGATGGGCCTCAACGCCAACATCATGAGCCTGGGCGGCATCGCCATTGCCATCGGGGCGATGGTCGACAGCTCGATCGTCATGGTGGAAAATGCGCACAAGCACTACGAGCGCGACCACGGCAAGAAGCCGCACGCCGAGATCATCATCGACGCCGCCCGCGAGGTGGGGCCGACGTTGTTCTTCTCGCTCCTGATTATCACGGTCAGCTTCATCCCGATCTTCGTGCTGGGCGAACAGAGCGGACGTCTGTTCAAACCCCTGGCGTATACGAAGACATTTTGCATGGGAGCGTCGGCGCTGCTCGCGATCACGGTCGTGCCGATCCTGATGATCTACTTCATCCGCGGCCGCATTCCGAACGAACAGACCAACCCGATCAGCCGGATTCTCCAGCGGATGTACGAACCGCTGTTCCGGCTGGCCATGCGGGGCAAGTATCTCACGTTGCTGATCGCGTTGCTGCTGATCGCCAGTACGATCCTACCGATGCAGGATTACTTCTTCGGCCGGCAGGTCGTCGGAGACGCGGTCGGCTGGCTGAAAATGTCCAGCCAGCTCGGAAGCGAGTTCATGCCGCCGCTGGATGAGGGCGACCTGCTCTACATGCCGACGACCGATCCGGGGATCAGCATCACCAAGGCCCGCGAACTGCTGCAACAGACCGATGCCCTCATCGCAAGCTTTCCGGAGGTCCATCACGTCTTCGGAAAGATCGGTCGGAGCGAGACGGCCACCGACCCGGCGCCGCTGAGCATGATCGAGACCACAATCATGCTCGAACCGGACCGTGACAAGTGGCGGAAGCGTCACTTCAGCCGCTGGTTTGCGTTTCTGCCGGAGTTCGTCAAGGATTATTCCAGTCTTCATTATTTCTGGCCCGAACAGCGGCCGATCACCATCGACGAGCTCTCCAGCGGCTATGACGACATCGACCCCGGCAGCGCCGATCGGGTTCACGTGTCCGGCCTGAATGAAATCGTCAAGCTGCCGGGCGTGACAAACGCCTGGACCATGCCGATCAAAACCCGCATCGACATGCTCTCGACCGGTATCAAGACGCCGGTAGGTATAAAGATCATGGGCGACGATCTGGCGACGCTCGCCGACCTGGCCGACCGGATCGCCGCCGAGGTCCGCGGCCTGCCGGGCACCCGCAGCGCCTATCCCGAGAAAACCGTCGGCGGCAACTATGTGGACTTCGACATCGACCGCGACGAGGTCGCCCGCTACGGCCTCCGCATCGGCGACGTCCAGGACGTGATCCTCTCCGCCATGGGCGGCATGAACATCACGTCCACCGTCGAGGGCCTCGAACGCTACCCGGTCAACCTCCGCTACAAGCGCGAGCTGCGCGACAACCTGCCCGCCCTGAAGCGCACCCTCGTCCCGACGCCCGGCGGCGCTCAGGTGCCGCTGGCGCAGCTCGCCGACATCCGTATTCACAAGGGGCCGCCGTCGATCAAGAGCGAGAACGCCCGCAAGACGGCTTGGATATACGTTGATCTGACGACGACCGACGTCGGTGGCTGGGTGGACCGAGCCAGGAAACACCTGGCGAAAAGTGTGACGATGCCGGCGGGCTACAATCTGGTCTGGTCGGGCCAATACGAGTACATCGAGGCGGCGAATCGCCGGCTGGCCGTCGCCGTACCGGCCGTCTTCGTCCTGATCGTCCTGCTGTTGTATCTGTCCCACCGGAGCTGGTTTGACACCTGCATCGTCCTGCTGGCGGTGCCGTTCAGCCTGATCGGAGCGGTCTGGTTCCTCTATCTGGCAGGATATAATATGTCGCTGGCCGTATGGGTCGGCCTGATCGCCCTGGCGGGCCTCGATGCCGAGACCGGCATGGTGATGCTATTATATCTGCACAACAGCTATGATCGGTTCCGGGCCGAGGGTCGGATGAAGAGCCTGAGCGATCTGAGGGCGGCGATCCACGAGGGCGCCGTCCTCCGAATCCGACCCAAGACCATGACCGTCATGACGACGATGTTCGGACTTGTCCCGATTCTGATCGGCGTGGAAACCGGATCGGACGTAATGAAGCGGATGGCGGCGCCGATGTTCGGCGGCCTGTTGACGAGCTTCACGATGGAGCTTTTGATCTACCCGGTGATCTTTCTGGTGGCCAAACAGTTTGAGGTCCGGAGGTTGCAGCGGCAGGCCGCCTGAGCGGTCCCGCGGGAGAGACATTATGGTGACGGGTGACTTGATCAGGATATTCTTTGCGCAGATACTGAACTTCCTGTTCGGACTGGCGCAAACGTTGATCGACCAGGTATTGGCCTCGGTGCCCTAGTGCCTTGGCACGCCTCATGGAGTGCGGGAGCCTCGGCGTCCCGCCGGTGTAGGTCCTCTGAAGACGTGTGAGCGGCGGTGTCCACACCTTCCGCCGAACCAGGCGTGACAGAGCACCGTTTTTTGCCGGGGCTGTGGAAGGGATGAGGCACCCGTGTGTTTTTCAGGACGTAGATGGGTTCAGTCGACACAGACTTGAGAAAAGGAGATTACGGAACATGTTTCGAACCACTGTAATGAGCGTGTGTGTAGCGGTCCTCACGGCGGCCGGTTCGGTCGCCTGGGCGCAGAAGGCCGTCGGCCCCGACAAGGGCGAGAAAACCGTCGGCCACGAGAAGGCGGCGGCCGAAGCGGTCTGCCCAATCACCGGCGAGAAGATCGACAAAGAGTCGTTCATAGATACCGACGCCGGCCGCGTGTATTTCTGCTGCGACAAGTGCATCAAGAAGTACAAGGCCCATGCGGACAAGTATGCGGAGAAGGTCTTCGATCAACAGGAGATCATGGGGCCGCCCCGCGTGCAGGTCACGTGTCCGGTCTCCGGCAAGCCGGTGGACCCGTCGATCTCGCTCGATTATCAAGGGAAGACGATCCAGTTCTGTTGCAAGAAGTGCCCCAGGAAGTTCAAGGAAGACTCCGCCGGATATATGGCGAAGTACTACAAGTCCTTCACGACGCAGACGCAGTGCCCCGTATCGGGTGAGGACATCAATCCCGCCTCTTTCGTGTCGCTCTCGAAAGACGAGAAGGTGTTCATGTGTTGCGACAAGTGCCTGAAGAAGTTTGACGCCAATCGGAGCAAGTACGGCGCCAAGCTGGCCAGCTTCTATCTCTGTCCGATGGCCCAGTGCAAGGATGTCGGCGGGCTGAAGGCGAGCGACTGCCCGAAGTGCGGCATGCACCGCAAGCAGATCGGCAAGGGTCGGATCGTCAAGGCGGCCGATCACGACAA
>CAYQDV010000182.1:0-7815 GCA_964416295.1 uncultured Planctomycetaceae bacterium
CGCTGCGCCGCCTTCTCGATCCGTGCCCACGAATCCCGCAGCGACACCGTGCGGTTGAAGACCGGCTTTTCCGAAGTCGAATCCGGATCGACGCAGAAATAACCCTGACGCTCGAACTGATACCGCGTGCCCGCGGCGGCGCCGGCCACCGTCGGCTCAACCTTCACCGCTTCGAGCGTCTCCAGCGAGTCGGGGTTGAGGAACGCCTTGTAGTCCTTCTCGTGTTTGGAGTTGTCCGGACTGGGATCGGTAAACAGCCGGTCATACAGCCGGACCTCGGCGTCCAGCGCCTGCCCGGCGGAGACCCAGTGCAGCGTCGCCTTGACCTTGCGGCCGTCCGGCGCGTCGCCGCCGCGTGTCGCCGGGTCATAGGTGCAGCGCAGCTCCACCAGTCCTCCGCTGTCGTCTTTCACGACGCCCGTACAGGTGATGAAGTACGCATAGCGCAGCCGCACCTCCCGCCCCGGCGCCAGCCGGAAGAACTTCTTCGGCGGGTCTTCGCGAAAATCCTCCCGCTCGACGTACAGCACGCGCGAGAACGGGACCTTCCGCGTCCCGGCTCCCGCGTCCTCCGGATTGTTCACCGCGTCCAGTTCCTCGACCTGTCCCTCGGGATAGTTCTCGATGACGACCCGAAGCGGCCGCAACACCGCCATCACGCGCGGCGCGGTTCGGTTGAGATGCTCCCGGGCCGCGTTCTCCAACCGCGTCACCTCGATCCTGCTGTTGAACTTCGCCACGCCGATATCCCGGCAGAAACCGCGGACCGCCTCCGGCGTGTAGCCCCGCCGCCGCAACCCCGACAGCGTCGGCATCCGCGGATCGTCCCAGCCGCGAACCAGCCCCTCGCGGACCAGCTCCAGCAGCTTTCGCTTGCTCATGACCGTGTAGGTCAGTTCGAGCCGGGCAAACTCGATCTGCTGCGGGTGATGGATGCCCAACGCATCGAGGAACCAGTCATACAGCGGGCGATGATTCTCAAACTCCAGCGTGCAGATCGAGTGCGTGATCCGCTCGATCGAGTCCTCCAGCCCGTGCGCCCAGTCGTACATCGGATAGAGGCACCACGCCTCGCCCGTGCGGTGATGGGCGGCGTGCAGAATCCGATAGAGCACCGGGTCGCGCAGGTTCAGGTTCGGGTGGGCCATGTCGATCCTGGCCCGCAAGGTCCGCGAGCCGTCCGGAAACTCGCCCCGGCGCATCCGCTCGAAAAGGTCCAGGTTCTCCTCGACCGTGCGATCGCGAAACGGGCTGTTGCGCCCCGGTGCCTTCAGCGTCCCGCGATAGGCCCGCGTCTGGTCCGCCGTCAGATCACAGACATATGCCTTCCCGGCCTTGATGAGTTGCACGGCGTAGTCATACATCTGCTGGAAGTAATCCGACGCGAAGAGCACACCGGCGGCGGGGTCGTCCTCCGTGGCGCCCTTCCATCGAAAGCCCAGCCAGCGGACGTCCTCGATGATCGACCGGACGTACTCGTCCTCTTCCTTGATCGGGTTCGTGTCGTCGAACCGCAGGTTGCACACCCCCCCGTGCTCCGCCGCCAGGCCGAAGTTCAGGCAGATGCTCTTGGCATGGCCGATGTGCAGATAGCCGTTCGGCTCCGGCGGAAACCGCGTGTGTACGCGGCCGCCCCATTTCCCACTGCGGCTGTCGTCAGCAATGATCTGCTGGACAAAGTTCTGTGCCGCCTCGCTGTCGTCCGCCATCCGATTCACCGCCCCACGCGCGTCAGGGCGACACGCCCCAAACGTCTGAAAAAAACTCCCCCACGCCACGGTCCGAACGATTCACGCCCGGCCGATACCCAGGCCCGTCGCCCACGACCTTGGCGAGCGTACCGCCGGACTTTCGCCCCTACAACCGCCTCATCGGCCCTTGCCGCCGGCGATCCGCAGACACCCACCCCACGCTGCCAAATCGTGTGTGCGGGGGTTGCGACGCCGTGCACGCGCGATACAATACCTCATTCGGCAGACCCGCGGGAATGGGTCCGCCCGCGAGGTGCAACATGAAAGATAAAATCCATCCCAAATACTACGAGGCCACCGTGACCTGTGGCTGTGGGGCGACCTTCGTCACCGGCAGCACGAAAGAGAAGATCACGGTCGAAATCTGCTCCAGTTGCCACCCGTTCTTCACCGGAACGCAGAAGCTCGTCGACACCGCCGGACGTGTGGAGAAGTTTCAGAAGAAATTCGGCGGCAACTACTTCCAGAATGTCAAGAAGAAAGGCCCGTCCGGCAAGGCTTAGATGCACGCCGCCCCTTGCGGCGCACCGGCCCATCCCGCCAGGGCCGTCGGCCGGTCGGCTTGTGCGCGGCGGATCTCCTCGCATCACCACCCGATATCTCCGCCCGCCTCACCGCCTTCAAGAGGGCCTCAGCCCCGCGCGCTTCCCGCCGAGATGATAGCCCGACCGCGCAGACTCGGCCGGTCGGAGTCCCCCGCCGCAACGGAAGGCGGCGTCGAGACCCACTGTCCGCCGATGATCTCGTTGAGAGGAATCGATGTCGAATGAGACGCTCAATCCGAAGTTCCTCGCCAAGCTGGACGTGCTCAGCACCCGCTACGACCGCGTCACACAGGAGATGAACGACCCCGAAGTCGCCTCCGACGCCTCGCGAATCGTCAAGCTCGCGCGCGAACACGCCAACCTCACCCGCCTCGTGGAACCCTACCGCGCCTATGGCCGTGTGCAGGAGCAGGTGGACGAGGCCGAGGGCCTCATCGCAGACCCGTCGTCGGACGCCGACCTGCGCGAACTGGCCGAGGCCGAACTGCCCGACCTGCGCGACAAGGCCCGATCCATCATGGACGGCCTCATCGACGGCCTCATCGCAGGAGACGACGGGAACGTCGACTCCATCATCCTGGAAATCCGCGCCGGAACCGGAGGCGACGAGGCCGCGCTCTTCGCGCGCGACCTCTTCGAGATGTATTCGCGCGACGCCGAGGCCCAGCGGTTCAAGGTCGAGGTCATGGACGTTTCACCCACCGACTTCGGCGGCATGAAGGAAGTCATCCTCAACATCAAGGGCTCCGGCGTCTGGACACGCTACGGATATGAAGGCGGCGGCCATCGCGTGCAACGTGTCCCCGAAACCGAGTCGCAGGGGCGAATCCACACCTCCGCCGCCACCGTCGCCGTCCTGCCGGAAATCCAAGAGACGGAAGTCGATATCGACTGGGAAAAAGACGTGCTCGAGCACGTCAGTCGGGCCGGCGGACCCGGCGGCCAGAACGTCAACAAGGTCTCCAGTGCGATCAAGCTCGAGCATATCCCCACCGGCATCACCGTCTCGATGCGAGACGAAAAGAGCCAGCACAAGAACCGAGCCAAGGCCCGCCGAATCCTCGCCAGCCGCGTCAAGCAGTTATTCGACGACCGCGATCGAGCACAACGCGACTCCACGCGACGGGCCATGATCGGCTCCGGCGACCGCAGCGCGCGAATCCGCACCTACAACTACCCCCAGAACCGCTGTACGGACCATCGCCTCAATCGAAACTTCTCCCTCGAAAAAATCTCCAGCGGCCAGTTCGATGAGATGATCGACGCCCTCCGAAAGCACGACCGCCAGCAGCGATTGCAGTCCATCTGACGAGGTTCGTGGCACTCTCGGCGGCGGCTGTCGTCGCGTCCCGTAGGGACGAAGTGAGCCAAGCCCGGCACGCAGTGCCGGGGTTCGTGCGAAACCGAGAAGACCGAGTCCCGTAGGGACGATTGGAATCTCATTCGTCCCTACACTGTTATGGCGCAGAGTTTTGTTGGGCTGCGTGGATTCTACGCGGCTGGGGGGCATGACCAGCACGATACGACAAGAAAGATGCCCGCCGATTCTGTCACGGCCCCGCCTCTGACCGCCCGCGCCACCCCAGCTTGACCCACACGCCGATCGGATGCTAGAATAGAGGGGTCAGACCTTGAGTAACGAGACAACCGATAATACTATGCCTGCCTCCGTTCACATGGTCGCCCGTACGACGCGCCGTCGGCAGCACGACGGACGCTCGTGGTGCGCGCCGAAACGCCGCCGGCCCCGCATCGGTCTGGTCGCGTTCATGTCCAGCGTCTTTAACGAATAGATCGGCTTCGCGTTGGAGTCCTGCCGCCGTCCGATTCGGACGATCGGCGGATGCGTCCACAACCGTACGGCAAGCCACGGGCCGCGAAGGCATCGCGATCGCTCGCTTGTTCATCCAACAAACCCCCGATCTCATTCTCACGAGGCGAGACCATGCACACGACCGCAAACCACAAGACCGAAATCGATCCTTCCTGCGTTCTGACCGATCTCAAGAAGCACATCCTGCTCGACGGCTTCGAACTGGTGCTCGACCCGGCCCGCAGCCGAGGCAGCCGATTCTACGACGCCCACGACGACCGTACCCTCCTCGACCTGTACGGTTTCTATGCCTCCGTACCCGTCGGCTTCAACCACCCCCACTTCGACCGGCCCGACGTCCGCCAGGACCTGCTTGATGCCGCCCTGCTCAAGGTCGCCAACTCCGACGTCTACACGGCCCAATACGCCCGCTTCGTTGACACCTTCGCCCGCGTCGTCGGCCTCCCCGAACTGCCGCGATACTTCTTCATCGAGGGCGGCGCCCTCGCCGTCGAAAACGCGCTCAAGGCCGCCATGGACTGGAAGGTTCGCAAGAACCTGGCCGCCGGCCGCGGAGAAATCGGCACCGAAGTCCTCCACTTCCGCAACGCCTTCCATGGTCGGACCGGCTACACCCTGTCCCTGACGAACACCGACCCCAACAAGGTCCGCTACTTTGCCCGGTTCGACTGGCCCCGCGTCTCCAACCCCCGGATCGACTTCACGCTGCCCGAGCCGAAGCGCACCGAGCAGGTCATCACCCATGAGCAGGCCGCCGAGGCCGAGATCATGGCCGCCGTCGCCGCCCGACCCCACCGAATCTGCGCCCTCATCATCGAGCCGGTCCAGTGCGAAGGCGGTGACCGCCATTTCCGCCGTGAGTGGTTCCAGACGCTCCGCCGGATTTGCGACGAGCACGAGATGCTGCTCATCTTCGACGAGGTTCAAACCGGCATGGGTGTCAGCGGAAAGACGTGGTGCTGCCAGCACTTCGACGTTCTGCCGGACCTGCTCGCCTTCGGAAAAAAGGCCCAGGTCTGCGGCGTCATGGCCGGCCCGCGGCTCGATGAGGTGCCCGACAACGTTTTTCGAAAGTCCAGCCGAATCAACTCCACCTGGGGCGGCAATCTGACCGACATGGTCCGCTCGACGCACTACCTGAACATCCTCGAACAGGAGAACCTCGTCGACAACGCCCGCGTCATGGGCGAACGCTTCCTCGAACGCCTCCGCACCTTCGCCGCCGAGCCGCAGAATCCGATCACCACCGTCCGCGGCCGCGGCCTCCTCCTCGCCTTCACCCTGCCCGACACCGCGACGCGAAACCGCTTCTGGAAGGGTTGCTACGAGGTCGGCCTGCTCACGATCCGCTGTGGCGAATGCTCCATCCGCCTCCGGCCCTACCTCGATGTCCAGTCCGACGTCATCGACGAGGCCATCGACCTCATGCGCAAGGGAATCCAGCGCCTCACCCCTTGATCGGCTGGCGCAGTCGGCGAGAATAACCCCGGTGGCTCCCTGGGGGCCCACTCGCGCAACAAGAACGACCCGGTTTCGGCGTTTCGACGTTTCGGCTTTCGGTTTTCGGTTTTGACTTTTTGACTTTTTGACTTTTCTCAGGTTGCCATGCAAACCATTCTAAACAATCTCGGTCTTGAATCTTCCAATCCCGGCTGTTTCAACGGCGGCTGGTGCGGTTCCGGTGACAGGCTCGATTGCGTCTCTCCGATTGACGGCAAGGCCATCGGAAGCGTCAACCAGGCCACGCCCGATGAGTACGAGCAGACGATCGCTGCCGCACGCAGCGCCTTCCAGTCCTGGCGAACCATGCCCGCCCCGGCGCGCGGCGAAGTCGTCCGCCAACTGGGCAACGCCCTCCGTGAGCACAAGGCCGACCTCGGCGCCCTCGTCACGCTCGAGATGGGCAAGATCCGCGCCGAGGGCGAGGGCGAGGTTCAGGAGATGATCGACATCTGCGACTTCGCCGTCGGCCTGTCGAGACAACTGTATGGACTCACCATGCACTCCGAGCGGCCCGGCCACCGCATGTACGAGCAGTGGCATCCCCTCGGCGTCATCGGCGTCATCAGCGCATTCAACTTTCCCGTCGCCGTCTGGAGTTGGAACGGCGCCCTCAGCGCCGTCTGCGGCAACGCCACCCTCTGGAAACCCTCCAGCAAGACCCCGCTGACGGCCATCGCCTGCACGCGGATCGCCGAACGCGTCTGTCGGGCCTGCGACGTCGACCCCGCCATCTTCAGCCTCGTCATCGGCCGCGGCTCCACCATCGGCGAACAGCTCATCAACGACACCCGTATTCCCTTGATCTCCGCCACCGGCTCCTGCCGCATGGGCCACCGGATCGGCGAAGTCGTCGGCCAGCGCCTCGGGCGAACCATCCTCGAACTCGGCGGCAACAACGCCATCATCGTCACCCCCAATGCCGACATGGCCATCGCCGTCCGGGCCATCCTTTTCGGTGCCGTCGGAACCGCCGGACAGCGTTGCACCAGCACCCGCCGGATCATCGTCCACGAATCGATGCGGGCCGATCTCACCGAGCGCCTCGTCGCGGCCTACCAGCACGTCGCAATCGGCAATCCGCTCGATGCAGGCACGCTCATGGGCCCGTTGATCGATCCAGGCGCGGTTGAGGCCATGCAAAAGGCCCTGACGCGTCTGAAGGAAGAGGGCGGAAAGATCCTCTGCGGCGGAAAGGTCCTGCAAGACGCCGAGCATCCCGGCGACTGCTACGTCACGCCCTGCATCGCCAGCGCCCGCAACGAATTCGACATCGTCCAGCAGGAGACCTTCGCCCCGATTCTCTACCTCATTCCCTACGGTGGAGCCGCAGGCGACGACCTCGACGAGGCTATCCGCCTTCACAACGACGTGCCGCAGGGACTGTCGAGCGCCATCTTCACCCACAACCTCCTCGAAGCCGAGCGATTCCTCTCCGCCATCGGCAGCGACTGCGGCATCGCCAACGTCAACATCGGCACCAGCGGCGCCGAAATCGGCGGTGCCTTCGGCGGCGAAAAGGAAACCGGCGGCGGCCGCGAATCCGGCTCCGACGCCTGGAAGGCCTACATGCGCCGCCAGACCAACACGATCAACTACTCGACGGAGCTTCCGCTGGCGCAGGGGATCAGGTTTGGGGATTGACATGCGGCCGTACGGGGTTTGAATGACGCATGTGAACGCACGCGATGCCAGAGAACAGTACCTCGATTAGCTGGCGCGATGTCGGCAGGCGTATACACTCTTTGCGCCCATCGAGTTGCCGGACTTCTTCGCCGGTCGCAAAGAAGTCATCGAGGACATCCGCAGCGAGTTGCAAGTGTGCTGCTTCAGTCGGAATTGGAGAATCCGGCCGTTTGGGTTACACCTATTATGGGTGACATCAGACGGAGGCATATCCCATGCGGAAGCAGCGGCACCGAAATCGGCGGCGAGAAGGAAACCGGGGGCGTGGCCGCGAATCCGGCTGCGACGCCTGGAAGACCACCATGCGCCGCCAGAACAGCACGCTCAACGACACCACCGCGCCGGCGGTCTCCTCGCCCATTTCGGCTTTCGGCGTTTCGGTTTTCGGCTTTCGGCCCCTTGTTCGGAAAAAGTTCGGTTTTGCCCTTGCCAGCCTGGCCCCGTTCCTCTATACTGACCCGGAGAACACTTTGGCCACCAATGCCCCCGAAAGGATCGC
>CAYQDV010000183.1:0-7783 GCA_964416295.1 uncultured Planctomycetaceae bacterium
CAGGGCGTCGACGCCACCGTCGATCAGCCCGCGACACTGCTCGGCATAGCTGTCGGCAAGGATATCAAAGGTGGTGTGCCCAAGCGTCGGCAGCTTCGTTCCCGGCCCCATTGATCCCAAGACGAAACGCGGGGCGCCGGGCTTGGCAAAGGCGTCGGCCCCGCGCCGGGCGATCCGGGCGGCGGTCTGGTTCAGGGCATAGGTCCGATCCTGAAGGCCGAACTCGCCGAGGACCAGCTTGTTGGCGCCGAAGGTGTTGGTCTCGATGCAATCGACGCCGACCTTGAGAAAATCACGATGAATTTCCTCAATAACGTCCGGCCGCGTTTCGAGGAGGACTTCCGGGCAGTTTTCGCAACCGCGATAGTCGGTCTCGACGGTCAGCGATCGGGCAAAGACGCTGGTTCCCATCGCGCCGTCGATGATGAGCACTCGGTCGTTCAGGCAGTTCAGAAAGTGTGAGTCCACGATGGTATCGATCTCCTGCCGTGTTTCATCGGTCCCGTGTCGGAGGCTTGATCAACATTATATCAGGCGGATCGACGCGCGTGGGGGACGGCCCCGGGTACGCCGAGACTGACCAATACGTTGATCGCCAGGGCCGCGACGAAGGCGAGGGGAAGGTTGTAGATCTCGATCTCGTGGTCGCCGGCGCCATACGTGAGTTTCCAGATCAGGGCGGCGGCGAAACCGGCCGACATGCCGGCCAGACAGCCGGCATAGGAGGCCCGCTTCCAGAGCAGGATGAGGATCACCTGCGGACCGAAGGCCGCCCCCATGATGGCCCATCCGTAGCTCAGGACATAATTGTAGACGTTGACGTCCTCGTCCATGACCAGCGCCATCGCGCCGAGACCGATGCCCAGCACGACTAATCGGTTGATCATGAAGTGTGACGACGCCTTCGCGCGACTTATGAGACGTGAGTAAAGATCGTTGGCGACACTGCTGGCTGCAACGACCAACTGGCTGTCCGCGGTGGAGCAGATTGCCGCGAGCACGGCGGCGAGGACCAGCCCGGCCATGACGCCCGGCAGCATGTGCATCGCCGACAGCACGAGGCTCAGTTCCCGCTTGGTCTCCGAGCCGAGCATGACCTGGCCCCACTCGGCTCCGGCCTCGGTCATCGCCCGGGCCATCAGGCCGACGGTGACGGCACCCCAATAGACGAGGATACCCCAGAAGACCGAGATCACGCCGGCGATGCGCGCCTCGCGACGGTCCTTGAGGGCCATAAACCGGACGAGTACGTGGGGCTGCCCGGGATAACCGAAGTTGATGCCGAGGGCCCCCGACCCCAGCAGGAAGCCCAGCAGGGCAAAGCCGCCCTTGTCCGGCGTGAACCGCAGGAGCGCGCCGCCGTCAACGTGGGCGAGCTGTGCGGCGATGAAGCCGTAGCCGCCCTGAGTCGCCAGCAGATAGATCGGAAAAACCACTAGGGCGCCGACCATCAGCAGGGCCTGAAGGAAGTCGGTCCAGCAGACCGCGCGAAAGCCACCCAGAACCGTGTAGACGAGCACAACGGCGGCGCCGATCAAGACGCCGGCCTGATAGGGGACGTCAAACGTCGCGGCGAAGGCCTTGCCCGCGGCCGCGAGCTGCGCGGAGACGTAGAGGAGCATGGCAACGAGGATGACCGTGACGGAGAGCAGCCGCAGCAGGGGCCGGCGTTCCTTGAAGTGGAACGAGAAGAAGTCCGGAAGCGTGAGGGCCGACAGGCTGCGGGATCGATCGAGCATTCGGCCCGCGAGGACGAACCAGTTGAAGACGAATCCGAGCAGACAGCCGGGGGCGATCCAGTAGGCGCTGACGCCTGAGGCGAAGGCCAGGCCGACCAGGCCGAGAGTCACCCAGCCGGACTCGCTGGAGGCCGAGGCCGACAGGGCCGCCACCCAACGTCCGAGGGAGCGGCCGGCCAGAAAGTAGTCTTCGTCGCTTTTCCGAGCAAAGCGGGCGGAGTAGAGGCCGACGACAATGATAACGAGTGTGTAGACAGCGAAAGAGCCGGCCACAACGAACGTATTGACGGTGTCGGCCAGAATCATGTGTGGATCACCGGTGGGCGGCAGGCGGCCGGTGTCCGCCATGTGGCGGGTTCAGTCGACGTCATGTGTATCCCCGGTGTCGATATCGGGCAGGCCCTTGACGTGCTCCTCGACTTCGACCGGTGGGAGCGTCAGGACGCGATAGAGACAGTAACAGACCAATGTCAGCACCGACCCGACCGACACGATCATCACGGCCCAACCGCCCGGCGTCATCGCTCCTCCTCCACGGGTAGAACGGGAAAGGCGGGAATGTCGTCGTAGATGCCCGCGTAGCGTCCCTGGGCCAGCCAGCGCCGGCCCGCGAGATGGATCAACATCCAGAGGAAGGCGAGTACGCAGAAGATAAAGATTACGGAGTTCATGGCGACGGGTTTTGCCGCGAGCGACCGGGCATACTTCGGAACCTCGTAGATGCAGAAGAGCACGAAAATGCCGAACAGGTAAAGGGGCGACACATATTTGAGCATGAGCTGCACGGACCACGGAATCCGCATGTGGGCTCCATAGTGGGCTTCGGTCCGACCGCGGCGGATTCCGAATACCCAACCATAGACAAAAGTCTGGACCATGGCCAGGAGAAAGATCAACACGTTGGCTGTCCAGAAGTCGAACGTGTCGAGAGCGAGAACGTCCTTGGAAAACCAGACGACGAATCCGCAGCCGAACAGGGCGATCATGCCGAGCAGAGTGACGGAGGCGCGCCGTTTAAGGTTGAGTCCCTCTTCCAGAAACGCGATAACCGGCTGAAGCATGGAGAGGCTGCTCGTAATGGCGGCGAGGAACAGCATGAGGAACCACAGGAACCCGAACCACCGCCCGAGCGGCATGACGGCAAACACGTTGGGCAGTGCGTTGAAGCCGAGGCCGAAGGTCCCCTGGCCGGCGACGCCGGTCCCCAGAAAAATGAACGCCGCCGGCAGCGTGATGAGGCCGCCGAGGCAGATCTCGAAGAACTCGTTCATGCTGCTGGCCGTCAGGCCGCTGAGCACCACGTCGTCATTTTTTCGCATGTAGCTCGAGTAGTTCAGGATGATTCCGAAGCCGACCGAAAGGCTGAAGAATATCTGGCTGGCCGCGGCGAGCCATGTCTTGGGTTCCAGCAGCTTGTCGACATCGGGGTTCCACATGAAGCCCAGCCCACCGATGACCGACTGGCCTGGCCTGTCCTGATACGGCGGATCGAGCGTCAGCACGCGGATCAGGACACAGACCGCACACACGACCATGATCGGCATGGCGACCTTGCAGAATCGCTCAATGCCACGACTGACGCCGCGATAGATGAGGACGAAGTTCAGTACGAAGGTGATCACGATAAAGCCCAGCAGGCTCTGGCTGCCGGGCTCGAAGACGGCGCCGTCGGCGCCGATTCCGACGAAATGCCCAAAGAACCCCGAGTAGGCCGCGGCGTCTTCGCCCAACATGAGTTCACCGGTGAGGTAGGACCATGCATAGCCCAGGCACCACGCCTCGATGACGACGTAATACATGTAGATCACGAGCGGGATCAGCACGCCGAGGCCGCCGAAGTACTTCGAAATCGGATGACGCCAGAGAACGCTGTAGATACCCGGGGCGGAGTTGAAGCCGCGGACGCCGGCGTAGCGACCCATGGTCCACTCGGCCCAGCAGAGAGGGATACCAATAACAAGAAGGGAAATGAAATAGGGCAGCATGAAGGCGCCGCCGCCGTTCTGGGCCGCCTGTCCGGGAAAACGGAGAAAGTTTCCCAGTCCGACGGCCGAGCCGGCGACCGCCAGAATCACGCCGATACGAGACCCCCAGTGTTCGCGTGCCAAGGGCTGCTCCTCCTGCCGGCGATGCCGTCCGGTGACCGCGCCAAGCCGTGGGACGCTAACGGCGCGACGTCGGGAATGCAAGTGCGTCGACGCTACGGCGCTGCTGCGAGCGTGGCGTCGTCGACGATTCCCACGATGACCGAGCGGACCGGACCGCGCGCGTCCTTCAGGACCTGGCGGGCTCCGTTGCCCTCGTCGAGGACGAGCACGCACTCACCCACGCCGGCGCCGACGGCATCGACGGCGATCAGATATTTTCCCGTCGGCACGCCGCGGGCGTCGGTGCCGTCAACGATCAAGAGGTTCCGGCCGTCATAGAACGGGTGGTTGATCGTCGAGAAGATCTCGCCGCGCACAATGCCGAGAATCATGCGCCGCCCTCCGAGAGATGGACGCCGTCTACGATGCCGATGATGGCATGATCGACGGGCACGAACGACGGATCGAGCGCCATGGCGGCCTCGCGTCCGCCCTCGTAGTAGACGAGTTCGCCGGGGCCGGCCATGCGCGTGGCGTCGCAACAGACAACGGGCTTTCCGGCGTCGTTGCGATGTGTGTCCAGCGGCTGCACGATCAGCATCGGCACGCCGGTCAGCCCGTCGCAGGCCACGCACGGCACAACCGTTCCGATGACGCGGCCGAGCAGCATCAGGATTTCTCACTGAAGTGGGTGGAGGCCGCCAGCACCGCACGCACATCATCGTCGATGCGCGGAATGACGGCCGTGCAGATGGATCGCCCGTCGGCCTTCGCGGCATCGCGCCCGATTTCGATCGCCGCCTCGACGTCGGCCTGAACGCCGCAGAAGTGTGCGACGCCCTTGCCCCCAAGGCCATCACCGAGCCGGATCTCGACGACGTCGACGTTGGCGCCTTTGACCGCGGCGTCGGCCGCCTGGATCGTCGCGGCGAGCGTCGAGGTCTCGATGATGCCGATTGTGTCGCCGCTCCATGTGGACCCGCCCGTGACCAAAACGCTGTAGACTCCCTCATCCACGTGCGGCAGCAGCACACGATCGACCACAGATTCGGCGCCCGCCTGCAAACCGGCAACAAAGGATTCGTCCACGCTGGCGACATCACCCGCAAACAGGACGGCGAACTTTCCGGGCTGCAAGGATCCCGCGCGGACGAGCGTGACGGGAGCCTTCTTGGTGAGGGCGTCGGTCGCGCGGGTGCCGGCGGCAATGCCGGAGAATTCGATCAGGGCCAGAGCGGGGTGTTGTTTCACAGATGTCTCACACAATCCGAAAATGGTCCACAAGGGTGCAGCGCCGCAGGCGCGAGAAAGTCCGCGCGTTGGTCAGGCCTTCGCCGGTGGGGCTGGCAATCGAAAAAGAAGTATAGCCCTCGCCGCCCTCGGCCAGGCCGGCGGCGATCGGGCCGTTCTTGACGAAGATGCTGCAATTGATCTCGCGGGCCATGCGGCTGAGGTGTCCCAGGTGCATCGAGTGCATCGAGGCCGAGTGGCCGAAGCCGTGCTCGGCGGCGACGGCCAGACGGATGGCCTCGTCGGCGTCACGAACGCGAGCGACGGGAAACACGGGCATCAATTGTTCGGTCCAGATCAGCGGATGGTCGACGCCGACGTCGAGGACGGCGAGCCGGACCGAATCGGGAACGCGGAGGCCGATCTGTTCGAGAATGACGTTGACATTCTTGCCGATCCACTTGCGGTTGATGACGCCGGGCTTGCGCGGACCGTGCGTTTTCTCAAAGATGACCTTTTCGATCGCGCGGGTCTGAGGCGCGGTCAGCACGACGGCACCCCCGGCCTCCATGGCCTTGAGCAGACGGTCCGCCACGGACTCGACGACGAAACACTCCTTTTCGTCCGTGCAGATGACGTTGTTGTCGAAGGACGCGCCGCGGACGATGTCGCGGCCGGCCTTGTCGATGTCGGCGGTCTCGTCGACCACGACCGGAGGATTGCCGGGGCCTGCGCAGATGGCGCGTTTTCCACTGGCCATGGCGGCCTTGACGACACCGGGGCCGCCGGTGACGACGACAAGGCGGATACGGGCATGGTGCATCAGGGCCTGAGCGCTTTCGATCGTCGGCTCGGCCATGGCGGTAACGAGGTTGGGCGGCCCGCCGACACGGGCAATGGCTTCGTTGATGAGGCCGACATTGCGGCAAGAGACGCGCCGGGCGTTGGGATGGACGTTGAAGACGACCGTATTTCCAGCGGCGACCATGCCGATGGTGTTGCAGATGATGGTCGCCGTGGGGTTCGTGGTCGGGGTGATCGAGGCGATGACGCCATACGGGGCGTACTCGGTCAGCATGAGGCCGTGATCGCCGCTAACGGCCCGCGGCTCCAGGACCTCGGTGCCGGGCGTGGCCCGCGTGACGAGGCGGTTCTTGACGATCTTGTCCTCGACGCGGCCGAGTCCGGTTTCTTCGCGTGCGTCGCGAGCCAGCGAGATGGCGTTGGCGAACATCACGTCGCGGATCGAGGCGATGATCTCGCGGCGGTGGTCCAGCGTCCGGGCCGAAAGCTCGGCGAAAGCCCGTTTCGCCGCCGCGACACAGTCGTCGATCGACGGGAAGACACCGGCCGGCAGCCCCCCGCCGCGCTGGATGGCTTCGCCTTGCGCGGAGGTCAGCACACCTGGTGCCGACGACGGAGCGCCACGAACTTTTTCCAGGACTTGCCGGGCAATGGCGTCGATCGCGGCATCGCTCAATCGGTTCATGATGCCGGGCCCGTTGCAATAACGCGCCATTTGTAATCCGTATCAGATCCCAACATTAGTAATCTGTTTCATCGCTGGCGAGTAATTCGTCGATTGTCGATCGCAGGACTTTGAGCAGCGTCATTCCGGCCTTTGCATGGAGAAGGGTTAATCCAAAGTGATGTCGGGCGGGAACGGTGATTTCTCCGTTTGGCGAGACCCATGGGTATTCGCAATTCGCCGGGACTCTCCCCCCGTCGTCAACAGAGGGAGCGAGCAATTCGATCTGGCGGGCCAGCTTCCTTATTGCGGAGACGACCCACGTGTCCTTTGGAAATCGGCCGGCCTCACGGGCCAACATCTGTCGAACGATGACCGGCAAATGCTTTGCGACGTAAGCATGACTTGTGCGAAGGTCTTCGGGGGCAATACCTCGTCTTGCAAGATAAGCCTTACAGAGTTTTTCACACGCCATTTGAACATAATGAAGTTCGTGGCACTCGGGCAATCGTCTTGACGTCGCCAGATGTTCCCTGGAGTCAAGATCTGAGCGCGCCTGCAACGCGTAGGCCGTGTCCCAGTTCATCCCTTGCGACCCGATCCGGTAGCCGAGGCTTCAGGACGCGCTATCTCGGAACCCAGTTGCCATCCATCCGGAAGCCCCAACGTTCCTTCAAGAACCTGTTCGTATTCTTCCGGCCGGATTTCGATAATGACACTTGGAAAGTAGATTCCGGATCCGGCGTGCGGTCCGAAGGGGATCGGCACGATTCCCTGAGAGGTTGTCTCCCTGTTGACCTCGAGGAGCCTTATCGGCTCTGAATCATCGGTTTCGCGCTCTGGCGCATGAAGGCGGAATATCCGTTCGATCGCAGGATCCACCTGGAAGTGTGCTCTCGCCAGTTTCTCCGCGACGGCATCCTTGGAGTAGTTGTTCATGTGGCTGCCTCCGATGATTCAATCTGATTCTAGCCGGTGACGGGCGAACTGTCGCGGCCCACCGCCATGAATGCGCTACTTCTTGTACTTCACCTCTCCCTCGACCTCCCACTGGTCGACAATCGCCATGACGACGGCATCGACGGGGCGCTTGTCGGTCAGGCTCGTCTGGCGGGCACTGCTGCCGCTGGCATAAAGGACGAGTTCGCCGACGCCCGCCCCGACGGCATCCGCGGCGACGACGGTCGGACCGGTGGGCGTGTCGTCGATATCGACCGCGCGTAGCAGGAGCACGTGCAGTGCCGCGCACGGGGGCCTTT
>CAYQDV010000184.1:0-7713 GCA_964416295.1 uncultured Planctomycetaceae bacterium
ACGAGCGTCGTGAAGCGAGCGGAAGCACGACGCCTCGTATCCCAAGACATTCTAGAGGGTGTGTGAAGAGCCTTTTCAGACACGCTCTTCGCGAACAGCGGATTACCGTAAGGTAAAACCATTAACCAAAGGCGTGCGGCGGGCCGTCTTATCGCACGAAGACGACGGTGCCCGGTGCGGCACGGAGTTGCGCAGCCGCATCTCCTCGATTCACAGCGACCTCCAGCATATCGCTCGATCCGATCATCGCAACGACCTCGCCCGGACGGACCTCGGCATAGGCGGATCGGAGGGGTCCGGCACGCTGGGCGCCGACGAACACCTGCGTCGACTTTCCCGCTGGGCGCCGCGGCACCTCGCTGGCCGGGATGTTGGTGATGAGGTTGCCGTAGCGGTCGATATAGAGAACCTGGCCCTCGACGGACTTGTCCGGCAGCACGGTCGGCCGCTCGATATGCAGGATTTCAAGCTTTTCCGTGGGAGGACCCGTGTCTTCGAGCGGCGTGCCGGCCGCCAGGGCGGCGGCCACCGGCGCAAATATGTCCCGTCCGTGAAAGGTGGGGCTGACCGCCGAGCGAAACAGCCCGGCGTTTCGCACTTCGTGCAGCGATTCGATTGCGAAATCGCCATGCACAAGGCTGACGAGGCCGTTGTCGGGCGCCAGAACGAGTTGCCCGTTGTAGCGAGCCGCCAGGATGCGCCGAGTCGTGCCGACGCCGGGGTCGACGACGGCGATATGGATCGTGTCGGGTGGGAAATGCTCGATGATCCGACGGAGGATAAAGGCCGCATGCACGACATCCTGTGGCAGGAGACTGTGGCAGGCGTCGATGATGCGGGCGTCGGGGCAACGCCCCAGAATGATGCCTTTCATGCACGCGACATAATGATCCACGTCGCCGAAGTCGGTTGTCAGCGTGATGATCGGGGCAGCCATGCGTGCTTCCGGCCGGCGCGAACCGGCAAGGGCATGATTATCACCCCGCGGATAGGATGGTCAACCGCCGGTCTGACACCTGCGGCGACTCATGGACGGGAGCGGCCGAAAAACGCCGCGCCGGCGCCAAAACCCCACCCTCTCGCGCGGAGAGGATGGGGCACACATTGGCATGGCCGCCTCAAAAACCGGCTTGACGGCGATCGCGGCGCCGGCGGATGAGGTCGCCCGAAATCGGTCCGAGTGCGAGCAGGACCAGTATATCGGGTTCGAGCGTGGGTCGGTTGGCTCGGAGGGCGGCGGCGGCGAATGGGCGTATTTTCAGGAGCGATGCGGGCTTCGGAAGGGGTCGAGGCTCGCGGGTCCGGGGACGCGTGGCATGCAGGATCAAGGCGAGTCCGACGCCGGCGAGCGTCCAGCACAGGAGCCGTGGGATCCAAGGTGACCTGCGGGCGTTGTCCTTCATGGTGTGTTCCCCTTCATCCGGCGATGCTTCCGGCTGCCGACTCTGCGCTGCCGCGGGTCTGGCACGGCTGTGAGTTGGGCAGCCGCCGTGCCAGAGAGTGGCTCGATGCCCGATAATCCGGCGGTGCCGGCGAGGCAGCGATTGGGTGGAGCGTTTCCGGGACCGTGGCGCGAGGGGTGGGAAAATGTCGATTGGATGGATTCTGTCGACGCGTCGCGTGGATCCGACTACGTCGTTGTGCGGATCAGGTTCGTAATCTACGGTATCACATGAGGTTGCGCGGTAAGATCGGAAGGCGTAGCAGTGGGCCGTGGTGTCTCCGGATCACGACGACACCTTACCGGGACCGGTACATAGTCGTCAGGTTCGCGTCGAATCGGGGCGATAGACTTTTGGTGGCGGAGGGGTATCGCTTATAATTCGGCCAGTCTCGGAGCATGGCCCAACCGCGAGAATGGCAGCGATCGTTGGCGTTCGCAACGCCGCGGTCGGTGGCAGAGGTAAGAGTGGAATTTGGGCAAGTCCCGACTGAAGCGACTGAGTGAGGTTCGCAAGCAACTGGCTGACGGCCAGGTGTCTCCGGCGGAGCGTCTGCGCGGTCTTCTTGGTTGGCCCTTGGTCATCGCCGTGGGCTTTTTCCTGGTCGCGACCGTTCTCGTTCTATCCGGAGACGAGCGATTTCCGTATGCGTTGAATGATCGGCTGGACCAGCCCGTATTCGCTCGGGTGGGTTTCGAGCGCTTGAACGCGAGCCGGACGGCGAAACTGCGGGAGACAGCCCAGCAGCTGGTTCCGGACCATTACCGGCTGAACCAGGCACTGGTCGATCGGATCAAGGGAGAATTCCTGGACCTGCACGCCGCGGTCAAGGCGGTGGAGACGTTCGAGCAATTCCAGAAAGACAGCACAGGTCGCTGGGACCTGGAGGCAACGGCGTTCGAGGCGCTGAAGCCGCTGACCAACCAGGCCGGCAGTGTTCAGTTCAAGCGGACCGTAGATGCCGCCGTCCAACGGCTGATCCGGTCAAACATGATCGAGCGTCCGCAGACAGAGCGGGGGATTCCGAATACGGCGACGGAGGTCGAACTGGATCGTGGCAATGGTCGATTCACATCGGTCGACAAGGTCCGGCTGATCTACGCCACCAACAGCGAACACGTCAGCGCTCTGGCGGAGCGCCTCGTCGCGGCGGGATTTCCGCCGGCGGTCCGGCCGCTCTTGGCCAAGATCATTGAGAAGGCGGTCGTTCCGGGGACGGCGGGTGATCACTCCCAGCCGGTGTATGTATTTGACCGTGAGTATACGCGGGCCCGCATCGAGGAGGCCGGCCTCGCGGAGCCGGTGAAGGACACCTACAAGCCGGGTGACCGGCTCGTGCAGGCCAGCGTCATCGACGGAGACCGTCTGTCGCTCCTGAAGACCGAGCATGCGGAATTCGTGCGGCAGCGTCACACGGATCCGCTGCTGTGGGAGGCGCTGTGGAGGAAGCGGCTCGGACTGGCCGGCGCGATCCTCTTGCTAACGGCCGGGCTTGCGCTATTCGCGTGGCGTGAGCAACCTCGCATCGTGCGAAATCCGACGCGGGCGCTGGCGTTTGCGCTGCTGCTCCTTGCGATGTTACTGTTGACTCGATTCATGGTCGGCGTGGGCAGCTCGGTGATGTGGAGCGTCGGCGCGATCACGATCGCGGGGGCCGTGCTGACGATCACCTATTCGCAGCGGTTTGCGATTGGCGCGACGACGCTGCTGGCGCTGCTCAGTGTGCTGGCGCTGGATGCGCCGATCAGCGTGTTTCTGGTTCTGTTGACGGTGACGTGCGTCAATGTGCTGCTGCTTTCAGAGATACGCACGCGTCTGAAGCTGGTTGAGGTCGGGGCGCTCACGGCGACGGCGGCGGGTGCCAGCGCGATGCTGGTCGGGCTGATTCATCAACAGCAGTTGGGCAAGTCGGTGCTGATTGCCATTTGCGCGGCCATGGCGGGGACGATTGTCATCTTTGTCCTGCTGCCGGTCATCGAGCGGGCATTCGGCATTGCCACGAGCCTCACGCTGCTGGAGTGGGCGGACACGAGTAACCCGCTGCTCCGTCAGGTGATCCAGAAGGCACCGGGCACATGGCAGCACAGCCACCTCTTGGGCAGCATGGCGGAATCCGCGGCGGAGGAGATCGGGGCCAACGGCCTGCTGGTGCGGGTGGGGGCCTACTACCACGACGTGGGGAAGATCTGCAAACCCAACTATTTCGTCGAAAACCAGCAAGCGAACAGAAATATCCATGACGGCCTGGCTCCGACGATGAGCCTGCTGGTCATCTTGGCGCATGTGAAGGACGGACTTGCGCTCGCGCGGGACTACGGGCTGCCGCCGGTTCTGCACCAGTTCATCGCGGAGCACCACGGCACGACCGTCGTGAAGTATTTTCACGCGCGGGCCGCGCAGGATGCGAAACCGACCGGCAAACATGATCGGCAGGTGAGCGAGACCGAATTCCGCTATCCCGGCCCGAAGCCGCGCACGCGCGAGTCCGTCATTCTGATGATGTGCGACGGTGTCGAGGGAGCGGTTCGGGCATTGCAGGACCCCACGGCGGGCCGGATCGAGAGCACGGTTCATGATATCATGACCGCACGCCTGATGGATGGTCAGGTCGACAATTGTGACATTACTCTGAAGGAGCTGGCGCGGGTCGAGCAGAGTCTGATCAAGAACCTCTGCGCGATCCACCACGGCCGCATCGCGTATCCGACGGCCGCTGAGGAAAAGTCGCCGGTCCTGGTCGCGCGCAGCGCATGAACGAGACTGAGCCGTCATCCGAACCTGATCCCCTTTCGTGCCGGACCGCGAGGCGTCTCGTGATATCACTGTCGAGATGTCCCTTCGATATGGCTGCGCCGGTTCGCCGGGCCGCTCGGCGCACGCTGATCGGCGAGGGGTTCACTTTCGGGCGGTTGGAGATTGCGCTGGTGAAGGATGCCGAGATGCGCCGCCATCATCGGCGGTGGTTGGGCGGAGACAGCTCCACGGATGTGCTGTCGTTTGATCTGCGTGACGCGGCGGCGCCCGCCGCGGTCGATGGCCAGATCATCGTGTGCGAGAGCGTGGCCCGGCGCCAGGCCCGTGCCCGCCGGACGGACTGGCGCGGTGAACTGTTGCTCTATGTCGTTCACGGCTGTCTGCATCTGTGCGGCTATGACGACCGGTCGCGGTCGGACTACGAGCGTATGCACCGTCGCGAGGCGGCGGTGATGGCCGAACTCGGGTTGGCTTCGATCTCTGTGGATCGTTCGCCGACAAGCCGGAATTCAGAGGCGGCGCGACCGGGCGGGACCGGCCGAGAGAAACGGCGATGAGGCTGGCCGTCGTGCAGCTCGAGGTTCGACCCGGTGAACGGACCGCTACGCTTCAGGGCGCGCTGCGTGCGATCGACGCCGCCGCCGAGACGGACCCGGCTCCCGACTTAATCCTTCTGCCGGCATTTCGCGATGTGCTTGCCGTCACATGCGGCGACGCGTCGATGACGGAGCGGTGTCCGGGGCCGGTCGTGGCGACATGCGGTTCGCGGGCCCGAGAATGGGGTCTGTTCATTGCGTTGGGCTTTGCCGAACGCAAGGCAGACAAGCCGTTTGTGACGACGTGCTTGATCGATCCTGACGGGGACATCCGATTGTCGCACAGGCAGAGTGTGTTTTCGACTGGGCCGGCCGATCGGTTTTCCGTGGGCATGGACATTGAAACGGCGGATTTGATCTACGGACGCGTCGCCGTGTGGTCGGGCGATGACTGCCTGGATGCGGATGTCTGGCGTCGGACCGCAGACACCGGCGCCGCGCTGGCGATCGGTTCGGCGTGCTGGAGCCATGCAGGCGAGGAAGCGGCGCCGGGCGCAGACGAGATTCGTCGACGAATCTCGGATCATGCCGCGGGCGCTGGCTTTGACGCAGCGGTGGCCGACGTCACGACCGGCGTCGCGGCGGCGACGCGCGTCTGTCCGGGTTACAGTCTCATCGTCGGTTCGGACGGAGCGATTGTCGCATCTGCCGAACCCGGTGCCCCGGCCACACTCTGGGTGGATGTTGATCTTCCGGATCCGACCCCGAGCGGTGAGGCCGAGGGGGCGAACTCGTGAGGCCTTGCGCGGGACGTTAGAGATATGGTGATCCTGATCGCGTTGTGTCTTCTGTCCTGCATCACGGTGTTGAGCGGGGCCGCCGCCGTCGCCATTCGCGTTGCTTCACGCAGGCAGTTGATTGATGCGCTGACACGTGCCGGGCGTGAGGACCGCCTGGCCTCGATCGAGTCCAACGAGCGAGCGTTGGAGTTGAGCGCGACGTCGTGTCGCGCTCTAGCCGCACTTCTGTTTGTGGTGACGCTGTCGATCGGCCTGGACGCGACGGATCCGTGGTTCGTTCAGCCGTTGCGTGTGTTTCTGGTGTCCATGTTCTGGTTATTTATCGTGGCGATCGCGATTCCGGTGGCGTGGGCGCGCTATGCGGGCGAGACGTTCGTCGCCCGGGCCCTGCCCTTCATGGAAGTCGTGCGCCGGTTGTGTGCTCCGGTGCTGGTCGCGTTGAACGCGATCGATGAGATCGTCCGGCGGCTGGCGGGCGTGCCGCGCGACGCGGTCAACCGCACGGAACAGATGGAACGTGAAATCCTCGACGCGGTAAGCGAGGCGGAGACGGCGGGGGCCGTCGACGAGGCCGAACGAGAGATGATCGAGTCGGTGATCGACCTGAACGACATGACGGTCGGAGAGATTATGACGCCTCGAACCGGCATGCACGGAGTCGAGGCGGACGCCGATTTTGAGCAAGCCCGTCGGCTGGCGGTAGAGGGCGGACACTCACGGCTGCCCGTGTACGAGGGGTCTTTCGACCGGATCCTAGGCGTACTCTATGCGAAGGACCTGTTGAAGGTCGGTGACACGGCGTCGTTCCGCGCGCGAGAGGCAATGCGGGCTGTATCGTTCGTCCCGGAGAACAAGGATGTCAACTCGCTGCTTCGGGAGTTCCAGGCCAACCGCGTGCACATCGCCATCGTGCTGGACGAGTTCGGTGGAACGGCAGGGTTGGTGACGATCGAGGATATCCTGGAGGAGCTGGTCGGCGAGATCGCCGACGAGCACGACGCGGCACCCGAGCTGCCGCCGGTCCTGAAGATCGACCCGGAGACCGCCGATATCGACGCACGGCTTCGTATTGACGAGGTCAATGAGCAACTCGACATCGTTCTGCCGGAGGACGAATCGTATGATACCGTAGCGGGGCTGGTGTTCAGCCGGCTGGGCCATGTGCCGGCCACGGGCGAAGGCTTCACCGAAAACGACGTGCATATCGAGGTCGTCGAGGTCGACGAACGGACGATCAAGCGTCTGCGAATCCGGCGAGCGGTGCGGGCGCCGGAGCGTTAGATCGTGGCACTGGTGAGAGATACGGCGGTCGTTCTTCGCCGGCTCGATTTCAGCGAAACTTCGCAGATTCTGGCGATACTGACGCGGGAACACGGCCAGCAGCACCTGATCGCCAAGGGCATCAAACGTTCTACAAAGACACGTGTGGCCGTCGGGATCGACCTCCTTGAACTCGGGAGCGTGGTGTACTCCCGCCGGGCGGGGCGGGAGGGCACGCTGGCGACGCTGACGGAATGGCGTCAGGAGGACCATTTCCCGCAGCTTCGGCGCAGCCTGGTCGGGCTGTATGCAGGTCTGTACGCCGCCGAGGCGACGACGCGCCTGACCGAGATTCACGATCCCCATCCGAATTTGTTTGACGAACTGGTGCGCGTCTTTCGAGACCTACGCGAGGCAGACGCCCTGGCGACGCTGGGATCGTTCCTGTGGCTGCTTTTGAAGGAAGTCGGTCTGCGGCCGGATCTGGCGCGATGCGTAGCCTGCGACCGTCGGCTCGGGCAAGAACCACTCTTGTATTTCAGCTCACGAAGCGGCGGCGCGATCTGCCGAGACTGCGAGCCTGCGATCGTGGAGAAACGGCGCATCGATCCGGCCGTGGCGGCCGTGTTGTCGGAGGCTGCGGCGGGGACGGCCGGACCGCTGCCGGCGGAGGCCGCCGAACCGGCATTTGATCTGATGGACTACCACATTCGGGAGACGCTGTCGCAGCCGCTCAGGGTGTCGTCCTCGTTGCGCGAGGTCCTGCGGCGGATGGAGCGCACGTCATGACACCGCGCGGGTCGGCCGGGGGGCTATCGGCGGCGGCGCAGGACGGAGTCGGGCGCCGCGAGGAGCGACTCCCTGGCCTCGCCGGGCCGCAGGGTGGAGAGGCGGGCGATGGCGGGGTGGACATGTCCGGCG
>CAYQDV010000185.1:0-7696 GCA_964416295.1 uncultured Planctomycetaceae bacterium
GATCATACGACGGCGCACGGGGCGAAGCGAATCTGGACGGTGAGCGTGTCGCCCTCGGTCTTTGTTTCCATGTCCAAGCCGAGTTTTTCGAAGACGTGGAGCATCCGCGTGTTGGTGTCGAGCACATTGGCCGTGTAGCCCGCCAGCCCCTGCGAGCGGGCGATGTCGGTCAGCCGCCGAATCAATTCGCTGCCGATGCCTCGGTTCTGACAGGCGTCGGCCACGACGAACGCCGCGTCCCCGCAGTTCGTCTCCGGATCGCGGACATACAGCCCCATCCCGATCACGCGGGTGATGACGTCGTCGCGAATCGTCGCCACCAGCGTCATGTCGCGGTCGTAGTCGATCGTGCAGAAACTCTGAAGGTTCTTGTGCTCGAAGTATTTCTTGACCGTGAAGAACCGCTGATAAATCGTCTCTTGCGTGAACTGATAGAACATCTCGTGCAGCATCGGCTCGTCGGTCGGCTTGATCGGCCGGATGCGATAGGGCGTGCCGTCTTTTGTCCGGACATTGGCCTCCAGCGCCTTCGGGTAGATCGACGTCTTGACCTCGGGCTCGATCTGATCGCGATAGACAAACCGGCGCCGCTTGGCTTCGGCGAGCAGCCACGATCGAAACTTCGGATGGGCGATCTGAATCAGCGCCATCGCCCGTTCGCGGATGTTCTTGCCGTGCAGATAGGCGATGCCGTATTCGGTCACGACGAAGTGGACGTCGCCGCGCGTCGTCACGACGCCGGCTCCGTCGCTGAGCTGCGGCACAATCCGCGAGACGTCGCCGTTGCAGGCCGTCGACGGCAGGGCGAGGATCGGTTTGCCGCCCTTGCTGCGGGCCGCGCCGCGAATGTAATCCACCTGTCCGCCGATTCCGCTGTAGAACCGGTCGCCGATCGAATCGGAGCAGACCTGGCCGGTCAGATCGATCTCCAGACAGGTGTTGATGGCGACCATGAAGTCGTTTTTGGCGATGATGAACGGATCGTTGGTGTAGTCGCAGGGATACAACTCGACGTTCGGGTTCTCGTCCACGAAGTCGTAGAGCCTGCGCGTGCCCATCAGGAAACTGGAGATGATCTTGTGCGGGTGCAACGACTTCTTGGCGCCGTTGATGACGCCCCGCTCGGCCAGCTCGATCACGCCGTCGCTGAACATCTCGGTGTGAATGCCGAGGTCGTTGTGATTCGACAAGGCCCGCAGCACGGCGTCCGGGACCGCCCCGATACCCATCTGCAACGTCGAGCCGTCCATGATGAGCCGGGCAACGTTGTCCGCGATCGCCTTGGTTTCGGCGCGCGGTTTGGGCGCCGGCAGTTCCGGGATCGGATGATCGATTTCCACCAGGAGATCGATCTGGTCGACGTGAATGCCCGATCGGCCGAAGGTCCTCGGCAGGCTCGGATTGACTTGGGCGATGACGAGCCGGGCCGCCGCGATGGCGGCCGGCGCCATGTCTACATGGGTGCCGAGGCTGCACGCGCCCGCGTCGTCCGGCGGCGTGACGGAGATGAGCGCGACGTCGATGGGGATCAGCCGGCGTTTGACCAGGTTGGGAATCTCGGAGAGGAAGACCGGCGTATAATCGGCCCGGGCCTGGGAGACCGCCGTCCGGACGTTGGCCCCGATGAACAGGGCGTTATGGCGGAAGACACCCTCGAACCGCGGCTCGACATAGGGGGCGTCGCCCAGCGTCATCAGGTGGAGGATCGGGTTGTCGCCGAGCGGGGCGTTTTCCGCGACCAGGAACGGCAGAAGCCCGAGCGGCACCGCCGAGCCGGAGGATACGAATATTCGGTCACCGGGGCGGATATGAGAAATCGCCTCGGCTCCCGTCACAATCCTCCGACCACAGCGGATCTTCCAATTCTCATTCATCCTTCGTGCCTCAATTGTGGAGAGAGCCATCCTCGTTCGCCGGGCGGTCGGCGGCGTGTGCCCGCGAGCCTGCGCTGGTTGTGATATCGGATTGTAGCGTCCATTGCATCAGTCGCCGGCCCCGCTTGGCTCGACCGGGCGTCCGTCAGCCGGTTGCGCAGAACCGAATGAGTGCCGCCAGCACCGCCGCGGACGCGATCACCGCTATCCAGGTGCCGCACGGCCAGCGGAAGCGGTATAGGCGGACGAGGTGTCGGAGGTACTGGGCTTGCTGTCGCCAGGTCAGCTTGCTGTCGCCGTGGAGTCGGTCGGAGAACTCGATGGGGACCTCGATCACACGGCGGCACCGGGCCTTGACCAGAATCTCGAGTCCGATTTTGTAGCCAATCGGGTTCAGGCCCGCTGCCTGTGCCCGGTTCAGCGTCTCTCGCCGGAGGCAGAAGAATCCGGCCATCGGATCGCGTGCCCGGGTCAGCGGCCGCGCCAGCAGCGTTGCGCCGAGGGAGTTGATTCGCCGGGCGAGTCCCCAGTCGTCCCGGGTCGAGCCGCCGGCGGCATAGCGCGAGCCGATGCAGAAATCGGCTCGGTTCTCGGCAATCGGAGCGATGACCGCGGGCACGGCCTCCGGTGGATGGGACAGATCGGCATCCATGCAGAGGAGGATGTCGTGGCGGGCCTCGGCGAAACCCCGGACGACGGCCGAGGACAGGCCGCGCTCGCCGGTTCGGACGATCAACCGAACGGGGTGGGTCGCCGCCAACGACTCGACCACATCACGCGTTCCGTCACCGCTGTCGTCGTCGACGAGGACCAGTTCGGCTGGAATCTCCGCCTCGTGCAGCGCTTGGAAGAGCCGCTCCGTGAGCACGGGGATGTTCTGCGCTTCTCGAAACGTGGGGACGACGATGGACACGCTCTCGCCTGGCACGCGGGGAATTGTAGCGTGGCTTGCCCCGGCGCGCCCGTGTGGCCGCACCGCCGACCGCCTCAGCCGGCGAGCAGGGCCGCCACGAGGGCGGTCGCGTCGTTCAGGTCGATCTGGGTGTCGTTGTTGACGTTGGCGTTTTCGATCGGGCAGTCGGGCATCACGGCCTCGTAGCCCATCGGATCGACCAAGGCCGTCACGAACCAGGCGATGTCGCCGCCGTCGACGGAGCCGTTGCAGTCGAGGTCGCCCGGCCGGGAGAGCGGCGTGAGGGTGATCGTGCGATTCGTGGCCACGTGGTCGAGGAGGGTGACGTCTCCGTTGGTCCACTCGATGCGGATCTGATCGACGATCGATGCGGCCCCGAGGCCGAAATGGGCGGACAGTTCGCTCTGACTCAGGTGATTGCACCCGGCGTCGATCGTGCGGAGCTGTGTCTGGCCTCCGGCCGTGACGATGACCCGGCTGCCGATGCCGTTGGGAGCGATGGAGGCGTCCGCGTGCGTATCCAGGAAGATTCGCAGCCATCGGGTGATCGACGCGGATAACTCGTTGCGAAACAGCATCAACGGCCCGAGGTTTGAGAAGATGGCGACGTCCTGATCTCCGTCGTTCTCATAATCGAACGTGAGCAGGCCGCGTCCCATCAGCGTATGCACCAGTCCGGCGGCCGCGGCGGCGTCCGTAAAGGTGCCGTCTCCGTTGTTGAGCCAGAGGTAGGTCGGTTCGTTTGACCATTCGAATTCCGTGTCGCCGTTGACACCGGACCAGCCGTTGGTCTCGATGATATCCAGCAGGCCATCGTGGTTGGCGTCAACGGCCACGGTTCCCCAGCCCCAGCCGCCGTCGTTCACGCCGGCGGGTACGGAACCCTCGAGATAGAGGTGGTCGCCCACGTTCACATAGAGCATGTTGCCGGTGCCGGGGACGTTGAACATGCCGCTGTTGAGCGAATGGACCGAGGTGACATACCAGTCGAGGCGCCCGTCCCCGTTGAAGTCGCCCACCGTCTGTCCCATGCCGTTTCCGTCGAGGCCCGTGCCGGACGCGGCCGTGGTGTCGGTGAAGGTTCCGTCGCCATTGTTGACAAAGTATCGGCTGGTGTTGAAGTCGGCCGCGATGAGCAACTCGGGATAGCGGTCGCCGTTCATGTCGGCCCAACGCGGCGAGAACCCTCGGATGGACAGATCGAAGACGCCGGCGTAAAAACTGACGTCTGTAAAGGTGCCGTCGCCGTTGTTTCGGAACAGGCGGTTTCCGCCGGAGTTGCCCATCCAGCCGGCGACGAAGAGGTCCAGGTCGCCATCGAGGTCATAGTCGCCAAAGGCGGCGCCGAGGCCGTCGGGGATGAGCGGACTGCTGCGGTTCAGTCCGGCCGCCACCGCCACGTCGGTGAACGTACCGTCGCCGTTGTTGTGATAGAGGTGATGTTGGCCCGGCTGGGGCGCGGCGACGGAGGGGCCGAAGCTGGTCACGAACAGATCGAGCCGGCCGTCGGCGTCGTAGTCTGCGACCGCGGCGCCGATGTCCATGTTCAGTCCGCCAAGTCCCCACGCGGTGGCCTGTTCGCTGAACGTCCCGTCGCCGTTGTTGATGAACAGCTTGTTCGGAGCGCCGCCGGTCGTGACGACGAACAGGTCCTGAAAGCCGTCGTTGTTGAAGTCACCGGCCGCGCCGCCGGATGTGAAGGGAGCGACATTGTAGAGGCTGATGACGAGTTGCAGGGCCGGATCGTGAAGCGCGACCGTCCCGGCAGCGAGCGTCTGATCGGAGAAGATCGCCTGGGCCCGCGCCTCGCCTCCCGCGAGGCAGCCGACCAATCCGGCGACCGCCAGACCGACGGCCCGGCGGCCGGATTGAGCAACAGGCTCCCCCGGCTCGAGACGCGCTGCGAACATGTCCTGCCCTCCCGGACTCGCTCGACGCGGCATTCACACAGAACCGTGCGCCTGCGCACGCGGCGAATCGACTCTCGGCCACAGGGCTTCCACTAGAGATGTCAATCGGGTCAGGGTCGACCATGAATCGTCGGATGGGTCGTACACCAACCGAGTGAACCCTGCTATGTCTTCAGCGGCCGGGCCACCATGAAAACACCGACGAGGAAGAAAAACCCTCTGATAGTGCGCTCTCCGCCCGGCCTCTTGAGGCAGTTTACCGCAGAGCGAGGGTCGTGTCAATAGCGATGTTTCCGCCTGCGAGCCTTGCCGATCCGGCGGCGTAGCGGGCTGGCGCAGGGACGCGCAGGATGTCGCCTGCCTCAATCGTATCAGGGCGATGCGTGAGCCGTGAGCGGCACTATGGAGCAGGTTCGCCGGGGGCGGACGCGGTCTCGGGCAGGTCGGGCAGCCCGGCGATGGTCTCGGTGAGCGGCAGAGACCGCTGTGCCGATGGCGGGAATGTCTCGTCTCCGACGAGCGCGTTCGCTTCGGATTCCGCCGTCGCCGCGCGATCTTCGCGATGGCCCGCCCGGAGCTGTTTTGCCCACATCCGCAGAAGGCGAATGCGGACCCATTGAGTCATTAGTCGGGCCTGTTTGCGTGTTGCCTTGTCTTCGTGACGAAACCAGCGCCGGACGCGGGTGCCGAGCTTGAGGCACAGGGACAACCCTGCCACGGGTTGCCCGGCCTCGCCCAGGGCCAGACAGCGTTGAAGACGCATATAGAAACCTATTCGAGCGTGCGCTGGTGGTGTGAGCGAAGGCCGCAGGACCTGTGTGGCACGCTTCGGCCGATCGGCGAGGCGGTAGGCAACACCCTGCCAGAGTCGCGCGGATTCGACGATGCCGCTGTTCGGATCGTCGAGATAGATGGCAAGCTCGCTGCAGGCGTCGAGGAGGTTGCGGCGCGATGGGCCGTTCAGCGGCCGGGCCCTCAATGTTACGAAAAGATTCGCGAAGCTCCGCAAAGCGTCGAGGCGGTCTTCGGCTTCCCGGTGTGCATCGGAGTCCGACTCAGTGGCTTCTCGGAGGTGGGTGGCCGCGGTGTCGAGGAAGCCGACGGCCTCGGCGGCAAGGGCGACGTGCTCGCCGGGGCAGCTTGGGCGCCCGACGAGTACGCACGTCAATGACGGAGCGCACTGGCGAGCGAGGATGTACTGTGCGATCACCAGGTCGGCGTGAGCCTGCTCCAACGGCGAAGAGGCGTCGGTCAGCGCACGTTCCAGCTGCGTTCGAGTTGCGTCCTGAATCAGTCCCGCGGAAGACGCGGTGTCCACAGCCGGGATGGGCCGGGATGTCGTCTGCGTCGTCGCCGGATGGGTGGACGTCGGTGGGGTGGCGGCGCCCGTCGAGCCACCGACAACGAACACGCCGACCGCCATCGCCAGCGTGGTCCTCGAACCGGCGCGTGCCCGAGATCCGAGGATCGTCTGACCCACGTCTGGTAGGAGTTTCACCGGTGTGTACACGTCGTCGATCTCGCTGGTCGCTTCCGGTCGCGCGGGATCGTTGGCCGATCCTCGACGCGCGCCGGGCCGATTATAGAGAGGGGGTTGGGAGCGTCAAACCGGGTTGGGTCCGGAGATCAGGCCCGAAGCGCGTGCAAGCGTCCGGGTTGTCGGTTCGCGCGGGGCAATCAATACAAACGCGAGACCGGGCGCTCGGCGCGATGTCGAGGGCCGCTCCTAAAGGTTGATAACTCGGGCCGCCGATTCTACAGTGGAACTCGCCGGGATCTTCTGCTCAACGACCGGAGTAACTTATGTCGAGTCGACGCGCCGCCGGCGGCATTCTTGCCGCCATGACCGTGCCCCTTCTCGCGTTCTTCTCGGGCTGTGGAACCGCTGTGCAACCGCTGCCCGCCGCGATTGCGGGATTCAGCCTTCAATCCCTGCAGGACATTCAGAACGATGAGCGATTGACCGATGATGAACGTCGGCAGCGCATCCGTGACCTGGTCGGTGCTCCGAACGACGATGCCGGGGATCGCCTCGTCGACTTTCTCCTGAACGTCAACGTCCCCTGATCGTCCAGTCTGAGACCCCGCGCTCGATTCTCCCGGCGGAGCAGCGTCCGGCGTGAGGTCGATGTCCGCGTGTGGGTCGCACGCGAACAGGGAATGGTGCGGATCGCCCTTGCCGAGCCTCGCCTCGTTTCGTATTGTTTGTACCATTGGGGGAACTGAGAATGATGGATAAGAAGCGATGGTTTTCGGCCCTGCTGACGGCGGGCCTCGTGATGGTCTGTGCGGCGGGTTGTGACGTCTTGGCGGTTTTCGGTCCTCCGCGAACGACTGATGGCGGCGGCGGCAGCGTCCTGTCGGCCGGATCAAAGGTGGCGCTGGGGCAGATGACCAATCTGACGCAGGACGAAGTGCAAATCCTCAGCGATCAGGTCAACACCATCATCAGTGCGGCCAACCCGAGCGTGCCCGTTCAGGAGTTGACGAACGCACAGGCCGACGGGTTCGTCGATTTCCTGAAGCAGAACACGGTTCCGGGCAGCAGCACGGCGGGGCTGAACTCGATTGACGATATCCAGGCGTTCACCCAGGCCGCCATCGCCGACCCCAGCATTCTCGTTGTGCCCCAGTCGCTCATTGACGCCTTCGCCGGTACGACCGATCAGATTGACACGTCCAACATCGACGTGAATCAGTTGTTCGGTTCGGTATTCGGCGGTCTGACGGGCGGCAGCACGCCCAGCGCGGGCGGCACAGCGAATCCGTGATCGGGTCCGGCCGAGGTTTGAGGCCGTTGGATCCGGAATCCATTGAGAGTATCAAGGCAGCCCGCTCGACCGGAGGAGAGCGGGCCGTCTTTTTGTCTCGTCCCTCCTGTCTCTTGAGATCGGCTCCTCCTGGACAACCGCTCCCTCACGATCGCGGCTCTGACCCACCCCGTAGGGCGGGCACTGCCCGCCTTCTTTGCGGCCGTGGTCTCACAATCTCAGCCGGCT
>CAYQDV010000186.1:0-7588 GCA_964416295.1 uncultured Planctomycetaceae bacterium
ACCTCCGGGCTGGCCGCCGCGCCGGCCGCCAGACCCGCTTCCAGCCTTCGCGCTTCCTCCGCCCACGTCGCCGCCGGCGTCCGCGCCTGTTCCCGAACCGCCTGGCTTGCCGGATTCCGCGCCGTCGCCCTTCCCGGAACCGCTGCCCTGCCCTTCGCCTGGACCGGCCTTGGTCTTCTGACCGTCTCCCGCGGCGCCGTCCGATCCCTGTCCGCCGCCCGCGGCGTCGCCACGACGGCCGGTCTTCTTACCCCCTTCGCCCTTCGGACGATTCGAGACGTCCTCGTCGGGTCCATCCGGTTTGCTGCCCGGACCGGTCTCGTCGCCCTCGGCCTCCTCCGGCTTGATGTCGCCGGATGCGCCGTGTTCGCCGGAGTCGTCTTCGCCGCCCGTCTCGGTCCCCTTCTTGCCTCCGGAAGCGTCTTGCCTTGTGGGTTCCCCGTCTTCAGAATCGGCAGAGTCGCCGTCCCGTCCGGCGTCTTTCTCACCACCGGTTCCACCGGTCTCGTTCTTACCGCTGTCTTGTTTCCCCGGGTCGCCGCCTGCGTCTTCAGCGGCTTCTTCCGATGTCCGGTCGCCGTGCTCCTCAAACGCCTTTCGCAATCGTTCGATCTTCTCGCGATTGGCCTCCATGAAGCGGTCCATCTCGGCGCCGTCTTCACCCGCTCCGTTCGACGCTCCCTCATCATCTGCCTCGGCGTCGTCTTGTCCCGTTTCTCCGTCCTCATCGGCGCCGCCGGCCGCACCGACATCCGCATCGCCCTCGCCGCCGCCCGTTTCCGGGGCGGAGCCGGACGACTCCGCGTCGCCGTCTTTGGAGGCGCCGCCGATGTTGTGAGCGTTCTCGGCGCGTGCACGTCGATCTTCTGGTCTGGTCTGTTTTCCTGGGCTGCGCGCTCCTTGCGGCGCTCCGATGCGTATCGCACTTTCCGGTCCGCTCGATTCCTGATACGCCGGCCGATCCCGAAAATCGTGACGGTTGTCAAGAGCGACGAGGTGCAGTTGGATCACGTCACCGGATGCGGCGGAAAGACGACTCACCGGAATACGGCGGGACACCTTCACGATCGCCGAACCGGCCGGGTCGGAGCCGGCGAGCGCAATACGCCCCCCGCGCGAGCCGACGCGATAGACAACCGCCCAGTCGGTCAATCCGAAATCATCTGTGATCACCGCGCGAACATCGATCGCCCCGTCCGCGGAGACTTCCTCTTCCGCTCCGGGCGATGCCTGTTCGATGCGGGGCGGTCCGTCCGGACGGGCCTGCTGGCGGTAGCGAATGGCATTGGGGTTTTCCGCTCCGTGCAGGTCGCTCAAGCGAATCTCGTACTCGGCGTCGCGATCCACCAGCCACGACGTGCGGAGTTTCCGATGATCCTTACCCTCGACGGTCATCTGACGGGCGACCGGTCCGTGGCTGTCGTAAAAGACAATCCGCGCGCTGCCGGCTGGAACAACCGTGCGCGCCGATATCTCGACGCGCGTCCCCACAACTGCGTCAATGTAACCGTCCCTCTCGCGCCGGACCGGCGTACGGCCGGTGTAGGCTGGATAGCTCAGACGGAGGGTCGGTTCGCCGACTTGCGGGACCGGGCGGACCTCCAGCCGTCTCAGTTCCGCCCGGGCATCGCCCGCAACGACGCGATACCAGAGCGTCGCGACCACGTCCTTGCCCGCCTTCGTCGCGCGCCAAATCGCCTCCTCCTCGCCTTCGTTCTCGCCCGGAGCGACGCGCTGCAGCGTGAGCCGCTGTCCACGAACCCATGTCCGGCCCTGATCCCGACTGTATTCAATCATGACTTCGGTCGGGATGGAACCGCGCAACGCGACCTCGAATCGGACCGGCGTCCCGACAACGACCGAGGCATCTCGAGCGGGAGCGAGAACGACCACCCGGGTCCGCGTGGGCGCCGGCAGATTCGCGCCGAGCGCTCGGAGCACGGACGGCCCGACGGCCTTCGGGGCCACGAGCGCATACAACCCGAATGCCACGGCGGCGCTCACGGCGGCCAACGCAGCCCGCCGCAGTGGCCGGCGCGGCACGGACGCGGCGAAATCACACCGATCGAGGTGCCGGGCGGCGTCTTCGCGCACACCGGCCACGACGCCGGCATGGACTTCACGTCGCGGCGCCAATTGCACCGCTGTCACCAGGGCATTGTGGAAGCCGGGGTTGGCCAGTTCGATGACGCGGGCCGAATACAGCGCGCTGATATGGCGAAACAGCGGCACGAACAACCGCGTGATCGCCATCGCCAGCAGACCGGTGAGCAGGAGTGCGAGCGCCACGCGCCGCGCCGCCAGGGGGATTCCCCCGTCGATGCCGTGGTCGATCATCACGGCGGCGGTGAGATACAATACGAACGCTGTCAGGAGGAGACACGTCGTGGCGAGGGCGGCGAGTCCCCGCATCCGGCCACGCACCGCGTCCAACGCGTACGAGACGCGGCCCCGGTTCTCTGCGTCACGACTGCCGATCTGGGACATGCGAACACCCCGCGGCACGCCCGAAGGACACGGCTCGCCGGCCCATCCGGGTGGAGGGCTTCGGCCCGTGCCTCACGACCGCTTGCGAACCGCGCCGACGGCAGCATCCATCAGGGCACACTGCGAGGCCGCCTCATTCTATGCAGCCACGCCCCCGCGATCAAAGCGGACTCCCCGCCGGCTGCCACTGGCGGCTTGTCCGCCAGTGTCATGGTGCCCTACGCGGACACGGGCAGGCCAGCTGCCCGTGGCACCCCGGTGCTGACTCTCTCCCGCACGCGAGCGCCCGGCCGGCGGGGCGCGCGCAGCCGCCGGGGCTGCACGCTCGCTATCCGGTTACCCGCCGCCGTCGGAGCCGGGAAGCGCGTCGCGAATGCGGCCGATTGCGTCGGCTGCCGAGCCGAACACCTGTCGCCGGCTGTCTGCACACGCCTGCCGCAGACGACCGGCGAGGGCCTCGTCGGAACAACGCCGGATCAGCCCACGCAGGCATTGTCGACAATGGTTCTGGATCTCCATGAGGCAGCCGAGTGTGTCCATGCGAATCTGCCGGACGCAATCGCGGCCGACGGCAATGGCCTCGTCCACCTGCCCATCGGCCAGCAGGGCCTCGATTTGGGCGATACAGTCATTTGCGATCTGCTCGTTCTGGCTGGCGCAGGCTGCGGCGATATCCCGGATCTGGGCGATGCAGCGATGCACCTCGCCGCGATCGATCGCATCCTCGACGGCGCCGATCGCTCCCCGGCGGGCGTCAAGAATGCGCTCCGCCGACTCACCGCAGGCCCCCAGAAACGCCTGAATCACCGGCATCGGCACGCCGGCCTCGGCCATCTTCTGGGCACATGCCTCGCAACGTTGGCCCAGCATATCGAGACATTCGTCCGTGTTCGCGTTGATGTCCTCGATGCAGGCCATCGCGGCCTGGTGAGCTTCGTCCGGTTGGTCGTTCTGGAAGAACTCGGCGATTTGCTCCACGCACGCCGCAGCCTTTCCGTGTATCTGCTCCAGGCACGCCCGCACAAACTCGCGAACCTCGCCCATGCACGCCGTCGGCGGCGGATCGGTTCCGGAGATCGATGGCGGAGGCATCGGCTCACCACTCGACGGGCCCGGCGGGGCGAAACCTTCGGCCGGATGGAGCGGCGGATGAGCACGCGGCGGCTCTTCCGTGATCTGTGGGGCCGCTCGTGGCGAATCTTCGGAAACCCGGCCCTCGCTGCCCGATCCGACACCGGCCGGCTCGGCCGCCTTGCCGGCCTGCACCTCGCTCAGGGCGGCGATACCGGTCGTTGCGTCCGACGGACTTCCCATTAACGACTGATCACATCCCAACCACAAAGATAAACACAACAGGGCCGCCGCCACCATGCCCCCCAACGCGACGCACGCCCTCGTGACGGGATACCGACGGTTCTCATGCACGATCATGGCGTACTCCTCTCTCAAAACGCGTTACCAAACAGGTTCAGCGCGCGGACCACCCGTACGCTGCGTCAGTGCTTTCGTTCCCTTCGTCGGTCCGGAATCCGCGGCTCAGGAGTGATTCCGCGTGCGTGCGAGCCGCCGCCATCGGTGCAGGCCACGAATCGCAATCGGCTGAGGCATGGCCATCATTCGGGCATAACGCCCTCCCGCGCGTGTTATTGCCGGTTACGAAAAATGGAATATCGTAAACCAAACTCGATCCCTCCCCGTGAGCGCACCGCCCCCATCCGAGCGCACTGTAGGACGTACCAAGGTGTCCCGACAGCCACGATCCCCACGCGGCAACGCCGTGGATGGGCTATTCGAGATAAGGCCCAATGTCGGCATACGGATTGTGTTTCAGCATGCCGGGAAGCACGATCGACATCAGACCCATGAGCAGGGTCACTAGACCGATGAGACCAATTCGCCGTTTGGCACGCGGCGACAGCCCTGCAAACGGCCGGTCGAGCACGATCAGAGTCCGCAGGAACGTATTCGGCAACGCAAGCATGGCCGTCAGGGACGCGCGCCGGCCCGCTCGGAGTGCTGCCACGGCTATCTGTCTGATCGTTCGCTTCGTCGCCGGACCAGAGGCGGATTCGTCGACTGCTACGCCAGTCTCCGTTGAGCCTTCATCGTCGGACTCGTCCGTCGCATCGTCTTCGGCGGCCACGGGAGCCTCCGGTCCCGCTCCCACATCGGTGTTGGACTCCGGCGCCGTCAGCGGCGGCATCAAGCTCGCCGCATCCGCCCCTTCAGGAGATGCCGAAATCTCGATGCCAGACTCGTTGTGTTCAACCTGCGGACCGGAGGGTGCCGGCCCCTCCGTTTGTGCGCCCGGCGCGGACGGGGAGGATTCCGGCGAATACTCCTCGCCCGGCTCCGACGTTGGTGCGCGCGCTACGTGATCGACGAGCTGTGGCGATTCGCCGTCCGTTTCCGCTGCGACCCGGCCTATGGACGCCGCCTCGTCCGCGGCCCCGAGGACTTCATCGAGTTGCAGAATCTTCTGTTCAGCGTCTTCCACGGCCGCGATCGCGTCACCGGTCTCGATCGCGCCCACGGCACCGGCCGCCCCATCGGGGTCGGGCCGCTCGGCCCCGGTCTCCGAGACCATCTCCTCCGTCAGAACCTCGGCCTCGCGCAGCAGCCGATCGACGTCCGCATCGGCCAGCGGGACCGGCTCCGGCATTGTGTTGTCTTCACCTTCCGCCATCAGCGCGCACACCGCCCCCCTCAAAGTCACCCCGCAAGAGCTTATCGGTCCCCGCGAGAGCACACCTTGACGGCGAGACAGGGCTTCTGTCGAAACGACGCCGCGTCCCCTTGTCCGCCCCGACGCTCGCAGGGATCATGACACCGTGGCGACTCGACGGTTTCACTGCGCAGACCTGTCATCCCCCGACATCACCGTCGCGGGCGACCAGGCTCGGCACGCCCTGCGCGTCCTGCGTCTTGTGACCGGCGACGAGGTCGTCCTCTTTGACGGTCGAGGAGACGAGGTGACCGGCACCATTCGCACGGCCGATCGACATTCCTTCGTTGTGCGGGTTCAGGCTCGCAGGAGATCAGACCCCTCTTCGGCACCGAGGCTGATTCTTGCGGCAGCGGTTCCCAAAGGGCACCGAGCGGACTGGCTGATCGAGAAGTGCGCCGAACTCGGTGTCGGGACCCTGCACCTTCTGACGTGCGGATGGGGACAGGTCGTGCCTCGACCGGGCCGGATCGAACGATGGCGGCGTAAGGCGGTCGAGGCCGCCAAGCAGGCCCGGCGTCCCGTCACAATGACCATTACCCCCTCCGCATCGCTCACCGACACCCTTCTGCGGATCCCGGAGCCCCGACAACTGTGGTATGGCGATCCGGATGAACGGCATCCGTGGTTTCTCTCGGCTCTGGAATCCAACAACGGGGCTGCCGCTGTTGCGTATGAATCCGCCTTCCTCATCGGCCCGGAAGGAGGTTTTACGCCGGCCGAGCGCTCGTTGATCGAGGCGGCTGGCGGCATGGCGGTCCGCCTCAGCGATGGCATCCTCCGTGTCGAGACCGCCGCGGTCGCGGCTGCGAGCCTCTGGAGAACCTGGGCATCTATGCACCGGTAACGCCGAATCCAGTGGCGGGAATTCGACATTTCTGCGCGTCGGGCGCAGCAATTGCCGAGATCAACATCCTATCGCACATCAGGTTACGGCGATTCCTGGGTGATCAAGACGACTCTCCGTTCCGGCCGATAACGGTGTAAAGGTCGCCCGAGCCTCCAAGGCGAGAGGCGAATAGGGGCGGGCCAGCTTACAAGCCCCATCAGGAGCCACTCATGAGCAGAAAACACCGCTCTCGACCCGTGGCTGTCAATGAAGCCGTCATGGAAGAGGACGAGCCGGTCCTCTTCGATGGCTCGTTCGGTTTTTCCGACATTCTGAAAGCGGGAGGTGACGGCGATGCCGGACCGCGTGCCCGCGGGCCTGACCATCCAAGACTCACCTTGGTTCACCCGGAGGACGATGACGGCTTGATCCCGCTGGCAGAGGTCGAAGAGGACACAGGCGGCAGGGCATCTCTCGATGACGGGCCGCTATGGTTCTCCGGCGAAGCCGATGCGGTCGACCTGAGAGTGGAGCAGGAGGCCGCAGACCTCGCGGAGCAGGTCATGGCCGGTCTGGATGATGAGGATGACGTCAGCGCGATCGATGACCACAGCGCTACCGACGACGTCATCCTTCGCGAAACGCCGGCCGAAACGATCGACTTGAAAGCCGCCGCCGCGGAGTCAGCGGACCCACGTCCTACGCCCACCGGCAGACCGATGCCTCCCCTTCCCGAGCCTGGCGAGATCGCCCGCATCGCCGCCGGACAGACGCGGCGACAGACCCCCATGCGGATCGGCAGCGGACGTCTGGTTCCCACGCGGCTCACCTGGAAGCCCGGCGACCCCTTCTGCGATTCTTCCAACCGTGTTCGGCGGTTCCGATGGGAGATCATGCTGACTGCGGCGTGTGGCACCGCGGTCTGCGGAATGGGCGCGATCTGGCTCCTGGGCCAACTCATCCCGTGAACCGCACCCGCTCATCCTGACCCGTCACGAAAACAGGCGAGGGCATCCGATGGCAATATTCCTCGACAATCAGCCCTTTGCGGATGCCGACCTGGCCCCCGAAGCGACCGTCGGACAACTGATTGACACGGTCAAGGCAACCCTCACCGGGAGCGGTCGCCTGCTCATCAGCCTCCGGTGCGAGGACGAACCGGTCTCGCCGGAGCGCCTCGAATCGATCCTGCCGGATCCGATCCGCGATTTTCATCGACTCGACCTCCAGACCGACGAGCCGAAACAGGTCGTTCTGGACATCCTGACCGACGCCCAACAGGCGCTGAGCGAATCGTTCGCGACGCTCAAAGATGCTTCAGAATCCCTGTCGGCCGGTGACCAGACGTCTGCCATGAACCACCTCGCCGATTGCATGCAATCCTGGGGCCAAGTCCACGACGCGCTGGTCAAGGGAGGCTCGTTGCTGGGCATCGACTTCAACACCCTGTCGATCGCGGAACGGCCGCTCGTCGCCTGGATCGGCGATATCCTCACCCGTCTGCGCGACCTCAAGGAGGCGATCGCCTCGCGCGATCACGTCCTGCT
>CAYQDV010000187.1:0-7537 GCA_964416295.1 uncultured Planctomycetaceae bacterium
CCAGCAGGGCCACACGCACGTTGTCGGTCCGTGCGGCGCGGACGCGTTTCGCTGCACCTGGCACGCCCACGGCTTCGCCGATGGGCGTGGCACCCGGCATCCACCACACTGGAAGAACCCTCCGCCGCATCCTCCGGTGCCTCCCTTCCTGAAGTGAGTTTGATCCTATGCAGGACAACGCGGATACGCTGACGTTCCGGGTTCTTGATGTTCTTGTCGACGACGAAGAGGCGTTGGAAGAACTTTATCTTGGATGTAATCTGGCAGATGAGGCGCAGGCAGATAGCATCTTCCAGAACACACGCTTCCGGCTGTCGGAGATAATCGAGCGACTCGTCGAGCTTGAGGCTAGAGGCTGGATCACATCGCGCACATATCCAGGCTTCACCGAGGCGAGTGGGATTGGCGGCAAGGTGTTCGGATTGACTGATGAAGGGCGAAGAACATGGGAAAGAGCCTGTCCGGCTGCTGAAGAGTTGTACGATTAGCACTATGCCGAAAACGGAGTCAGGCTACTTTGTTGCCGTCTCGGACCGAGAATCCGTGCTTGGTCCCCTCCGCATGGGAATCCCGTCCCATGTCTTTTTCCACGCGGCGGACCCGGCTCACCGGGTGCCGGAGAGCATGGGAATCCTGTCCGAAGATGTGTCGAGAAGGGATTCTCGACACAGCCCGCGAATAATAGCGGGAACGCCGAATCCCGTAGGCTCCGCTCTCGTGATCTGGCCGGCGGGCTATGAGATCGCCCCTGACGCCACCGCCGGCGGCCTCTTCCTGCGTGTTCGCTTCATCTTCTTTCGTCGTTCTTGCTTGCGTGTCACGTTTCCTTTGACCCGACGCGGTGCCGGACCTAAACTGAGGTGTCGGTGGCGACCCGCGTTGCGCTGCACGATCAACGTGCCGAACCGGGGCGACCGTCCGGCCATTGGCCTCGCCGCGTGCCCGGGCCGTCGCTGCCCGTGCTCGCAGACACACGCTATGGGAGACCGCATTCATGACCTCGGGGTTCACCAGGACACACACTTCCAGCCTCGCGATACAGGCATGGCTGACCACCACCGCGACCGTTTCGATGCTCCTTCTGGTCGGCGGATCAACGTGCCAGACGACCCCGACCGGAACGACGCCGGTCGGCAACGTCGGCGGACCGAACATCCTGCCATCAGACCACGTCATGGGCGACTCCAACGCCACGGTCACGGTCGTCGAGTACGCCGATATCCAGTGACCGTTCTGCGGGGCATTCGCCCGGTCGGAGTTTCCGACCCTCAAACAGCAGTATGTGGACACGGGCAAGATCCGGTTTGTCTATCGGCACTTCCCGCTGACCAGCATCCACGACCGCGCCGAGCCGGCCGCCCGCGCCACCGAGTGCGCCGACGATCAGAGCCGCTTCTTCGATTACCTGGAAGAGGTCTATGCCAACAGTCCGAACCTGTCGGATAGCGACCTCAAGCGATACGCAACCAACGTCGGTCTCGATCGGACGACGTTTGACGCGTGCGCGGACGGCACCAGCAAGGCTGTGCGCGTGCAGCAGGACGCCAACTCCGGAATGGCCCTCGGCGTGTCCAGCACGCCGACATTTTTCGTCGGGTCGGAAATGGTGGTCGGGTTTCAGTCGGCGACCCAACTGGGTCAGGTCATCGATCGCCACCTGAACACGGGCGGTTGACGCGCCTCACAGCAGCTCGCGGAGCGCCCGTTTGAGAATCTTGCCGGTCGGGCCGCGCGGCAGATCGGTCGCGAGGATGATCCGCCGCGGAACCTTGTAGCCGGCGATGTGTTTTCGACAGTAGTTGCGTAAGGCGCTTTCCGTCGTTTCCGCCCCCTCAGCCGGAATCACGAATGCCGCCACGACTTCCCCGCGCGAGGCGTCCGGCCGGCCGATGACCGCCGATTCGGCGACGGCCGGGTGTTTGTCCAGTACCGCCTCAATCTCCCTCGGATAGACGTTCTCGCCGCCGACGATGATCATCTCCTTCTTTCGTCCCGTGATCGCAATGTAACCGTCCGCATCGACCGACCCCATGTCACCGGACTTGTACCAGCCGTCCGCCGTCAGCACGTCGCGGGTCGCGGCCTCCTTCTTGTAATAGCCACGCATGATGATCGGCCCGCGAATCCAGAGTTCACCGATCCGGCCGGCGGGCCGTTCGTCTCCGTCGTCATCAAAGGCTCGAACCGTCACGCCCTCGATCGCCTGTCCGACCGTCCCGACACGGTGGTCCCAGGGTACGTTGATGCTCACGACCGGAGAGGCCTCCGTCATGCCGTAGCCCTGAACGATCTCGATGTCGAACTTCTGCTTGAACGCGTCAAACACCGCTTGGGGCAGCGCCTCGCCACCGCTGATCGGGTATTCGACGGTCCGGAAGTCATCGGGACCGCCGCCCTTCACGCGCAGCAGCGCGGCGTACATGCTCGCGATCATCATCAGGATGCTCGTCCGTTGCTCGCGCACGGTTCGAATCACTGCGGCGGGCTGAAAACGCGGGAGGTAATACGCCGACGCCCCAAGTGTGACCGGTACGAGCAGCATGGCGGTCAGCCCAAACGTGTGAAACAGCGGCAGGACGCCGAGGAAGCGGTGCCTGCCCTTCAGGGCCGCCAACTTGATGCATCCGTCTATATCGCAGCGGAGGCTGCGCCGCGTCAGGCACACACCCTTCGGCTCACCCGACGTGCCCGACGTATACAACAGCACGGCGGTGTCGTCTTCCGGCACGGTCGGTGTGGGCGCGGTCCGCCGCAGCCGCTGAAGCAGCATCTCCCGCTTCAGCGGGAGGTCTTCGATATAGACGACACGGACCGGTAGCGGGTCCAGGAGTTTCCGAAAGGGCTTGACGGCCACAATCGTGTCGATGTCCGCATCCTCGACGACCGCGGCCAGCTCCGCCGGCTGGAGGAGAAAGTTGAGCGGGACGGCGACGCGACCGGCCCAGAGCATGCCGTAGAAGGTGCCCGCGAACGCGCACGTCGAAGGCATCATGAGGCCGATGTGCGCCGCATCGCTCGCGCGCTCGATCTGTCGCCGCATGACGTCCGCAAACCGGGCCAAGTTGCGATAGTTGAGCGATCGAAACGGATCGGCGACCGCCGGTCGATCGGCGCAGCGATCCGCAGATGCGAGCAGCGTCTCCACGATCATGGGGTCGGATCGTACGCGAACTCAAGCCACGTGGGCAATGCCGCCCGGCTCACAGATATCGCGGACCGCCGGCAGGAAGGAGTCTCGGGCGACGACCTCCCAGCTCATCTGCTCGGCGAGTGCGTATCCGCGGCGGACACACTTGGCCTTGGCCTCCGGCGTACGCGGCAGACGCTCCAGCAGCGCGCCGGCTACTTCAGCGGCCACGCGGCCTTCCACCGTCTCACGCCGTGCCCGGTCCATGTGCAGATAGGCCTCGACCGTGTCGATCGGCGCGTCGACGGCCGTGTAATCCGCGACCACGACGTTGGGCGTCCCCTTCGCTCCGGCCACCTTGCCCACAAACCCGGCACACCCGCTGACATTGCTCATGACCGCCACGGCTCCGAATGACAGGGCCTCCAGCGGCGCGATGCCGAACGGCTCATAGATGGACTGTCCAAACTCGACGTCGCTGCCACGCCGGATGTCCCAGAACGCCATCTCCTCCGGCATCCGCTCGCCGCAGCAGCCTCGGTCGAATCCGAACTGATTGAGGTAGAGCACCTTGCAGTTCTGCGAGCGGGCGTTGAACGCCTGCACGCCCGCGTAAAACAACGCCTCACCACCGGACAGGTCGGGAGGTCCTTCGCGATGCGCGACCGGCCAGTCCCACCACCGCTCCATGTGCAGGATGTCCTCTTGTCGGCGCGGGCCGCACAGCTCGGTCGACAGCACGATCAGCACGCCCCTCCGATGCTCGCGCCGGAAGGCCTCCTCGATGAACTCCATCACGCGCAGATCGCGCCACAGACCCTTGCTCGGCGTCATCCGCGTCACGTGTGTGAAAACGTGGTCCGGACGATAGCCGAGCAGCGTGTCGACATAGGTCTGTAAGCAAGCCTTGCTCGTCGCTGCCTCCTCGGGGCTGATTTCATAGGCCGGGATGCCGTTGTAGGCCAGGCGGATGTCGGACGCCGCGAGATCGGGCGACAGGAACCTCAGCTCCTCCATCACGAGATCCCCGACCGCCAGCGTTACATCGAGGTACCGGCTCGCCTCGACGAGCGCGTGCCGATAGGACCCGTGCTGATCACCGAAGAGGTCCTCGACGAAAAGGCCCTGCTTCCGGCCCGTCCGGAGCACGTTGTAGAACATCGTGTCGTGACCGGCGCTTTGGTCGACGATGCCGCGAATCGTGCCCACTTCGTGCGCGTGATAGATCGTCCGCATTTGCCACTCGGGACGCAGCTTTGCCGCCAGGGCCGTCGGAAGACCCATGTATTCATGCGCCACCACCACACACGCGCGATTCGGTCCGGCAGCGCCGAGCGCTCGGATGGCCGCCAGCCCCGGCTCGGCCAGGCGGACGTACTGCTCAAAATCCCAGCTCTGCTCGTAGCGATCGGATGCGATTCCGTAGGCGTCGAAGAACCGTCCCTTCAGGTCGTTCACGGCTCCGGCCTCGGCGCGGCCGACGTCGACCAGCACGACCTCCGGTCGCGACTCACGCCCCGTCAGCGGATCGCGCAGCAGGCGCCGGCCGTAAACCAGCTCGACACCGTACCGTTCTCGAATAGCCTGAAACGCCTCGGCGATGGCGTGGTCGGTCCGTCCGTCGATCGAGGAGTAGAGCACTTCTCCGTCCGGCCCGAGGCGTGAATCCGCCTCGCCCTCGGTCGTGAACAGCGGCGCCAGCAGGATCGTCCGATCCACCGCCGCCCCATACGCCGCCGACGTAATCAGCCCTTCCAGGACCGTCCCGATCCCACCGATTTTCTGGACCGCTTCGTGCGTGACATGCGTGATCGTCAGCATCTGGCACCTTGTCTGTTTGGGGCGTGCGCGATGAGCACGTCACACACTACATCCATCGCGAACGCCCGAATCGGACCATCCGCTCGCGAATAACCTACCGTTGCTTCGGTTACCCCCAGGGCCGGCCTTGAAGTATATCGCAGCCGCCGGACCGCAGCCACCCATTGCGTGCGGCGGAGCCCACTGACTCAGCGCCCCAGCGTGACGGAACCTGCTTCGACAGCGTCGCCCCGCGGCCGTCCGTTTGAGGGCCTTGCATCGATCGCGACCTGCGGGTCGAGGTATACGATTCCACCGCAGGCGTTGCGCCCGCCGACCATGATCTGCGTCGCGTATGAGTCCGCGATCGCGTAGGTCAGTCCGTCACGGTCTCGCACATGAAGACCCACGGCGTATTCTCCCGGTGGCACGTTCATTGAGAACGTATAAGACACCTGTTGCCGATCGCCGCGATGGGCGGAGGCCGCTTCCACTCCCAGACGTGTGCTGCTCGTCTCAAACAGCGCAAGGTGATCCGCCAGTCGGACCAGCGACAAACCGTACGACGGACTGGGTATGTCAATATCGAACGTTACGTCAAAATGGAATCGAACCAGCGCGCCGGGCAGGACGCTCGTGACCCGCGCTCCGTCCGCATCGCAGAGGTGAACATCGCTGACCGTGACGGGCGGACGCCCTTTGCGGCTCTTGGTCAGCACGGGGTCTGCGCAGGCGTCGTAATAATACCGCACGGCATCGGCCGTCGCGCCGCAATAGACCGTCCGGCCGCGGGTCAGGACCATCGTGCGGTCACAAAACTTGTTGACCGCTCCCAGATCGTGGGACACGAACATGACGGCGACGCCCTGCCTGAGAAACTGGCGCATCCGCTCCATACACCGCGCCCGAAACACACGGTCGCCGACCGACAACACCTCATCGACGAGCAGCACGCGCGGATCGGCGTGGGCCGCAATGGAAAACCCCAACCGGGCATACATGCCGCTGCTGTATCGCTTGACCGGCGTGTCCAGGAAATCGCCGATGCCGGCAAACTCCACGATCTCATCGAACTTGCACCGCACGCGGCGGCGCGGCAGGCCCAGAATGCTCGCGTTGAGGTAGATGTTTTCCCGACCCGTCAGGTCGCCGTGAAACCCGGCGCCGAGTTCGATCAGCGGCGAGACCGGCCCTCGGATGTGGGCCACGCCGCGATCGGGCCGCATGATGCCCGCCAGCAGCTTGAGCATCGTGCTCTTGCCGGCTCCGTTCGGTCCGATGATGCCAAACGACTCTCCCGGAGCCACGTCAAAGCTGACATCGTGCAAGGCCCAGAATTCCGTCCGGCGGATCCGGCCGGCCCGGCGCCGGCGCAGCACGCGCTCCGCGACGACATCGCGCAGAGAGTCGAACTGCTCGCCACGCCGGAACTTCTTGAAAACGCGTTGGACCCGGATCGCCGCATCGGCCATGAATACTTCCCGTCCCAGCCCGCGAACCCCGCGGCAACCCGACCGCTATATGGTTGACGTCCCAGACCGCCGGCCGCTCGCCCGAGCCGGCCCGCGATCCGTTCAGGAAGGCTGTTCTGATCTATGTGATATCGGTCCTCCCCGCCAACGCCTTGACGGCCCCCGACCGCCCGGCGCCCGCCTCCGCGCCGGGCGCACAATCTGCGCCCGCGCGCGGGGGCGATTGCCCGCTCGCCACACCGTCTGCGGCTCCAACTGAGCCAGTCGCATTGGGACGATTCCATGGCGGCGAACGGCCGTCATCGGGCCTCAGCTCGCGGCGTGTTAGTCCAGACAACCGACGAATCCGCCCTGGACTTGTGTGCCCGATAGCTCGTGACCTGGACTCGCTTCTGCACGCCGGCCAGGTCGAGCGATCCGGCGTGGTACTCGTGAATCGCGCTGACCGGCACTTGAATGATCACCCGGCCCGGCGTGCTGTGACTGGGAGAGTAGCCCCACACCGGCCCAGGACCGACTACCGCGCTGACCGTCTCCGGAGCGGCACGCGTCTCGACTCGGCCGATCAGGATCACTCGGTCGTCGCCTCGAAGCTGCCCGATCCGCCAGCCGTAATCGGCCACGGTTCGTACCAGCAAGCCGACGACGCGATCAAGATCGGCTTGGTCGATCTTCATCCGCTTTTTCTGCCGGCCTGAACGGCGGGAGAACAGGTTGCGAGATCGACTGCCGTCCACCTCGTCCTTGGCCTGCGCCCAAAGGTCCTCCTTCGAGTTGGCGCCGCCCCTCGAAGGTTCAACCTGTTTTGCGCCGATCGGCAGATCAAGTGAGAAGATCACACCGGTGTTGCGAATGTAATACCCGTCAATATTCAGATTCGGGCTGTAGGTGAAGGGAAACGACCCCCGTCCCGATGCACTAGCCACGAGACCGTGGTACAGCAACGCAGCGTCTCTGACATCCAGATCTTCGCTCTCCTCGGGCTCCTCCGGAGCGCCGGTTTCGTTCCCGCCGCCGTCCTCCGTCCGGACTCCACCCGCCGTACCGGCTGCGTTCGCGCCTCTCCTCATGTCCCGCCGCAGAACCTCCGTCAGGACGCGCCGCATGATCTCGATATCCTTCGACATCGCGCTATAAT
>CAYQDV010000188.1:0-1433 GCA_964416295.1 uncultured Planctomycetaceae bacterium
GATCATCCACGGTGCCGGGATGAACAGTTCGACGGCATAGAACCAATCGTCGTCAAGTGGGTCCGTCGCCGGATCGCCGACTTCCGGCAGATTGTATTCCACGCGGGCATAGGCCTCGGTGAAGAAGGGCTGCTTCTCCAAGCCGAACAGATGCTGCGTCCCGGGCAGGCTCGGGTGCTGGAAGTCCAGCCGTGTCGGCAGGCCGTCGCTGTCGCGGTAGTCGGCCATGTTCAGCGCCCACTGCCACGCCAGCCGCTGGCGATTGATGTCAGCGGCCGCTGCAGCAGCCGGATCAGCGAGATTCCCTGAGTTGATGTCCAGCCCGTGCAGCAGGATCGGCGTCGCCGGCGCTGGGTTCGGGATCAGCTCGCCGATCGACAGATACATCGCACCCGCCAAGGCGCCGATGTAGCCTCGCTTCAGGTTGTCAACGTCCACCTGCGACGCACCGAATCCAAGCGTCATATTCAGGTCGATCGGCCGCACCTTCAGAGGTTCCGGTCCGGCGCCCGACACCGGAAACTGCATGGAGACGGGCTGGCCGAACACGACTACGGACTGCGGCGGATTCGTCGGCAACACCTCTCCCTGATTCAAGTTCAGCAGCGGATCGTCAACCGCAGTCGGACCGATCACCGGCGGCACCACTTCGTGGCTCACCGTGGTGAACATTTGGCGCCGGATCGCCGCTGGGTTGTCCTCTTGAAGCAGCGAACGCCAGCCGAGGCCGTTATTGTCGAAGAAGCCCTCGAAGTTGAGATTGTCCGCCGGATTCGAGTTCAGGAGCACGCTGAGATTCGCATTGAAACGCGTCCAACGACTGCCGTTGAAGTAGTTGGCGTTTGCGTCCACCAGTCGCGTCCACAACAGCGTCCACGGCAAGGCGGTGTCGATCGAGTCGAACCCATCGGTAAATTGCTGCTGGGCCTTGTTGAAATCGCGCAGACCGAACGGCGCCAGCAGGCCGCGGTGCCGAAGCGATGCCTCGTCGCTGCCGCCATAGAGCAGATAGCCGAAGCCGCCCGTCAGGCCCCCGAGCAGGTCGCGCCGGACCACATCCACGTCATAGGCCCACGGAAGATACTGATTCACCGTGCCCCGGCGATGATTGACCAGGCCCGAAGCCCGGTTGGCGAAGCCGGTCTGGAGGTCGCCCGCGTGCAGGGCCGGATCGAGCAGCAATTCGGTCAACCGTCGTCCACGGCGCTGGAGGTCGGGACTGGACTCGTTGAACATCAGCCCGCCGCCCAGCGGGCCGTTCCAGCTTGACGCCACGTTGACATTCAACATCCCCGCGTGATCAACGATCCGCACGACTGCATAAAGGGCCTCGGGATCGTTCGGGTCCGACGACCCGAGCGGAATGCGAAAGCTGATCGGCGAATCCGGTACTCCGTCGCCATCGGCGTCGTAGAGGTCGACGATCCCGTCGG
>CAYQDV010000188.1:1533-7473 GCA_964416295.1 uncultured Planctomycetaceae bacterium
GGCGAATCCGGTACTCCGTCGCCATCGGCGTCGTAGAGGTCGACGATCCCGTCGGAATTGGTGTCGAAATAGGGGAACTGCGGTATGACGCCTTGTGGCAGCCCAACGGTCGCCCAGTTGATGGTGCTCCATGCACTCCGGGCCTGTGCGATCGTGATGTTCGTCGTCGAACCGGGAATCAGCGGGATAGCAGTGCCGTTTGCATCGAACTTGAGCGCAGGCGGCGGCGTCTGGAGGATCGGAACATCGGTCAGATTCGCCGGCCCGTACGTGACAAGTCCGGGAAGCGCCGTTCGCGTGTTGTTGCCCCACACAAACGAGTTGCTAGCCGTCGGCTGCGTGATTTCCGTGCCGAGGTAGGAAACGTGAGGCCAGACCAGCACGTCCGCCTCATCGAGCACTTGAATCGGAAAAGTGGGTCCCTGTGTTACAGGCGTGTACATATAAGATGGATTGCCGACGTTCGGTCCCGTGCCCGGGTCGACATGCGGCACCAACGACGCCAACCAGCGGTCAGCTTCGCCGGGGGCGTCGAACGGTTCGTTGTTTTCCGCCAGGACGTTGGCCGGAGGGAGCTCGGCCCAGCCCGTACCCAGATCGTTGTCCAGCGGAAGGTCGAACGCGGCAGTCGAGTTTGGCGGCAGCGGCTCGCCCCAGATGTCGCGGCGCAACGATTCCTGCACCGACCGCACGACGCCGTCCGCGACATTGGCCATGCTCGAGTTGCGGCTTTCGTTCGCCACCCGTTTGGCGTCTGTCCGCGTGGCGGCCACCAGGCCGATGCCCACCAGGGCCAGCAGCGTCAGGATCCCCAGCACGAAGATCATCACCGTCCCGCGACGGCGATGGCGGCTCCGCGACACGGTCGGCGGCGGGGTGCCGCGGGCCGCTTGCCTGCCCGTGTCCGCGCGGGGCACTCTCCGTTGATGCACCGGCGGACAGGCCGCCGGTCGCACCCGTTGAACGTCGCAGTCACGCCCTGACCGGATTGTCTTGAGCCGATTTCGCATGGTTCCGGGGGACTCCCTCTTCCCGCCTTCATCGTAGGCCCTCGCCAAGCGTCCGGGGAGCGGAGGAGTTATCAGTTTTCGGCTTTCAGCTTTCAGCTTTCGGCTTTCGGCTTTCGGCTTTCCTCAGGGCAGAGGCACGACGACGGAGAACTCCTGTCCGTAACGCCGGATGGCATCGGGCTTGCTGTCACCGTCCAGGTCGTCGGGGGTACCGTCCTCGTCCAGATCGACCGTCGTGACTTGGCTGAACCGGTCCAGGCGGTCGTAGACGCGGAATGTGAACCGGAGGGCCTTGGGTCGAAACTGCCAGGTGTCTGTCCGCCAGATGGCCCGATAACGCGAATTCCCTCCCGGCGACCACTCGATGCCCGAAAAGGCCGCGGTCTCGCCGGCCGGGCTATCCGGGTTGTTCGGATTCGGATTGTCGGTGCCGGGGACGACCACACTCCGCATGTGGGAACGGTACTGGACCGAGGCCGGATTCGAACCCGGATCGGGCTTGAGGCCGAACCACCGCGTCCGTAGGTCTCCGTTGGCCGGGTCGATTCGCCGCCCGTCGGTCCACTCGATCCGGAGGTCGGCAACGTGTGACAGGAAGTTGAATCCGTCGCGGGTGTAATGGTTCAATGCAGTGGGTGTCGGGGTGCCTATTCGGGTGAAAGCGTTCGGCGCGAAACTCATGGACCAGAGCAGATTGTCTGGCGCGTTCAGCAAGTTGACGGCAGCGATTAACGAAATCAATGTCTGCGCGTTCGCGGGCGCGCTCGTACCCGATACCAGTACGTCCGTAAAGCCCCGCTGATACGCAGGCGGCCAAACCAGAGCATTGGAGTTAAGCAGCAGATTGCTATCGATTGGTAACGTGTCACCGGCCCAATCTCCCCACCAAGCGGCAAGGGCTGTACTTGGGGGCAAATCACTCACCTGCATGACGCCCGTGCCTTCCTCAACACCCAACAGGATTGCCCGGCGTGAGAGCGCCCATTCGGATGCCGTGATCGTAGCGTCACCCAGGAAAGCGGCCTGCGTCAGTGGCTGACCCGCGTTGTTTACGCGTGTGATCGCCGGCCCAACATAGATCAGGGCCTGCGGACTGGCGGACGGCGTCAGGTTCGGCACATTGGGTGCGCCACGCGTTGGGTCGGTCACCGATTCAAACTCACCCGGCCCGCCGGAGGCGATGAACACCAGCCGGTCATGGCGGAGGCGGAACCGGGTGTCACCGTCGGGAACCTCGGCGCGTTTCGCCGTCGGCAGAGGCGACTCGATGATCAGCAGGCCCGGCTCGATCTTGCTCAGCAGGTCGGTCACCTGCTCGCGAAACGCCGCGGCGGCACTGAACAGCTCCGCCTGCTGACTGACACGGCCGGCCGCATCGGTGCTGATCTTGAAGACCTGCGACACCATCACGACCACAATCGACAACAGCGCAACGGAGACCAACAGCTCGATCAACGTGAAGCCGAAGCGTCGGTGGCGTATCCGCACGCAGCGGGTGCCCCGCTCAGATCCCGTAGCGCCGCCCCTTGTGGCTGGGTGGCATGTCCATCCGCGCAGCGGTGGACATGCAGGCCTCCCGCAGCACCGCCTCGAATCCGTTGCTCTGGGCCGGTTTGACGAGCTTCCCCCGATCGCACGCCCACGGCTTCGCCGATGGGCGTGGCACCCGGCGGCGGCCTGATCCGAGCCCGGAGCGCGAGCGACGGATCGGCGACCGAAGGGCCTCGGAACGGACGGCGGCCAAACCCCGCGCTGGCGCTTGGGGCTCGGATCGACACCGCCGACCCGCGCGCGCTCATGCAGGTTGATCGACTCGTTGCACTTCACAGGTTCATCTTCCATTCGACGAGGGGCGAGTCTTTCCCGAATGCGGCGTTGCCGGCGTTCCCGCCGACGACCGGCGGCGGGAAGATCCAGACGTCAAACGTGGCAACCGAGCCGTCCGGCAGATCGCCGATATTCTCCAGCACTTCGATCGCCTTCGGATTCGGATTGGCGTTGCCGCTGGAGTTGAAGTTGTCATATACGGAGGTGACGGTCAGCACGCGGCCGGTCGGCACCGCGACGGAGGGGCTGTTCGAATAGACCCAGCCGGCGATCACGATCTTTGACCCCCGCGGCGCCAGTTCGCCGATCCCTTCTGTCGCCACGGCCAGACTGAGCAGACGATTGGTGGGAGCATTGTATCCCACCGTCACGCGCCAGGGCACCGGCAGCCGCCTCAGGACCCCGGTGGCCTTCGCCTCTCCGGGGGCGGAAAACACATTCTGCTGAACGAACCTGTCGTTTCGCGACTGCTTGCAGATGGCCGCGGCGAACTGAACCATCCCCGTCGCCAGGTGCCGGTAGAAACCGATCCAGGCGAAGCGATTCGGCGCCTCCATGAACTCCGAATCCGTAAAGGGAGACATCGTCGGATTCGGCGCAAGTCGGTCACTCAACGGATCAAGGCCAACGATGATCAGCCCCGCGACGTAGTTACCGCTCGGCTGCCCCCCCAGCCCGCCGGTGCCGGCGACGCCGTTGACGCGGTCGGCATAGTTGAGGCCGCCGACGAGCATCGCGTCCCAGGTAGTTGCGCCGACCTCCAGGTTCGCCACGGGGAGCGTATACCAGGGCGAATCCTGTCCCGCCGGCAGGTTTGGATTCACCCACAACTGCGATGCGTCAAACCGGCTGTGCAGCACCGCCTTGGCCTTGTTGATCAGTTCGATCGCCCGGGCGTGCTCGATGTTTTCTTTGTGCTGGGTGATGGCCACGGGAAAGATCGCCGCCACCATGATCAACCCGACCCCCAGAATCCCCACCGCGATCATCAACTCCAACAGAGACAACGCCCGTAGGGCGGGCACTGCCCGCCTTGTCGTGCGCGAGGCGGCCGCCGCACCGCAACGGCCTTCGCCGATCGAGGTGGGCGGTGCCCACCCTACAGCTTCTGGCAATGCCATCTTGCGCGTGGTCATTCTACGGGGCCTCCGCCAGGTGCGTAGGGCGGGCACTGCCCGCCTTCGCGCGCCCGAAGACATCGCGACGGAACGACCCCCGCCGATTGTGGTGGGCGGTGCCCACCCTACAGCCCGTGCGGCCCTGCGATCATATGGTAATGCGACCTTGCGTGCGGTCATGCTACGGGGCCTCCGCCAGTTCCTGCGCCGAAAAGCGGTTCAGGATGATCGAGTCGGCAAAGCCTGCGACGTTGAGATCCGGAACAGGGTCATGCTCCGGTGGAACCGTATGCCGCAGCCAGTCGACGACCAAGTCCTGCGGCGTCGGATTGACGCCCAGCCGGTCGGACATCCGCCGGGCATCGGAGATCACGAAGCCGACCGCCGATGTGATCGGTGTGTCGCCGGGGTTGCCGCCGTGGACCAGGATATTCGGCACACTGGGGTTCGGATCGGTCAGGATCGCCAGATCGGGCTGGCCGTCCGGCAGACGGTTGGCGTCCACGCCGCGTGGCGCCCCGTTTCGGAAAAGAAACGACCGTGTGGCAATCCGTCGCGTCCGCGTCACCAGCCGCCCCGAGGCGTCGAAGCACAGGGTCGCCCACGTCAGGTTGTCCATGTCCTGCTCGGCGGCGGTGTTTGTTGATGGATTGCCCCCCGGGGCCTGAGAAAAGTCGAGACGAAAGTCGTAATCAATCGGATTCACGGCCACTCGCGGCCGGCCGCTTCCGTCCACCGGAAGCCGGGCACCGCTGTCAAAGACCGGAGCGAACGCGTAACCGTCGGCCAAGGCCGGGTTGTTGAGATCATAGCCGGAGATCGGGTCCCACTCGCCGCCTTGGGCCGGCGGGTTGGCGTGCCACAACTCGATCTGTCCGCTGTACGGATTTACCACCATCATTGTCTCGATCTCGTTGGCGACCGCGTAGCTGCGGGCGAGCTTGGCGGTATTGACCAGCGTATTCCGCGCCAAGGCGAGGATGCTGTCGTCGGTCGCCGAGCGAAACGCGAGGGTGACCACGCCGAGGATGACCGCAATGATCGAAACGACGACAATCAACTCGATAAGCGTAAAGCCGCGAACTCCGACACACGTAGGGCGGGCACTGCCCGCCTTGTCGCACCCGCAGGCCTCGCAGCGCAAAGGCTCCCGTCGAACAAGGTGGGCAGTGCCCACCCTACGGCCCTGGCACGACCGCGCGGGCTGAAGCCCGCGGCTCGGCGGGTCTGCAAGCCCGTGGCTCGTTGGGTTTGCGAGCCAGCGGCTCGTCGGCATCTGTGGCAGTGGGAATCGGCCGGTCATCGACATCGTTCCTATGGCACCATCTTCACGAGGTTGTCGTCCGCCCGATCAATGTCCATTTGAGTCGGGTTGATCTTCCAGACATTTCCGAATTTCTTGTCGGGGCCGGCCGACTCAATGACGAAACCGACGGCCGTCTGACGAGCGTTGCCCACGCCCTGTTGCGCAAAGGCGGGGTTGTTCACGCCGCCATTCGAGCCGATGCCGGGCAGAAATGCCCCGTAATCGACCGGCAGAAACCCCTTGAATGCCTTTTGGTTCGAACTCGTTTCGGCGTGCCGATACACCCAGAAATACCGAAACGGCGTGCCCCACGGATCGACGAACTTGCTCCGCAGCTTGCCGGACGAACCGGCCAGGCCCGGATAAGTATCATCCGGATGCGTCTCCTGGAGGTCGCCGCGCATTTCGTCGGTCATGTACGGTCCCTTGCCGGAAGCGGCCGACAGGGCGTAGTAGAGCGTCTCGCCGGCGTGGTCGACATCGCCCTCGTCGACGACCATGTCGCCCGACGGGTCATACGAAATGCCGCTGTCCGGCCCGTCGATGTCGAAGGTGACATGATTGTTAAACGCTGGTGCCAGCGCGAATGGGCCAGACTGTCCTGTCGCGAAGAGCCTGCCCGGTATGAAGTCCGGCCAGCCTTGCTCCGCCACCACGACACCGCCGACCTCCCATCGCG
>CAYQDV010000189.1:0-7275 GCA_964416295.1 uncultured Planctomycetaceae bacterium
TAACTGCTCTCACAGTTTCCCAATGATCGCGTCCGTCATCTCCGTCGTGCCGGCCGCGCCCCGGTCGAGCACGTCCTGTCGCCCGGGCAGGCGCATCATGTCATAGGTCCGGACCCTTCCCTCGGCGACGACCCTGGCGATCGCGGCTCGGATTCGCTCGGCTCGGTCGGTCTCGCCGAGGTGGTCGAGCATCATGCAGGCCGACAGGATCATGGCGATCGGATTGACGATCGACGGGTCGAGGTTTTCGTACTTCGGGGCCGAACCGTGGGTCGGCTCGAACACGGCGACCTCACGGCCGATGTTGGCGCTGCAGGCAAAACCGAGACCGCCGACCAGTCCGGCAAAGCCGTCGGAGACGATGTCGCCGAACATGTTGCCCGAGACGAGCACGCCGTAGGATTCCGGATTCTTGGTCAGCCACATCATCTGGGCGTCGATGTTCGTCTCCCACAGGGCGATGTCGGGAAACGCCTCCGCCTCGGCCCGGGCCTCGGCCCGCATCATGCCGGACGTCTCGCGGAGCACGTTGGGCTTCTCGCAGACGGTGACGGACTTATAGCCGAAGCGGTCGGCGTATTCGAACGCGGCGCGGACGATCCGGCGGCAGGCCGGCCGCGTGAAGATCCGCGTGGAGATGGCGAGGTCCTCGCCGGGCACGCCCTTGAAGCGAGCCATCCGGGGGTGGGTCTCGAGCGCGGCGCGGACCGCGCTCGCGGGATGGGTCCACTCGACGCCGCTGTAGAGCCCCTCGGTGTTCTGGCGGAAGATGACCACGTTGACGAGCGGTTCGGCCAGGCTGTCCCCCTCGCGTCGAATGAAGTTGAGCGGATTACCGGCAAAGGACCGGCACGGCCGGATGGAGATGTCCAGATCGAAGTGCTGGCGGAGGCCGACGATCGGACTGGCGTACACGAGGCCCTTGCCCCGCAAGGCCGGCGACAGGTCGGCGGCGGCCTGGTCCTTCGGCTTGGAGGTGATCGCCCCGAACAGTCCGATCTTGTGCTCGGCCAGCAGATCGATCGTTCGTTGCGGCAGGGCGTTGCCCTCGTTCACCCAGAAATCCCAGCCGATGTCGGCATGGACGTACGTCGCGTCGAGTCCGACGGCCTCGAGGATGCGGACTGCTTCGGGCAGGACGACCCGCCCGATGCCGTCGCCCGGCATGTTGACGATGGTGTGTGTCGCCACGTCGTGTTTTCTCCCAGCGATGAACCGCCCGGCGTCACGGCCCCGGTCGCTTGTGTGCGCCTGTTCCGGCCACCCGCGCCGGTCCTGAGTTTAGGTCCGCCGCCGCACCCTGTAAATTGCGTCGTCGCGATTGCCGACCGGTCTTCGCTGCTTTAGACTATACGCCAACGGATCGGGGAACCATGAGCCGATGACGCCCGCATTCAAGCCTTTCAACCGGATGACCCCCGAGGACTATGCCTCGATCGGGCTGCGCTGCGGTTTGGAGGTGCATCAGCAGCTTCTGACGGAGCGGAAACTGTTCTGCCGCTGCCCGGCCGGTCGTTACACCAACGACTATGACGCGGAGGTCCTGCGCCACATGCGACCGACCCTGTCGGAACTGGGCGAATACGACGGGACCGCCCTGATGGAGAAAAAGACCCGAAAGAATATATACTATCGACTTCATCATGACACGGTCTGTACGTACGAATCGGATGACACTCCTCCCTTTTTTCCGGATGATCGGGCGTTGGACATCGCGCTCGAAATCTCCATGCTCTGCAACCTGAACACGATTGGCGAGATGCACGTCGCCCGGAAGCAGTATCTCGACGGATCCATCCCGACCGGGTTTCAGCGAACGGCAATCCTGGGTGTGGGCGGTTGGATTCCCCATGGCGATCGGCGGATCGGCGTCCGACAGCTCTCGGTCGAGGAAGACTCCTGTCGCGAGGTGTCGGACATCGGCCACGACCGCGTCTACCTGACCGACCGGCTCGGCATGCCGCTGATCGAGGTCGTCACGGAACCCGACATGCGCACCCCGCAGGAAACGGCCGACGTCTGTCAGATCATCCGGCTCCTGTTGCGGAGCACCGGCAAGGTCCGCACCGGCTACGGCGCGACGCGAGAGGATGTCAACGTCAGCGTGCGGGGCGGCACGCGGATCGAGATCAAGGGCGTGCCACAGATCAGCCGAATTCCGCTTCTGGTCTATAACGAGGCCATGCGCCAGTGCTCGCTGCTCAACCTCCGTGAGATGCTGAAGCGCCGCGGGGTCACGCCGGACACGTTTCGTTCGGCCACGGTCGACGTGACCCACACCCTCGGCCGGACACACTACGCCCCGATCCGAGAGTCCCTGGCGCAGGGCCAGCGCGTCCGATGCGTCGTGCTCCACGGCTTTCACGGGCTGCTGAACGAGCCGACACAGGAGCACACGACCTTCGCCAAGGAGTTTTCCGATCGCGTGCGGGTCATCGCCTGTCTGACGACCCTGCCGAACATCGTACATTCAGACACCGCGTCCGATCTCCTGACGGTTCGAGATTGGAAAGCCCTCCGAAGGCGGACCCATGCCGAGCCGAATGACGCCCTCGTGCTCGTGTGGGGCGCCGAGGAGGACGCGCGGACGGCCTGCGACGAGATCACCATCCGCGCGCGCGAGGCCACCGTCGGCATCCCGAGCGACACGCGGCAGGCGTTCAAAGACGGCACGACCGGATTCGAGCGCGTCCTGCCCGGCGCCGAGCGCATGTATCCCGACACCGATCTGCCTCCCATGGTCATAACGGCCGAGCGGTTGAAGGGTATACGCGGACAGCTTCCGGAGCGTGCCTGGGATCGCCTCGATCGCTATCGAGGCATGAATCTTCCAGGCGACGTCATCGAACCGCTGTGCATCTCGCCACGCGCGGGTCTGTTCGACCGCGTCGTGAGCACGCTCGGAACCCAGCCGACCTTCGCAGCCGTGGTGCTCGTTCAGCGTTTCAAGGCCATGCGGCGAGCGGGTCTGAAGCCCGAGCGGTTGAGCGAGGACGACGTCTACGGCGTCTTCCAGGCCCACGCCGACGGGCGGCTCGCACGGGAGGGCGTGTGCGAGGTTCTCGCACGGACGCTCGCCGGCGAGGGGGCGCCGGAGGACGACGATCCGTGCGTGCGGGATGTCCTCGCGTCGGTGGCGGGCGAACGGCTCGCGGATGGGGCGCTGGCGGGCCGGGTCGCGCTCGCCGTCGAAAGTGCCACAGGCCTGTGTTTCCCGACCGACGCCCAAAAAGCCCGCTTCGTGACGGGCCGGTTGATGAAGGAGCTGATCGGCCGCGTCGACGGGCGCTGCGTGGCGGCGGCGGTGTGCCGGGCGCTGGGAACGGCGGACGCCGTGGAAACGCACGGTCGGATGACGATATGACAGACGTTTCGACGAAAGGCTATCGTGGTCCCGCGCGGGCAGCGCTGGAGCGCTACGGCGTCGGCATCTGGAGCGACGTGGAGGTCCTCACCGCGCACGGCCGCTTCGAGGGGCTGATCCTGCCTCGGTCGGAGACGGCCGACGACAGACACATCGTTCTCAAGCTGGCCAGCGGTTACAACATCGGCGTCGCAGCCGACGCCGTTCGCGGCATCACGGAGCACGGCCGGCGCGAGGCCCACTACAAGATTCCCGAAAGGCGGTTTCCCACTGACGCCGGAAAACCCAACGTCATTCTCCTCGGCACCGGCGGCACCATTGCCAGCCGGCTGGACTACCGCACCGGCGCCGTGATCCCGGCGTTCTCGCCGGGCGAGCTGTACGGGTCCGTCCCGGAACTGGCCGATCTGTGCAATCTGCAGACCGAAAATATTTGCGGCGTGTTCAGCGAGAACATGGGGCCGGAGCAATACATCGCCCTGGCCGAGCGGATCGGCGACGAGATCGAACGCGGAATCGACGGGGTCGTCATCGGGCACGGCACCGACACGATGCACCACACCGCCGCGATCCTGACGTTCATGATTCAAGACCCGCCCGTGCCGATCGTGATGGTCGGCTCGCAGCGGTCCAGCGATCGGCCTTCGTCCGACGCGGCGATCAACCTGATCAACGCCGTCAAGGCCGCCGCCGAAGGAGACATCGCCGAGGTGCTGGTGTGCATGTTCGGGCCGACCTCGGATCAATATTGCCTGCTTCACCGAGGCACGCGCGTGCGGAAGATGCATTCCAGCTATCGCTCGACCTTCCGAACCATCGGCGACGTGCCGATGGCGATGGTCGACCCCGAGCGCGTCCGGCCGCTTCGCGACGATTACCGCCGCCGCCGGACCGACCGGGCCGTGACCATCAACACCGCCTTCGAGAGCAAGGTCACGATCCTCTACTACTATCCCAACATGCAGCCGGACATCGTCGACGCCCTTGTCGATTTGGGCTACCGCGGAATCGTCATCGCCGGAACAGGTCTCGGCCACCTCAACAAGCCGCTCTACGACGCCATCCGCCGGGCGACGAACCGGGGCGTGCATATCTACATGACCGTCCAGACGATCTGGGGATATGTACAAATGTATGTATATGAGACCGGCCGGGAGATCATGGAACTCGGCGTCGTCCCCGCCGCCAATATGTTGCCGGAAGTGGCCTATATGAAACTCTGCTGGACGCTCGGACAGACCGACGATCGCGACGCAGTCCGGCGAATCATGCTCACACCCGTCAGCGACGAAATCACCGACCGCGAGCCGTACAACGGCTACCTCGTCTTCCAGGGGGCGATCCCGGAGATGCAGGCATTTCTGAAAACGGTCAAACGGTAGGGCCTCAGGATCCAAGCCCCACCACACCCGCCGGGCCGCCACGGCACTACCGTTGCCGAACCGCCGCCGAATCCGGCAGGGTCAGGGAGACATAGGCCGTGCCGGGCATGGCGTGGGCGGCCGGCCGCCCGTTGACGCTGCGCATGGGAACCTTGCTGGCCGGAGCCGCCGATCTGAAACGGATGCGGCCGAGCATCAAGCGAAACGCCCATCCGATCGTGCGGCGAACGGTTTGGACGAGGCCCCACATGCCGATCCACTGATGGGCGGCCGCGGCGAGATGCGGTCGGGTCTTCGAACGCACCATGGCCATCGCAAAGTGGATCGGATTGTAGAAGTAGAGGTAGGCCGCCAGGATGTTGAACTGCTTCTTCCAGGGCTTGGGGTGCGCGGAGGCGACGACATAGTTGGCGTCGAGCATGTGCTGGGTGACACGCCGGCCGCCGACGCTCTCGTACACCAGGCCGGAATCGAAGGCCTCCTCGTACGCCTTCGAGCCGGTGGCAGGGGTCATCATCAAGACCTGCAAGCTGGGGCATCCCGCCTTTCGAAGCAGACGCACCTGGTTGAGCAGGCCATAGGGGCGGCCGCGGGTATACAGCGGCTGGGTGTCGTGGTGCATCATCATCGGCATCGGTGAGATGCCGTGGGCCGTCAGCAATCGAAAGGCCTCGCTCGTCTTGTCGACGCTCTGGCCTTTCTTAACGAATGTCGCCGTCATGTCCTCCACGCCGACCCACAGGGCACGCACGCCGGCGGACCGCACCACGCTCAGATGATCCTTGAGCTGAAGGGTGTCGTGGATTGTGGCTTCCGTGCCCCAGCGGATCTTCTTCCGCAGCCGCAGGCCGTCGTAATTCGCACGCGCGAGGGTTTCCACGATGTCGAGCGTGCGATCCCGGTCATTGAAAAAGTTGTCGTCGGTGCCGAAGAAATATCGGAGGCCGTAGGCGCGATACAACCGGTGCATCTCCTCGGCAACCCGTACGCCGCTCTTCACGCGGTGCTGGCGCTGGTTGTAGGCCGGAATCGGACAATAGGGACAGGCGAACTTGCACCCATAGGTGAGGACGACGGACGCGATCGGGGTCGTCCGGCGGACCTTTCCGGCGGGCAGCGGCCGGGACGCAAGGGTCGGCCGTCGACTCGGCGCCTCGAGCATCTGATATCCCGCAACGGAATCAGGCAGCTCATCGAGATCACCCACCAGACGCTGCACCCCCGTGTCGACGAGTTCCTCGGCGGCGCCGTCGACCTGGCCTCGGGGGTAGACCAGGCCGGGGATGTCATCGAGCAAGCCGCTGTTCTTGGCGCGAAGGAACGTCGTCCGCAAGGACTCCGCATCGGCGCGGATCGAGAGGAGGCGCTCGAGCAGGCTGAGCACGACGAATTCCTCGCCGGTGATGGCGCAATCGGCCCCCCAGGGGTCGCTGGGATCGATCCCGAAGACGTCCCACGGCTCGTAGATCACCTTGGGCCCGCCGGCGAGGATCAACGGCCGGTGGGAGGGGTGGATCCGACACGCGTCACGAATCATCGCGATGCACTGAGTCGAATGAATGGCCATGCTCGACGTCATGAAGAGGTCGGGCACGCGGCCATCGAGCCTCATTTGCGAAGGACGGAAATGTTTGTTCCACTGTTGGAGGACGATGCGCGTCTTGTGGCACCCGATGTCATACATCGCCGATCCGATCGCTCGAACGCCGGCCGGGGCCATGCGCTGGTCCGCGAAGATGAACGGCAACATGCGCGTGCGATGGTCAAACGCGCAGGCGATGACGGTGGTGAGGTCATGGCGGCGCGTCATGCCACGCAGACGCGTACGCAGGGCGACCATCGCACCGGGTCGGAGCAATTCGTCACCTCGATCGCGGCGGGGCAGTTCCATGATGGGACACTCCTGGATACAAGACATGCGTCTTGAGCTTCTTCGGAAGCCCGGCCGACGGCCCACACGGCGGTACTCATCATGTGGATTCGGACACGGCCCGCGACGCAACCGGCTCGTACAGCTTAGCGCGCGATGCTACGCGATTCCGGCTGGCAGGGGAAGCGCCATGGCCCGCCAGCGGGAAAGACCGTCTCACGAGGCCGCAGGCGGGCCGGTTCGGCTGTCCGGAATCGGGGCGCCGGATGGGCGGCATGCCCGGATTGCCGGTGGGTACGCGCTCGGCCACGGGGTTTCGCGGGCTGGTGCGAGGCCCGGAGCGGCCGTCGCGGGCATGGCCACCCCACGCTCAACCGTGGACGCGTATCGGGGACGCCCATGCCACTTTCGCCGGTGATCCGCCCGGTCTCCGGGGGCGCCCGGCGGCCCTCCGCATGGGACATCGCCGGCCAAGCCCGGCCGCGGCATCCGGGGCTTCCGGCGAGAATGGCCCGCCGGCACCCCGCACGCCTGCCTGCAATCCTGACACGCACCCGTGGCAAAGGACCACGCGTTTTTTTGTTTGACCCCCGTCGAGACTCGTGCTAGTGCATGGTCACACGTTGTTTTGTGGGTTCGAAGGATCCTCGGCTGCCTCG
>CAYQDV010000190.1:0-7147 GCA_964416295.1 uncultured Planctomycetaceae bacterium
ACAACGGAAACGATAACGCCGACGACGACTCCGGCGATGACGACAACGGAAACGACAACGCCGACGACGACTCCGGCGATGACGACAATGGGAACGATAACGGCAGCGATGACAACGAAAACAGCAACGGTGGCTCGTAAGCCTTACGGGCCTTGAGGGAGGTTCGCGCGCCTGCCTGCCCCAGGCGTGTGATCCACTCCCTTGTGCTTCCGGAGTGGGAAAGCGGTAGCGTGGGAGCCTCCTGATCGAGAGTGGGAGTCAACAGGCGACCTATCGTGGAAACACGGTAGGTCGTGCTGTTTTAGGGTAACTTCGGTCCGCCGGCGACACTCGAACCATCCGCCCCTCAACCCCAAGTGGATCGCGCACCCGCCCTTACATATCAGGCGTATCTTCGCATTGACGCGACCGCTCTGGCCGGTAGGCTGCCGACGTCATGCCCTCTTCTCGGCGATCCAACCCGTCCCTTCCGCTCGGGCACTCGACCGGCGACCGGATCCGCAGTCTGCGACACCGCCTCGGTCTGACGCAGACGCAACTCGCCGCGCGGGCCGGCGTCAATCAGGGCTATCTGTCTTCGATCGAGCGCGGCGAGCGCAGTCCGCGGCCGGGCACGCTCCGCGCAATCGCGTCGGCGCTCGAGGTGCCGGAGGCCGTCCTGATCGGCGCGGGCGAAGGTCACGACGCCCCCCAGACGCTCGAAACACTGGATGTGCCGCTGTTCGGCTCGATTCCGAACGGTCCGCCGTCTCAATCGCAGGAACAGGCCGAACTGTTCCCCGTCCTCCGCCACCTCTGGCGGCGGGAGCGCTATTGCCTGCGGTGCGAGTTCAACTCGATGGAGCCGACGCTCAAGCCCGGCGACATCATCCTCGTCGACTACCGTGAGGTCGTGGACCCCGAGTTCGTCCAGGGTCGCATCTGTGCGTGCCTCTACGACGGACGGCCGACGCTCAAGCGGATCAGCGTCGACGATTCCGGCGAGCGCCGCGTCGTCATCCTTCGTGGCGACAACCCCCGTGTCAAGCCCATGGTGGCAGACGGGACCGTCGAGTTCGCCATCCAAGGAGTGGCCATATGTCTCGTAAGCAGAGAGCTTTAGCGACAGTTAACGACGTAATCTCTCTCTAAGCCGGCCCTCAAATATTGCTCTGTATTGACTTTCAGCAATACTGGTGATACACTTCGTGTGTTCGGTATATGTTCGCACTCAGGAGGCCCTCCATGTCACCGGACCACGGCGAGACCACGGAACTGAAGATCACGATCATCCGCGAGCCGGCCTGCGTGCCGATGAGCCCTCGGATGCGGGAAATCTGCTGGGACTTCGGCATCCCGCCACGCGAGCCACCCACCGCACTCGTCGAGGACCTGCCGCTGTCGCTCCGGCGGGGCATGCTCGTCCTGCTGACCGGCCCGTCTGGCAGCGGCAAGAGTTCGGTCCTGTCGGCGATCGCCGACCGCCTCGATGCGGTCGTCTGGGTGGGCCGCGGGCGTTTTCCGGCCGGTCGGGCCATCGTCGATGCCGTCGCCCCGAGGAGACCGCTCGGCACGGCCCTGCGGATCCTGACGGCCTGCGGGTTGGGCGAGCCGCGGCTGTGGGTGCGGCGCTATGGCGACCTGTCGGACGGCGAGCGGTTTCGCGCGAGCCTGGCCCGGGCGGTCGGGGTGTCGCTGGCCTGTCGCCCTTCGCGCCCCATCCTCTGTGACGAGTTCACCGGCATGTTGCACCGGCGACTGGCCACGGCCGTCGCCTACAACCTCCGCAAGCTCGTCACGCGGACGGGGCTGATCCTCATCGTCGCCACGACCCACGAGGACGTCACACGCGACCTCCAGCCCGACGTCCACATCCGCCTCGGCGGTCCGTCGCCGCACATCACAAAGAAGACTCCGCGCGAAAAACCGATCACGCTCGCCCGCCGGGCGGCCGTCGAGCCGGGCACCGTCCGAGACTATCGTCTGTTCAGTCCGATGCACTATCGGCACCGCGACGGGCTGGGCTTTGTCGACAAGGTCTTTCTGCTGCGCGAGTCGCCGCGCGGCGCGCCGCTGGGCATCCTCGTCTTCGCCCACGCCCCGATGGAACTCGCCCGCCGCAACGACTCGACCGCCGGCCGCTTCCGGCGCAATCTCCGGCGGCTCAACCGCGAGCTGCGGATCCTCCGCCGCCTCGTCATGCACCCCGACGTCCGCGGCTGCGGCCTGGGCCACTGGTTCGTCCGGCAGACGCTTCCGGCCGTCGGCGTCCGGTTCGTCGAATGTCTCGCGTCGATGGGGGCGGTCAACCCTGTTTTCGAGAAGGCGGGCATGACCCGCGTCGGCCGCTGCCCCCTGCCGAGAGGACGCCTCGCCCTGCTCGCCCGGATGCGCAAGTGGAACATCGATCCGTTCGCGGCGGACTTCTCCATGCGGATCGCCCGCTGTCCGCGCGTGCGGGCGATGGTCGAAAAGACCGTGCGCCAGTGGGTCGAGGCGACGCAAGGCGGCATGAACTATCGCGTCCACGGCCGACCCGCCGCGGAACTGGCCCGGGCGTTCCGACAACTCCTCGGCCGGCCGCCGATCTACTATCTCTGGGACCGCCAGGGCGTGTATCCCAACCCCGTCGACGCGGACCGCTCCGACGACGCCGCTGGACCACGCGCGCCGCGTCCGCCACACCCGCCACGCGACAGGTCGCGCCACGATCCCGCGCGGCCGCCGGCCGGCCACCCGCCGCGTCGCGCCCGCCGCCGCCCGCGCCACTGAGTCCGGTTTGCCCGGCCGGCATGATACCATTGACGTTCGTCTGTACGCCGCCCAAGGTGAGTGCCGAGCAAAAGTTCGTCCGTCAGGAACTTGGTGCGTCCGGGACGCACCCTACGGCGGCGGTGAGGGCAGTTGGCGGAGCAGGCGGCGGGCGTCGGGACGGGCGGGATCGGCGAGCGCGAGGTCGGTCAGGATGCGGCGGGCCGTGTTCGGCGCGGCCGGGGCGCGCTGCCGGGCGAGCAGAAGCAGACTCTCGTAGGCCGTGCGAAAATCCGCGCTCGTTCGCACGCCGTCGAGCCACGCCTGAATCGCCTTTTCGTCGTCGCCGCCGGTGATCGCGATCAGACCATGCAGATATGAGTTGCGAGCGCGGAGGTAGTCGGCCAGGCGCGCGGCGAAACGTCGGTTTTCCGGGCCGGCCGTGATGAGTTTGGGCGGGGCGACCGGCTTAAACGCCTCGAGCAGCGCCTCGAGGTTCGCGTAAGGCGGGTCGGACCGTGTATAGACAAACCGCGGAGCGGCAAACGCCACGACCGGGCGGTCGTCGGTGTTGAGCGGTCCGCCGCCGGCAAAGCGGGCCAGTCCGTCGGCGGAGGCGATGTAACAGCCAAAGAGCTGCAACCCGTTGCGGAGTGCGACGCGGGTGAGGGCGTCGGCGAGGCCGGCGTCCTGCACCCGTCGCTCATACCACTCGCTCGGGTAATGCACCGGATCGAGCGTGCCCACGAGGGCGAGCATGGGGTTGTCCACGTTGAAATGGGCCATAAACGCCATCGTCCGCGGAAAGACGTGCAGGAACGACCGGATCACGACCCGAAGCACGCGGCCGTCCAGTTGATAGAGCGGGATCCACTGGCAAAACAGACCTCCGTCATCAAGCCGCTGCCGGACCGCCCGAAAGTGTTCGACGGTGTAGAGCGTGCCGGAGCCGTCGCGTGCGGGTTGGAACAGGTCGGCCACGATGACGTCGTAGCGGCGGTCGGTCGTGTGGATGAATCGCCGGGCGTCCGCCACGAAAATCGACAGCCGCGGATTGTCCAGAGCGGCGGCGTTTTCCGAACGAAACAGCGGCATCAGATTAACGGCCTCGGGGAGCAGTTCGACGCCGTCGGCGTGAAGCTGCGGATAGGCGGCCGCGGTCGAGAAGGTCACGCCCGTGCCCGTCCCGAGGAACAGGGCGGTGCGGGGCCGGGGGTGGAGCAGGAGCGGGATGTGTGCCCGGCGCCGCTCGACGAACGTGGCGGGACCGGTACCGCCCATTTGAAACTTGTCGTTCACCTTGAGGATGCGGCGGCCGTCCGGCGTGTCGATGACGGCGACGGCGGCCATGACACCTTCGCGCGAGGCGACGATGCGATCGCCGGGGCCGGTCTCGATCAGCACGAGTGTGCCGGAGTGGACGAGCAGGCCGGCGAGGAGGGCGACGGCGGGAACGATCCATCGCAGGCGGAACTGCGGCGCGGCGGCGAGATAGCCGGCGGCGACGCAGACCAGGGCGATCCGGCTGCCCACTACCGGGAGCAGGAGGACGCCGAACAGCAGCGGCGCCAGCGCGCCGGCGAGCGTGTTGAGTGCCAGCGCCGCTCCGACCCCGCCGCCGGTTCGCCGAGCAGCCTGGGCCAGGTGGCTGAAGGTGGCGCCCATCAACAGCGTCGGCAGGAGAAACACCGCGACCGCCAGGATCATCTCGGCCGCGACGGAGCCGGCCGGCCCGCCGCCGAACGCGGTCCGGCAGCCCTCATAGACTTCGCGGGCGTTCCACAACATCACGACGCCGAAGCCGCATGCCAGCGACAGGGCGCCGAGCAGCGAGGTCAGAAGCGGCGTGGCGGCGGCGCGCCGGCCGAAGGCCTGATAGAGCGCAGCGCCGGCGGCGGTCCCGAGCAGATAGACCGACAGCGCCGAGGCAAAGCTGAAGACCGTGTTCTCGAGGACCTGGGCCATGACCCGCACGCCCAGCACCTCATAGCCGATGCCGAGGAGACCGGTGACAAAGACGGTGGTCCACAATCGGGCGTCGGCCGGACGCCGCTCGACCGGTGCGTCGACCTCGGGGCGCCGGGCCTCGGAACGGGCCGGCCCGAGCAACACGAGGACCGCGCAGACAAAGTTGACACCGGCCAGGACGAGCAGCGTCATGCGATAGCCCGCCGCCGGGATCAAGACGAACGTGCTGATCAGGGTTCCGGCCACCGCGCCGAAGGTGTTGGCCGCATAGAGGCCGCCGACGCTGCGTCCGTCCCGCCGGAGGCGGCTGAACAGCCGATCCATCGCCGGAAGGGTTGCCCCCATGGCGATCGTCGCCGGAAGCAGCACGACCAGCGGTACGGCGAACGCCACCGTCCAGTGGCGAACCGGCGACGGCGTCAGGCCCGTCAGCCCGCCGACACGCTCGTTGGCCCACGGGATCAGGCGGATCGTCGCCAGCGCCCAGAGTCCGATCGCGCCTTCGAGGGCGACATACCAGCGCCCGGGCACGCGGCTGCGGCTGACGACTCGATCCAGCGCCCACGCGCCGATCGCGAAGCCGCCAAAATAGGCCGCCACCACCGCCAGCAACCCCGGGAACTCGTGGCCCAGCCCCACGGCAAACAGCCGCGTCCAGACGATCTCATAGCCAAGCCCGGCCACGCCGGACAGGAAGAAGACCGGGTAGATCAGTGAGACTCTGGGGCGCACTGGTGTCAACGACGGCGACTCCCACCCGCCCGGCACGCCGTGCGGCGAAGACGAGAGCGGTATCGACTGCGGACGGGCACCGATGCGTCACGCACCTCCGCCCACGAACGCGGTCATCCTACTCCGCGCCGCGCCGCTTCGCCACGACCGTCTCACCCGAGGCGCCGCCGGACAAGGCGCCGGTGGCACCCGCCCATGTACGCGTTCTCACGCACAACTCTTGAACGATCGAAGCCATATCCGGACGTCGCCGCGCGGGCGGAGCGCTCGCACGCGACCGGACGCCGTATCGGCCGCTCAGGCAGACGGAATTGAACCGCCGCGGTCCCACAGCCGATGGGAATGGACGAACGGGAGCCGGCCCATGGATATCACCGTAGCCGAGAATCCGGTCGTTCGGGCTGAAACTGTCGGACAGAGACAGGACCCGCAGCGTGGGACGTGCCCGGCACCCGTTGCTCCATAAGGACCCGGCATGACAAAGTCCACCGCGACGGGCGCTCTGGTCAAGACGATTCGCCTCGATACGGCGGCGATCGATGCGATCCTGGACCATCTCGACAGCGCCGGCCCAAAGAGCGACAAGCACCGACGCAGCTCGGAACGATATCCCTATCGCATCAAGTCCTGTGTCGTCCATATTCAGCAGCCCGAAGGCGCCAGTTTCACGCCCTATCGCGTCGCGATGCGGGAGATCGGCAGCGGCGGCGTCTCCTTTCTGCACGGAGGGTTCGTTCACCGAGGCTCCAAGTGCGTCGTGAAACTCATCAATACGCATGGGGCATGGCAGGAGATCAGCGGCGTCGTCATTCGATGTCGCTACCTCGAACAGGGTGTGCATGAAATCTCGGTGAAGTTCGACGCCGAGATACAGGTTTCAGACTATTGTAGCGATGCGCTGAAATCCCGCGTCCTGCTGGCCGACGATGATCCCTCCATCGTCCGCCTGACAGCGTTTCTTCTCAAACAGCTCCACGCCGACGTCGAGCATGCCGAAAACGGGCAGATCGCCGTCGAAAAGGCCCTGAGCGGCGCCTTCGACGCCATCCTGATGGATATGGAGATGCCCGTCCTCGACGGCTTCGAGGCCACGCGGCAACTCCGTGCCAAGGGCTATCGCGGCGTGATCGTCGCCTTCACGGCCCTGAGCCGGCCGGCCGACCGCCAGCGATGTCTCGACGCCGGATGTGATCAGGTCCTGACCAAACCCGCGGCGCGCGAAGACCTCGTCAAATTGCTGGACATGCTGAGACAGGAGCCGTTGCTCAGCGCCTACCACACGGACCCGGCCATGGCCGACATCATCTCGGCGTTTGTGGGGGAACTCCCCGAGCAACTCCGCGCGATTGAGAAGGCCCTCGCGGCGTCGGATATGTCGACGCTCGAGCGGTTGGCACGCGGCCTCAAGGGCGAGGCGGGCGGCTACGGATTCAGCCCGATCACCGCCGCCGCCGAGAAGGCCGAGTCCGCGATCATCAACAAGGCTCCCGTCGACCAACTCAGGCTTGCCGTCGATGAGCTCGTGCAACTCTGCCTCGGGGCCCGATCACCCATAAACGCGACTCAGCCACCCGACGACGCGACGTCCTGCGACGAGGCCAAGCCCGAGCCGACGAAGTAGCCGCCCCGTTCCCGCGCCGTTCGCGATGAGAGCCTGATCCTTCCCCGCCCGGTCCTTCCGTCCGGCCAGATCGACATTTCCGCGCGCCCGGACCAC
>CAYQDV010000191.1:0-1294 GCA_964416295.1 uncultured Planctomycetaceae bacterium
TCAACGACGGGCTCGTCTGATACGTCCCGAACCACCCGCACAGGCGGCTCCAGAAACCACCCGTCAGGAAGGCCAGAAAGACGATCTTGTGCTGGACGTGCAGGGACCAGCCCATCCAGAAGAGGATGGCCGACACGACGATGAAGAAGATGGCGACGATCTTGTACTGCTGCTTGAGATAGGCCATGGCGCCGTCGCGGACATATGAAGACACTCGTATCATGTCCTCGTCGCCTTCGTCGGCGGCCTTCATCTTGTAGTAGAAGACCACGGCGAAGATGACCGCGATCAGCGATCCGATGGGGGCGATCCACCACAGGCTGGGGAGCTGGCTCAAGCTGTGTTCGGAGGGGACGGCGGTCGCGGCATCGGTGGCCGTGGCCGGTGCGTTGGCCACTTGGGCCATGATCGGGCCGCTAGCGATGAGCGTGGCGGCGAGGGCCATCGCTGCCATCATGAAGAGGGTCATCCTGTTACTGTTCTTCCGGGTCGGGATCACTCTGCTTTCTCCTGCGTGTTATCGACTGCGTGTCATCGGTGGATGGCGGTCATGTCGTCGTGGCGCGTCGCACGATGACGGTTCACACTTCCAATGTTTGCTGCGTCCCTCGTGGAGCCAACGGGCTTTGTGACAGGTTTCACAAACGCGGCTCCGCGGCGTCGGCGCGTGCTCGGGAAACATCCCAGAACCCTTGGCGCAAAGGGATGCGGCCACCTTCGTTCCGCCGCCCCCAAGCGGAGCGTCGGCGGCGAAAATCAAAGTCCCGCACTATAACGGTTCCGGGCGAGAGGAAAAACCAAGGCGTCAAAACGAGGGTCCATGACCGAAAGTCCGAACGCCGAAATGTTGGTAATCTGGGAAGGGAGCCAGCGGTTCGAGGGATCTGCTGGTGAGTCGCCCGGTCACGCAGGCGTGGCCGTGGCATACGAGCGGGCGGTTGTCATCGAGGAGCGGATGAGACATAATATCTTGACGCCGCTGCAATTACGCGCCGTAGCCGCCGCGGTGGGGAGACGATATGGGCGTACAGCCGGCAATTGAAGCGATTGAGTTGACGGTCAACGGCTCGTCCGTCGCGCTGGAGGTCCCCGACGGGCTTTCGCTGCTGGACGCGCTGCGCGACCGGCTGGGGCTGATCTCGCCGAAGGACGGGTGCCAGCCGATGGGGCAGTGCGGGTGCTGCACGGTGCTGATCGACGGCAAGCCGCGGCTGTCCTGCACGATGAAGGCCTCGCTGGCGGCCGGGAAGTGCGTCACGACCCTGGAGGGGCTGCCGGAGGCGACGCGAAAACA
>CAYQDV010000191.1:1394-2615 GCA_964416295.1 uncultured Planctomycetaceae bacterium
GACGGCGAAGGTGTCGGGAGCCGGTTGCCGCGTTATGGCGGTGCGGAGGCGGTGCTGGGGGATCGGAAGTATATCGATGACATCTCGTTTGAGGGGCTGGCGCACGCGGCGATGCGATTCAGCGACCATCCGCGGGCACTCGTCAAGCGGATCGACACCTCGGCGGCGGAGGCGGTCGAGGGCGTTATTCGCGTGGTCACGGCGCGGGACGTGCCGGGTGACCGGCACGTGGGGTTGATCGTCAGCGACTGGCCGGTGTTCGTGGCCGAGGGCGAGGAGACGCGCTATGTCGGGGACATCCTCGCGGCCGTGGTCGCCGAGGACGAACCCACCGCGCGGCGGGCGGCGGGGCTGATCGAGGTCGACTATGAGATTCGAGATCCGGTGACCGATCCGGAGGCGGCCCTGCGGCCGGACGCGCCGCAGCTTCATCCGAAGGGCAACCTGCTGTCGCGATCGGCTCTGGTGCGTGGCGATGTCGAGGCGGCGCTCGCGCGGAGCGCTCACGTGGTCGAGGGGACGTGGCGGACGCAGACGATCGAGCATTTGTATCTCGAGCCGGAGGCGTGCATCGCGATTCCGATACGCGCCGGAGAAGTCAAAAATTCAAAAATTCAAAAAGTCAACACAGCGGAATCGTGGACGGCGGTTGTTGGCGAGAGGTTGTATGAGGGGGCGGAGGCGTGGCCGGAGGACGAGGTCGGGCTGCACCTTCTGACGCAGGGACAGGGCGTCTTTGACGACCGCCGTCAATGTTGCGGCGTGTTGAACTGGACGCCGGAGCGACTGCGGGTGGAGCTGGTGTCGAACGGCGGGGCGTTCGGCGGCAAGGAAGACCTGTCGATCCAGGCACAGACGTGCCTGCTGGCGGTGCTGGCTCGGCGTCCGGTCAAGACGGTGCTGAACCGGCCCGAGAGCATGCGGCTCCACCCCAAGCGGCACCCGGTCACGATTGAATGCAAGGTCGGCTGCGATTCGGAGGGCCGGCTGACGGCGCTACGGACGCGGTGCATTGGCGACACGGGGGCGTATGCGTCGGTGGGGGCCAAGGTGCTGGAGCGCGCCGGCGGACACTCGACGGGGCCGTACCGGTTCGCGGCGGTCGATATCGAGGCGACGGCGGTCTACACGAACAATCCGCCGTGCGGGGCGATGCGGGGTTTCGGCGCGAACCAGGCGGCATTCGCGATCGAGGGATGCCTGGACCGGCTGGCCGAGAAG
>CAYQDV010000191.1:2715-7073 GCA_964416295.1 uncultured Planctomycetaceae bacterium
TTGTATGCGTATGACGGCCTCCGGCGAACGACGCTGCCGATGAAGGATTCGCCGGCGTCACCGGCGAAGTCCAAGACGATGGTATGAATCCATTCGCGGCCTTGTTCCGATCCGTGAGTCGCTGTGTGGAACGACGGCGCCGAGTGGTCGTGTGTACCGTGGTGGGCTCGCACGGATCGACGCCGCAGTCGGCGGGCGCGACGATGCTGCTGCACGAGGATCTGGCGACCGAAGGGACGCTGGGGGGTGGGTGCGTCGAGGCGGAGGTTCGGAAGCAGGCATTCACGCTGTTGCAGCGCGATCAGTCGGGGCTGCTGACGTTTCAACTCGATCACGACTATGGGTGGGACGACGGGCTGATCTGCGGTGGGACGATGCGGGTGGCGGTGATGCCGATCGGCTCCGAGGCGGAGGTGGCGCCGTTTCTCGCGGCCGCGGAGGCCCTCGAGTGTCGCGTGGCCGCGACCGTGCCGCTGCGCGTGCGTCACGAGGGCCGGATGGTCGAGTATCGGCTGAATATCGAGGCCCCGGCGCGGCTGGTCATCGCCGGAGCGGGGCACGTGGGCGCGTCATTGGCAAAGATGGCGGTCGGTCTGGATTTCGAGGTGACGGTGATCGACGATCGGGCGGAGTTCGCCGGTGCCGAGCGCCTGCCGCCGCCGATCGTGCCGGTGGTGGGAGATATCGAGCAGACGCTCCGGCGGCAGCCGATCGACGTCGGAACGTACGTGGTGATCGTGACGCGGGGCCACCATCACGACGAGCAGGCACTGCACGCGGTCGTCGAGAGCGATGCGGGGTATATCGGGATGATCGGGAGCCGCCGCAAGGTGAAGCTGATCTTCGACGACCTGGCGGCGCTGGGCGTGAATCGGGAAAAGCTCTCACGGGTTCACGCTCCGATCGGGCTGTCGATCGGGGCGGTGACGGTGCCGGAGATTGCGGTCAGCATCCTGGCGGAGCTGATAGAGGTGCGTCGCCGGGACAAACCGACGCGCGTCGAGGGTCCGCTGGCCGTGGGTGAAGATGGAGCGGTGTCATGAGCGGGCGGCGCGTGCATGCCCTGGTGCTGGCGGCGGGGCAGAGCCGCCGGATGGGACGGCCGAAGCAAACCCTTCCTTATGGCGACGGGACGATGCTCGATGCCGTGATCGATTCGGTGATGGATTCGACGATCGACTACCTGGTCGTCGTGGCGAATCCTACGGGCGCGGGAACACTGCTGGCGAGTCTGCCGGAGCGATGCGAGGTGGCGGTCAATGATGACCCGCACAGCGAGATGATCCGATCGGTGCAGGTGGGAGTGATGCACCTTCAAACGGCGTTCGATCCGGCGGAGACGGATGGGGTTCTGCTGCTGTTGTCGGATCAGCCGGAGGTCGGCGCGGGCGTCATCACGTCGATGGCGGAGGCGTATCGGCTGCCGCGCCGTCCGCCGGGAGTTCTGATCGCGACGTATGGGGGGCGGCGGGGGCATCCGGCGGTCTTCGGGTTCGAGTTTCTAAGCAAGGTCTTGGAATGGGGGGGAAATCGCCGGCTGAACGAACTGGCTGAACTGCACCCGGAGGCGGTTCGAGAGTTCGCAATCACGACTCGGCACGCACCGATCGACGTGAACACGCCCGACGACTACGAGCGGCTGACGGGACGCCGACCATAATCACTACAATCAGCACACACGATACAATCGGACCTTATGGGATGGCTCCGGCGGCGGTGATGCCGCACTCAGCGTCCCCTATTGAAAGGGCACCGATTTGATGCTATATTGTGCCAGTAGTCTGGTCTATGCCCGAATTGGCGGGTGGCGGACCAGATGGGTATCGCGATGTTCGCGCTGACGAAGAAGACCGATTACGCCATCATCGCGCTGAGTCACATGGCCCAGTCGCCGGACCGCGTATGCAATGCGCGAGAGATCGCGGAGCGCTTTCACGTGCCGCCGGCGGTGTTGACCAATGTCTTGAAAACACTGACGCAAAAGGAACTCGTGCGGTCCGTTCGCGGAGCAAAGGGAGGATACCGGCTCGCGCTGCCGGCCGAGCGGATCACGCTGGAGACGATCATCCAGGCGGTGGAGGGGCCGGTCCGATTCGTGCAGTGTGCGTCCGATCCGGCGACGGGTGAGGCCGCGTGCGACCTGACGGACGTGTGTCCGGTGACGCGTCCGGTTCAGAAGGTTCACGCACGGCTGACGGCGTTCTTGAACGCGGTGACGCTGGCGGACATTGCGCATGATCCCTGCTATGGGGACGCGAGCGTGTCGGTGGAGATGGGACTGTTGAGCGAACACGGGATCCGAAAGGAGATCGCGAGTTGCGATTGCGACGTGTGAATCTGGACATTCCGGCGTGGCCGGACGAGGAGACTTGTGAATGGCGGCTTTGACGTTAACCGAACGTGCGGCGAGTGAAGTCAAGACGATCATCGAGCAGCAGAAGCTTGATACGGACAATACGTACCTGCGACTGGGCGTCAAGGGTGGCGGGTGCAGCGGTTTCAATTACACGCTGGACCTGACGGAGACGCGGCACGAGCGGGACGAGGAATTCGAGATACATGGAATCAAAGTCATCTGTGACCATGTGAGCATTCAGTACCTCGGGGGGACGGAACTGGATTTCAAGGACGAGCTCATGGGTCGCGGCTTTGTGTTCAGCAATCCGAACGCGCAGCACACCTGCGGCTGTGGCAGCAGCTTCAGTACGTAAGATGCCCAACGGAGAGAGGACGCCGCCGGCCCCATGGGGGTGGGCCGCGGCCGAGCATGATCCGCCGTCGGGGACGTGGCGTTCCCGCGAGGCGGTTGAAGATACGCCCTGAAACAGCACCGTATCGGTGCGATTTGTGGCGCAAGGAGCGAGCCGGTGAGCACGGCAACGAACACACTCGATGAATGGGCCGGAAGCGACTACCGCTATGGCTTCGTCACGGACATCGAGGCGGACAGCGCGCCGCCGGGGCTGAGCGAGGAGATCGTCCGGTTCATCTCGGCGAAAAAGCGTGAGCCGGAGTGGCTGACGGAGTGGCGCTTGAAGGCGTATCGACACTGGCTGACGATGACGGAACCGAAGTGGCCGAAGGTCTCGTATCCGCCCATCGACTATCAGACGATCGTCTACTATTCCGCCCCGAAGACCAAGCAGGACGGACCGAAGAGCCTGGACGAGGTCGATCCGAAACTGCTGGAGACCTACCAGAAGCTGGGGATTCCGCTGGAGGAACAACAGCGTCTGGCGGGGGTCGCGGTGGACGCGGTGTTTGACAGCGTGTCGGTGGCGACGACCTTCAAGGACAAGCTGGCGGAGCTGGGGATCGTCTTCTGCTCGTTTTCCGAGGCGGTGCGGGAACATCCCGAGTTGATTCGCCGGTATCTTGGATCGGTCGTTCCGTATTCGGACAACTTCTTCGCAACGCTGAACTCAGCGGTGTTCAGCGACGGATCGTTCGTATACGTGCCGAAGGGCGTGCGTTGCCCGATGGAGCTATCGACCTACTTCCGCATCAACGCGGCCTCGACCGGGCAGTTTGAGCGAACATTGATCGTGGCGGACGTGGGGGCGCAGGTGAGCTATCTGGAGGGGTGCACGGCGCCGATGCGGGATGAGAATCAACTGCACGCGGCCGTCGTGGAGCTTGTGGCGCTGGACGACGCAACGATCAAGTACTCGACGGTTCAGAACTGGTACCCCGGCGACAAGGATGGCAAGGGGGGCATCTACAACTTCGTGACCAAGCGCGGGAAGTGCGCGGGGGTCCGCAGCCACATCTCGTGGACTCAGGTGGAGACCGGCTCGGCGATTACGTGGAAGTATCCGGGCTGCCTTTTGCAAGGCGACGGCTCTGTGGGCGAGTTCTATTCGGTGGCGCTGACCAACAACTACCAGCAGGCCGACACCGGCACGAAAATGATTCACATCGGCAAGAACACACGCAGCACGATCATCTCGAAGGGAATCTCGGCGGGGCACGGCCAGAATACCTATCGAGGGCAGGTGAAGATCAACAAGGGTGCGACGAACGCGCGAAACTTCACGCAGTGCGATTCGATGTTGATGGGCGACCGGTGCGGGGCGCACACCTTCCCGTACATCGAGGTCAAGAACAGCACGGCGCACATGGAACACGAAGCGACCACGTCGAAGATCGGCGAGGATCAGCTTTTCTACTGCAACCAGCGCGGCATCTCGACGGAGGACGCCGTAAACATGATCGTCAACGGGTTCTGCCGGGAGGTCTTCCGGGAGCTGCCGATGGAGTTTGCCGTAGAGGCCCAAAAGCTGCTCGCCGTGAGCCTTGAAGGCAGCGTCGGCTAGAGCTGCGAGCAAAGCACATTCAGGCTGGCAACTGACAACTGA
>CAYQDV010000192.1:0-6900 GCA_964416295.1 uncultured Planctomycetaceae bacterium
GGCCGCGCAGGTGTCCACCACTTGGCGCATGGCGCGGACGTCGTGGACGCGGACCATGGTTACACCTGAGAGGGCGCAGGCCGCCACGACCGCCGCGGTGCCCATCAGGCGTCGGGCGGGGGCCGGTTCGTTCAGGAGGTCGCCCAAAAACCGCTTGCGGGACGGACCGACGAGCATCGGCCAACGGGGGCCGATGGCCCGGATCGACCGCAACAGCGCGAGATTGTGGGCCGTGGTCTTGCCGAATCCCAGCCCCGGATCGACAATCAGCCGTTCGTCGACATTCACGCCACTCGCCGCGAGGGCCTCGGCCCGGTCTTCGAAGAAGGCCGCGACCTGGGCGACGACATTGTCGTAGTGCGGGTCGTCCTGCATCGTCCCCGGCGTGCCTCGCATGTGCATGACGACAAACGGAACGTCCCGCTCGGCCAGCAGGTCCGGCATCTGCGGATCGTGCCGTGCTCCGGAGACGTCGTTGATCAGGTCGGCGCCGGCGTCGAGGGCCGCGCGGGCGACGCGAGCCGACCGCGTGTCTATCGAGACGGGGATAGTCACACCGCACGGGCGCAGGTCGCGGATCACGGGCACGACGCGGCGAATCTGCTCGTCTTCGGGCACCGGCTCGCTGCCCGGCCGCGTGGACTCGCCGCCGATGTCGATGACGTCCGCGCCCTCGGCGGCCATCTCCTTCGCCCGCGCCACCGCCGCCCGAGGCTCCAGGAACCGACCGCCGTCGCTGAAGCTGTCCGGCGTGACGTTCAGCACGCCCATCACGAGGCACCGCCCGCCGAACGCCAGGGGTCCGTGGGACGTAGGACAGGTGTGCGGCCGACGCCTGAAGATGTGTTCACTTTCGGTGGTCACAACGGAATGATACGCTGACGTCGGGCGACGGCGTAGCGGGCGGCCATGGGCGCCGCCCGGCGCCGCCCGTTCGTAATCAGACACGGAGCCTCGCGTGACTGACGCACCGCGACAGACCGGCGTGATCCCACAGGGCGACCGGCGGCTGCGCGGCGGGGTCCTGTGGGTCCTGCTCGTGTCCGCCGCCGCGGCGTTTGTCGTCGGCTGGCCGACCCGGAACGGCGATTTTCTCCGCGGCGACGACCACAGGCTGGTCCTCGACCATGTCTATGTGAATCATCCTTCGCTGGGCCATGCCTGGAAGCTGCTGACAATGGTCCATGGCGACCTGTACCAGCCGCTTCCCATGTTGACCTTTCAGGCCGACTATGCCCTCGCCGGCCCTGATCCCGCCGGCCGCTTCCCGATCAGCCCGTTCGTGTTTCATCTCAGGAACATCCTCCTGCACGCGCTGAATGCCGCGCTCGCCTGCCTGATCGCCTGGCGGCTCTCGGCGCGACTCGGCATCGCGCTGGTGACCGGCGTGGCGTTTGCCTGCCACCCGTTTGCGATTGAACCGGTCGCGTGGATCACCGGCCGCATGATCCTGTTGGCCGCCGCGCTCTCGTTGATGTTGATAGTTATCTGTCTATATCGGCGCGATCGTCCGCGGATCGGCTGGACCGTGTCGACCGTCGTCGTCTGGCTGGGTGCGTTGCTGTCGAAGGTCTTTCCGAGTGTGCCGATCGCGGCCGCCTGGTGCGATTTCCGCCTTCACCGTCGGTGGGACCGCCGGTGTTGGATCGGCTACGCGATCCTGCTCGCCATGAGCGTCGCAGGTACGTGGGCCGCCGTCGCAGCCACGCGCCAGGCCGGCTACATCGAACGGATCCGGGCGGAGACCACCACCTCCGTCCCCGTCCGCATGTTGCTGGCCAGCCGATACTACTTCGAGAACACCGTCTGGCCGGCACACCTGTCGGCCTGGTCGCCGCCGCCGGATCGTGTGCCCTTCCTGTCGAGCGACGTCGCGTGGGCGCTGCTCGAATGGGGCGTCGTGTTGGGCCTGGCGGCTTTCGCGTGGCGCCGAAGCCGAATCGCATTCACGGGCTTTGTTCTGTTTCTCACGCTGATCGGCCCGTTTCTGGCCGCGACGGCCGCGCGCCGATTCCTGACGGCCGACCGTTACATGTATCTGCCGATCATCGGACTTCACCTGGCTTTGGCCGCCGGGGTGATCGCCGTCTATGACGTCCTGCGCAGACGGGCGTCGGCGTGGTGGGCGTCGGTCCTCGTCGTAGCGCCGTGTCTGGCGGTCCTCGCGGTCTGGGTGGGCATTGATCGAGACCAGGCCGGAGTGTGGTCGAATGTTATCGCGCAGGCCCAGCGCACCATGGAAATCTATCCGGACAACCCCGACGTCCACGTCGAACTGATCAAGGCATACCTCCTGCAAGAGCGGCCGGATGAGGCGTTTCGGGTCATCGCGCAGATGCGCCGGCGCTGGCCCGACAACCCGCGCCTGCCGACCCTCGCCGGGGAGGCCTACCGCCTGAAGAAGGACTGGACGCGGGCGGCGGCCCAACTGGGCGAAGCTGTGCGGAGACGCCCGCACCACGCCCGCACCGCGTATTACTACGGGCTGACGCTGGAGCGACTCGGCCGCCGGGCGGAGGCCCGCGCGCGTTATCGCCGCATTCTGGAGGAGCATGACGGCTTTCTGCCCGCCGCCACCGCCCTGGCGAGAAGCTGTCGTGACAGCGGCGATATCGACGCAGCCGTGAAGTGGTTCGAGCGGGCCGTCGCCCTGAACTCCCATCACCGAAACGCGCTCTTCGACCTCGCCGACCTCATGATCCGGCAGCGGCGTTGGGAGCACGCCCGCCAACTCCTCGAGCGGATTCTCGATGTCGATCCCGACGACCGTCCCGCCGCGGTGAACCTGGCCGTCGTGCTGACGAATCTCGATCGATTCTCCGAGGCCGTCGCGATCTTCGATCGTCTGCTTTCCGCGGACCCGTCGAGTGTGGCCATTCGCGTCAATCGTGCGGCCCTGTTCGTGCGAATGCAGGAACCGGATCGAGCGGAACGGGACTATCGCGCCGTCCTGTCGGCGGAGCCGGCCCATCGCGAAGCGGCCGTCGGCCTGCACGAATTGCTCCAGCGCCGCCGGCGTTACGCTCAGATCGTCGAGTTGTGGCACGCCGTTCGCCGGGCCGGCGGATCGGACCCCGAGACCAGCGCCTGGCTGACCTGGGCCTGCGTCATGGCCGGCCAGACGGATGAGGCCCGATCATCGGCCGTCTCGATTCCCGCCGACACGCCACTGCGGGCGTTCGCGAAGTGGGCCTTCGTCTGGAACGCCCTCCGCGAGCGGCATTTCGCTCGACTGGCGCGGCTGTTGGAAGAGCTTCCCTTCACGGTCGCGCCGGAAGCGGGCCACCCGGCACGGATGCGGATCGCGCTCGCCGCCCTGTCAGACCTGCCGGCCGAAACCCGGAACACCGCACCGGGGATGTACACATTGGCGCGAGCACTCGCGTTTCAGGGAGATTTTTCGTCGGCGGAGCGCGCTGCCGAGACCGCGGCGAACGCGGACGATGCGGGAGAGTGGACGGCCCGCGCCCGCGAACTCGCGCGGCGCCTGCACGCCGGGACGACCACAACGAACACGGCCGTCAAGGACGGATCAACGCCGCATTGACCAGGTCGACGCGATCCTGCACGTCCCCGCGAAGCCCGAACTCAATCTCGACTGTCAGTGTTTTCGCGTCTCGGACGGAGAGGTCGATCGACTTGGGTGCGTCGGCCAATCGAAGGCCCTCGATCCGCTCAACCGAACGGCCGTCGACCCTGACGATCAAGTCGGCATCTGCCAGAGGTCCGCCGGAATCGTCGATGCCGGCCAGCGCGGTGAAGCGTTCGAACCGGCCTCCCAGGTCCCACTCGATGCGACAAGCGGCGTGCAGCCCGATGCCCCGCTGGTACGTCTGACCGCGGAGCCGCAGCGGTCCGCCCACCACGTTTGTGCCGATGCGATAGGGCCACGCGGTCGAGAAATAGGGCGTGCTGTGGTAGTCGGACGGCTTGCGAGAGCCGAGCCAGACTCGTTTTCCGCCAAGCACCGCGACGCGATGGATGAGTCGCTGATTGAAGTGGACCTGCTGCGCGGCGGCCACGGTCGCCTCGACCGATTCGCTCCGCCAGCGCAACCGGGTGGCGATCAGCCGGGTGCCGTCGCCGAATTCGATCGCGGCGCGGACGTCCGTCGTTCTTCGCTGGTTCGACGGCGCCATCTGCAGCGTATCGATCACGTCCCAGCGAATCGACCGTTCGGCACGCCCGTCGCTGAGGGTGACGGTCTCCGCACCGGCGGCGACGACGATGCCGGCGGCGACATCGCCGTTCATCAGCAGGATCGTGTCCAAGTCGTCCCGAACGGACCGTGACCGGGGGCCGGATTCTCGGTGGGCGGCCCACTTCAGTTCAACGAAGGGAATCCGAAGAGTTCCCAGCGGGGCGTGTTTCACGGACAGGTGTTGTGCGTCGCCGCCGACGATCTCACCCGTCAGGCGATCGCCGGCCCACGTCTCAAGGAACCACGGTCCCGGCGGAGAGGCCGGCGACCGGGGCGCGACATCGACCCGATCGATCTCTCCGGAGGCGATGCGCCGCATGTCGCCCACCGCGGTCTGGATCTCCATCTCGCCATCGAGTCGCCAGTCGCGAACGACGCCCGCGATCCTTCGCCCGTCGAGCAGATACGCCTGTATGCGGAGCGGCTCGGCACCGCCGAAGGCCGCGGCCCGGACGGCCGGCAAAAGAATCAGGATTATTGTATACGCCGTGTTCATTGCTGAAAAATCGGCAGCGTTCGCGCGGGCACCTGAAGGATGATCAGGGCCATCGCCGTGCCGTACTCCGTGCCGGCCTGCCCGCGCCAGAATCCCTCCGGCGCCTGCTTGGCGATCAGTTCGTCCCGAATCGCGGGCCACCAGCGCTTCCAATGCGGTCCGCCGGCCAGATACATCGCCTGCACTGCATAATAGTGACCGTAGAAGTAGTGCGTCTGCTCCTGCGTCCGTCCGGGCAGAAACTTTTCCACATAACCGAGTCCGCGGCGGATGGCGTCGTCTTCGTAGAGGCCCGCGTAGTAGAGGGCGGCGACGCCGGCGGCCGATCGGGCAAACATGGAGCCGGTGGAGTCCATCATGTAACGAAACCCGCCGTCGGTGTTCTGGCTTTCGTGGACATATTTGATCGCGCGATCGATCGTGCGTTTTGGCACGCGAACGCCGACGTTGCGGGCCGCCCGCAAGGCCATGATCTGGCAAACCGTCACCGACAGGTCGGCATCCTGCGCAACGGGATGGTATCGCCAGCCGCCCTGGGTGTTCTGCGTGCGAACGATCAGGGCGACGGCCTTGCGCAGCTTTTCCCGGAGGTCCGGCCGGGCGGACATGCCGTACATCTCGGCGAGGAACAGCGTCGCGAAGCCGTGCCCGTACATCGGTCCGTAGGAGGTTTCCGCGGCAACCAGTCCGGACTGCTCCGCGGTCGAGTTCAGGGTGAAGGCCAGCCCGCGCTCGACGACGCCGGCGAAACGTCCCCGCCCCGGCACGTTGCCGTCGCTCACGAACGCCAGACACGCCAGCGCCGTGATGCCGACGTGGCGGCCATATTGAGACTCGCTGCCGAACGACCCATCGCGGCTCTGCTGCTGTGCCAGCCACGTCATTCCTTTCTCGACAGCCGCCTGTAATTGGGGTGTGGGGCGATCGCCCGGCGCTGTGGTGGTCGGCGGTTGCCGGGGCGATCGGGTCTTTCCGACGGGGGCGGCGGCCTTTGGTCTTTTCGATTCGCCCGCCTTGCCCGGCGTCTGCGCGGGTTGGGCCGTGCCGATTTGTGCCCCGACGGTGATTCCGAGCACCAGGCTCACGGCCGCCGGAAGGCGGCGCCGCGGCCGACGGGTCGAGGTTTCGGCGGCGAAGATGGCGATTTCCGGGCGCATCACTCTTCCTCGGATCGGCGGGCCAGCAATCGGTAGTATCGGAGGATCATGTCTCGGTACTTGGAGAGGAATTCCTCGCTGAAGCCCTGCACGATCTCGTCACGATCGCGCGGCGGCAGGAACCCCCATCCCCGGGCCAGGCCCGCCGTGCCGGTCTTCTGATGGCTACTCGCGTCTTTCTCCGACCCGGCGGCGGAGCCTCGGCCCGATCGCTGCGCCGCGGCGGGCTGGGGCCGGGCGGCATCCGATGCCTTGCTGGCGTCCTCCACGGGCTTGCCTCTGGGGCGGCCCTTTCGACTGCGCGTGCGGCGCGACCCGCGCTGCCGCTTCGATCCAGCTTTTCGCGCCTGGGCGATCAGCCGGTCGATGCCCTCGATGATGCGAGCCTGGACTGTCTGCGTGTCTCTGCCGGGGTCCAGCTTTCGAGCGAGCGCCTCCGCAGCCCGGTCCATCTGCTCAAGCGTGTCATGGACAGCATCGACGGCCGTCGTCTCTCCACCCATCAGCCGGCGAACAAGGTCCTCATCGAGCACCTTCGTGGGCTGCGAGGTCGGATGTCCGGACGGCTCCTCTGCCGCCAAAGACGTGACCATGACATTCAGGATGAGAACGACCGCCGCGATACTCGTCATCCTCAGCCTCCTGCCTGTGAGGCCGCCGCCTTGCGAATCATCTCGACCGCAAGGTCGCGGATTTCCCGCTGAGACGTGCCGATGGATTCGACCGTCTTGAGTTGTTGTTCCGTCCGCAGGATGGGATCCGGTTCGATTCGATACGAGGCCTGTGTCTGTTCGTTGACATCCGCCTGCATCATGCGCAGCATTTTCAGCTCGGCGAGCGTCGGGATCGGCTTGGCGCGGGTCGGACTCGTCATGCCGTTGCCGCCGCCGGCCGCGGCAAACGCCTGCTCCTCGTCTTGGGCCTCCTCTTCCATCGCTTCGAGCAGGCGATTGAGTGAGCGAATGATGCGGTCCTGACGCGCTGTCGCCGGTCCGCAGTCATGCGATGCCAGCGCCTCCGCGGCCGAGGCCATCTGCGTGGCGATC
>CAYQDV010000193.1:0-6880 GCA_964416295.1 uncultured Planctomycetaceae bacterium
GTCTGGCCCTCTCTCGCGTGGTGAGGCGCTGCACGCGGTGCTCAATCAGCACCTGTGCCGCCAGCACAGGCGCGCCGGGGCACCGCCCCCCGCCGCTCGTCCTCCGTGCCAACCTGCTGCGGTGTACGACCGATGAGTTGTCGGACCGCCTCGCCGGCGCCGGTTACCGACCGTGGCGCATCGCGGGCACCGACGCCGTCGCCCTCTCGAACGCCCCGTCCCTGGCCGCGCTCACCGAGTTCCACGAGGGCCTCTGTCAACCCCAGGACAGCACGGCCCAGATCGCCGTGAAGCTCGCCGCGCCGAACCCCGGCGAGTTCGTGCTCGACTGCTGCGCCGGCGCCGGCACGAAGGCCACGCAGGCCGCCGAACAAATGGGAAATGACGGCCTGGTGATCGCCACCGACATCCATCCGGAGCCGCTCGAGCGAGCCGCGGAAAACGCAGAACGTCTCGGGATCGATAGCCTACAGACCGTACCCCTCAACCAACTCGACGACGCCTTGTCCGTCGCGGGCCGAGTGCCCGACGTGATCCTCGTCGACGCCCCTTGCACTAATACCGGCGTCCTGGCACGCCGCCCGGAAGCGCGGTTTCGAGCCTCCCATCGCTCGATGATGGAACTGGTCGATATACAGCGGTCGATTCTCAAACAGGCCGTCGCCCGCGCCGGACCACAGACGCGGCTGATCTACTCCACATGTTCTCTGGAGGCGGAGGAGAACGAACAGCAGATCGCGTGGTTCTGCGACGAACACGCCGGGTGGCGTGCGACGCAGACCGTCTTCACAACGCCCGACGCAGATCGCGACGGCGGTTTCGCAGCCGTCCTGACACAGGCTCGGTAGCGCCCGCTTGCCCAATCAGTCGATGAGAATCCCGGCGTATCCCACCGCATCCGACGCCGGCTCCGGAAACCGCTCGCGCAGCACCTCGAAACTCGTCGTGTGTTCCAGCAACGTCGCCCGCGAGGCCCCGCAGGCCTTGCACGCGGCAAGCGTCGCGGCAATCGCCCCGGCACCACAGGCGTTCTGGTTCGCACGGGCTTCATCGACCACCGCCGAATCCCGCATCGCGCGTATCGCGTCGATCATTCGCCGGTCGTTCACGTCTCGCGCCCACTCGAGGGCCTCGGCGCCGACACCCTCCGGAACAAACCCGTAGCGTGGGCCGTAGTGTGTCAGGTCCGTCGAGCCGATGAACACGACGTCCGCGCCATAGCCTCGGCAGGCCAACCCCACGGCGGTTCCCAGCGCAGCGGCCTTTTCATTCGGGGGCACCATGATCGGGACGATCATCGAGTCGGGCATCAGATGCTGGATGAACGGCACCTCAACCTCGATGCTGTGTTCCCTGTCGTGGGCGTGCGGATCCTGCTCCATCAGTCCGGTGTGTCCGTGCAGACGGTTGGCCAGCCGCTCATCGACCTCGGCCAATCCCAACGGCGTCTCCCACGCCCCACTTCCAAACAGCGAGGCCTGCGGCCCGTGCCCGACGTGGATCGCACCAAACACGACCACCGCCGCTGGCTGCCGCCGTTCGGCCACCGCTTGGAACACACGACCCGCAACCGCCCCGCTGCACATCCATCCCGCATGAGGCACGATGCCTCCAAGCACCCTCTGCTCGCCCTCCACCGGCTCACCGCTCGGTGCCGGCCGCGACGCCCCCTCGAGGCACTCCTGCAACTCCGCCCGGCAGCCATCGCGGTCGCCGCTGTAGAATCGCCCCGCAACCGCCGGCTCTCGAATCATCATGGCCGTCACTCCTGTCCGTCGCGTGGACCGCGAGACAGCATCCCACCGAGCGGATTATACCACCGGGCGGAAACAGGCCGACAGCCTTCACCCGGATCCGCGCAACGCAGCCACCGTCACGGCCTCGATGCCCAGATCGACCGCCCCCGGATCCGGCGTCACGACGGCGATCGTCGCCCATCGAAGGAACTGCCCGCCAAACCGAACAATGTCGTCGTGCGACACGGCCCTGACGTCCTCCGAGAACGCCGTCCAATAGTCGCGTCCGAGGCCCAGCAGCTCGTCCATGCCGCACCGGCGCGCGAACTGATCCGGCGTCTGAAGCTGATCCAGCTCGCCCGTGATCACCATGGTCCGCGCACGATCCAGCTCGGCCTCGTCAAAGTGGCCGGCCCGAAGCGCATCGATCTCGCGGCGGATGATGGTGGTGACTTCGCTGACGCGATCAGGCCTACAGGCGGCCGTCGCGGCGAAGTACCCCGGCAGGGTCCCGGACAGGACCGCCCCGCCGACCTCATACACCAGATCCTGATCGCCTGCACGCAACGCCGCGAAGAGCCGGCCGCTCGACAGCGTGTAGCCCGTCACCATCGCGCCGAACACGGCCAGCGCCGCCGCATGGCCGCGATCGAGGGCCGGTGGCGCGGGGAATCCAACTAACACGCCGGCCACCTCCCGGCCGGAACCGGCCGGTTTCACAAACAGCCGGTCCGCCGCCGGCTCCGGCTCGGGGCATATCTCGACATGCGTCGCGCGATCGCCCTCCGCGATCGATGCGAACGACCTCTCACACGCCGCCCGAACGCGCTCCGGATCGATTGCCCCGGCGACCGACACGACTCCGCGGCCCCCCAGCACGCACCACGCGTGATGCGACCGCAGGTCCGCCGGTCGCAGCCGCTCGATCACCGCCGCGGTACCCAGCGCGGACATTCGATAGGGGCTGTGCCGGAAGAAGTGGCGGCGAGCAAATCGCGTCAGTTCCGACTGCCAGTGGTCGTCGACTCGGGCGATGGCGTCGCAAATCGCGGGTCTCAGTTTGTCCACCTCTCCTGCATCAAACAAAGGTTGGCCAACAACGTCACCCAGAACCTCCAACGCCCGTTCGCAGTCGTCGCCGCGAATGGTGCACCACAAAGAGACGGCCTCCGCGCCGCCGGCCGCTCGAAGCGACGCGCCGCGCGACTCGAAGAACCCCGCAATCTCCTCGGCGGTCCGATTCGGCGTCCCCCGCAGCATCGCCTCGGCCATCAGGTTGTGAACGCCGTTGGTCTCGGGCGTCTCCGCCGGAAGCCCGCCTGCGAACGTCACGAAAACACTGGCAAACGCGCTGGTCGTCATCGGACGGACCAGGCAGGTCAGTCCATTCGACAACGCATGGCGCTCGACGACGGTTGGGGGCGCCGTCCGGGTTGCCGGTCGAACGCGCTGTTCGCGGTCCGCCGGCACGACGGCGGCGAGGGTGCGCCGCTCGGGCCGCAAGTGGCGCCGCGCCACGCGGTGCAGGTCCTCCGCGGTCGTCCGTCGGACGCGAGAGATATAGGCGTCCGTGTAGTCGAGGCTCCCGGTCGCGAGGAAGTCCTCGCCGAGTTGCGCCGCCAGCCCCTCGGCCGTCTGCCGCTGCTTTTCGAGCGGCAGGATCGCCTGCTGCCGGGCACGCTCGAGTTCCGCCAGCTCGATCGACCCGGATCGCAACCGTTCAATCTCGTCCAGGATGGCCCGCTCGACCGCCCCGAGCTGCTGCGGCTCCAGTTCGGCCGAAATCTCGAACGTCCCGATCGTGTGCCACATGCTCTCGTGCGTGCCGAACAGTTCATGGACCAGCGAACGGTCCCACCGCACCGACCGGACCAGCCGAGCCGTGTCGCCCTCGGTCAGCACCGAACTCAGGAGATCGAGGGCGACGTCTTCTTCCGCAGCCTCCCGCACCGTCTGCCATGCCAGGACCATCGACGCGGACGTGACATCCATCGTCTTCACGAATTGCCGGGCGGCCCGGACGGGCATCGGCTCCGGGAGCGGCACGACCGCCGCCGGTCGACGACTGATCCCCGCAAACGCCGAGCGCACGGTCGCCAGCGCGAAGTCCGGTTCCACATCTCCGACGATGACGACCACGATGTTTCCTGGAACGTGCGTCCGCGCGTGGTAGCCAACGAGATCCTTCAGTGTGAGCCGCTCGATGGCCTCGCGATAGCCGATGATGGGATACTGAAGGGGGTGTCCTCGGTAGACCGCCGCGGCAAGCAATTCCTCCAACTGCGTCTGCGGATCGTCGCGGTCCCGTTCAAGCTCGCGCAAGACCACGCCCCTCTCGCGCCGGAAGACTGCCTCGGTCATCGCCGGCCGAACGGCCCAGTCCGCCAGCAGTCCGACGGTTGTCGAAAAACGCTCGCGCGACGTCACCGCGTGATAACAAATGTGGTCGTCACTGGTATAGGCGTTGACAAGTCCGCCGAGCGCATCGCACAACGTGAGGATGTCGCGCTCCGTCCGTCGGCCCGCCGCATCCCCCGTGGCAACATGTTCAAGCAGGTGGCTGATGCCGCTGCCGGCGTACTCCGCTTCGAGCACGCTGCCGGTGCGTACATAAATCCGCACCGCCGCCAGCGGCGCGGCGGGTTGCCGCCGCGCGATCACCGTCAGATCATTGGCCAGCACACTCGTGAGACAGAGGTCGTCACACGCCAGGCGAAAGGACTCCTCGGGCCTCGCCGGCGCACCGTTAACCGATGGTTCTGCCATGCAGTGAGCCTCGTGTTGATGGGAACACGCAGAATCAGAGCGACGGTGGCCGGCCGCTCCCCGCGTCAGGGTCGGCTCGATCATCGACGTCCGGATCACCCGCGCCGCCTTGGTGACGCAGCCGCAGCAGGCCGCGCACGCGGGCCACAAGGTCCACGCGATTGACCGGTTTGGTCACGAAATCGTTGGTGCCGACGTCGACCGCTCGCTCGATATCGCCCATCTCGTGAAGCGCCGTCACCATGATGATCGGGATGTCGCGCGTCGCCGGGTCGGCCTTGAGCCGCTTGCACACTTCGTAGCCGCTCATCCTCGGCATCATGATGTCGAGCAGAATCAGATCCGGCGCCTCCGTTGCCACCTTCTCCAACGCTTCGGCGCCGTCCAGCGCACCGATCGTCGTCACCCCCTCGATCTCTTCCATGTACGCCTCGAGCAACTCCAGATTCTGAGCGTTGTCATCAACGACAAGAACCTTGCTCGGCGGAAGGGCGACTTCGTCTTCACTCACGTTCGTCTCCGTCCTTCAACAACCCGTCCACAAAACGCCCAAACCCGGCCAGCCGTAAATCGCCCGCTGCAATCTCGTTCCGGGCCGCCGCCAGGTCGGCGTATTCATCGATGTCGCGCCGTTCAATCAACTCTGCGACACTCAGGCCAGATGAGCGGGCGCGGACTCTCGTCTGCTCGGCCACCTCTGGCGAACTCCACGCGACCGAGGCGAACAGCACCGGCGCCGGCTGGCACAGACCCAACAGATAGTATCCGCCGTCGAGCGCCGGGCCAATCACGACATCGTGGCCGTCCAACAAGTCGAACGCCCGGGCAATATCGCCGGGCTGCATTCCGGGACAATCGCTTCCCACGACGATCAGCCGCTTGCAGCCGACCTCAAATCGCCGCCGGATCGCGCGCTCCAGCCGTTCGCCCAGGTCTCCGCCTCCCTGCGGCAGGATCGCAAAGCCATCGCCGACGAGGCTCGCGATCGGTGCGTCGTCCGGCGACACCGCGACGAAAACCTCCGCCCCATCGACGCTCGTCACGCACGCCAGGGTCGCGGCCAGGCACTCACGATGCACTTCCGCCGCGGCCTCCGCCCCAAGCCGCCCGATCAGCCGAGTCTTCACCCGACCCGGCTCCGGGTACTTCGCGAACACGATAATGACTCGAGCAGATGCCATACGACCTCCACGGCGGAAATCGATCTCGGGCGACGACGAATCGCCCCGAAGACGGGCGACATGGCCTCAGAAACGACTCACACGTCTCGAAACACACGCAGCGCCGCGCCCACAAACCCCGCGTCATTCCCCAGCTCGGCAATGCGGATATCCGGCCCCTCGCCGAACATCGTCGACGCCATCGACTCAACCCCGGCGCGTACAGGATCGAGCAGGCGCCGTCCCGCGGCACTCATGCCACCCGCAAGAAGAATGCGATCCGGATCGAATCCGTGCCAGATGTTGATGCACGCGACCGCCAGATATCGACACGTGTCGGACCAAACGCGAGACGCCGGCACGTCGCCGGCGGCGGCGGCGTCCGACACGGCGGCAGCGGTCAGCGCTTCACCCCGCGCCACGATCTCACCCAGGCACGACGTCTCGCCCGCATCGAGCAACTCGGCAGCCCGGGCAGCCGTGTTCGCCGCCGAAGCATAGGCCTCGAGGCAGCCGCGCTGGCCGCAAGCGCACGGCCGCCCTCCGATTTCGACGATCGTATGCCCGAGTTCCGCCGCGCTCTCGTGGACGCCGCGATGCAGCCTGCCGTCAACAACAATCCCGCCGCCGATGCCCGTCCCGAGCGTCAGCATCACCACGCCGCGGGCGCCCCGTCCCGCCCCGCACACATACTCGCCCCACACCGCATTGTTGGCGTCGTTCTCCAGCACCACGCGGAGGCCCGTCACCGATCCCACGCGATCGACGATCGGGACGTCACGCCACCCCGGAAGATTGGGTGGACTGATCACCACGCCCCGCCGATGGCTCAGGGTTCCGGGTGCTCCGACCCCGACCGCCGCGATACCTCCGGAATCGCCCGGTGCGAGGGCACGGAGGACCTCGATCTCACAAACGATTTTGTCCAGGACGTGAGCGACGCCGCAGTCCGCTTCAGTCGGCACCGAGCGGCGGGCGACGACCCGGCCGTCCGACGCCACCAGACCGCTCTTGATGTCCGTGCCGCCCAGATCGATCCCGATGGCAAGCTCACTCATGATCCCTCGAATCCACCCCCTGCGTCTGATCGCTCGAACCGGCGGCCGCCCCTATGGGGGCGAGACGGGGCGTCGGCGCGAGCCGGCTGCGCCCCGACCGCACCTCAGAGCGCAGGCGACGCAACAGCACAGTCAGTGTCACGCACCACTCTCGGCACTT
>CAYQDV010000194.1:0-6846 GCA_964416295.1 uncultured Planctomycetaceae bacterium
GTCGCCCACAAGGGGCGGCGCTACGGCGTTTCGGCTTTCGGCTTTCGGCTTTCGGACATGACTTTCTTCTCCGCCCCCATGCGAAAGAACTCTCAACGCAATTTATAATAACACCCGCCCGGAACCGTTTCAAGCACTTTTTTTCGGACTGCTAAAACGTTTTATCTGTTTTGTGGTCGGTTTGTCGGCGGATCCGCGGGGGGATTCACGGGTTCGCCCGACCGCACGGCCCAGCGAGCGTGGCCGTGGCAGCACGCGCCACGTCGGCCACGGGGGGGCGACAAAGCGAAGGTGATTCATCGACAGTGTTGTTCGACATCCGAGACGATCAATGGTGACTTGAAAGCATGGCGTGGGATGAGATATCTCCGCGTCCGAGGTTTAGGGAAAGCGACGGGTATCGCGCTCTGGTGCGCGCTGACGTACAACATCCTACATTTTGCAGGCGCGTTGACCGGGTAAAGCCGCTGCCGATGCCAAGTCGTCCACAAAAACGGCCATCGAACGGCAGTCCGAAGCCCGCACGGGGACGCAAGATCACTCCAACCGGCTGACCGAAACTCATGGTCGCCGGATAGTCCCGTCGAAGGTCAGCTTGGCCGGCAACGGCAGAGTGCGCCAAAAGCAAAAGATTCCGAAACTCTGTGCGGACCGCGATGACGCTGTGCAGGCCACGGCGACGCGGCACTTCATTCTCCAGTCCGGCCCCGACAGCGGACCCTGCTGGTCCGTCTCTCACGCCTGGAAGGGTCGGGGTACGCGATCCTTGCGGACGCGCAACAGGCCTGTTAGGCTCGGTCCTCCAATCATGAGCACGGTCCTCGATGAGCATGGAATCCGCGAAGCCCTCGACCGCATGGCGGACGCGATCGCGCGGTCGATTCCTCCGGGCTGTCCCGTGGGGGTGGTCGGCATCCGCGCCCGCGGGGACGATCTCGCGCGGCGGATTATCGAATTGCTCGCGTCCCGCGGCGTGGAGGACATCGCGACCGGTGTTCTGGATATCACGCTCTATCGGGATGACCTGGCGGAGATCGGGCCGTCGGCCGTGGTCCGGACGACGGAGATCGACTTCGACGTCGCGGGGCGTTATGTCGTTCTGGTCGACGATGTCATCTACACAGGCCGGTCGATTCGGGCGGCCTTGGCGGCGCTCATCGACCTGGGTCGGCCGCGTGCGATCCGGCTGGCGGTTTTGGTCGATCGCGGCGGCCGGGAGCTTCCGATTCAGCCGGATTTTGTCGGCGTTTGCAGCGGGCCGGACGACGGCCATATTCGCGTGAAGCTGATGGAGACGGACGGTGTGGATCGCGTGGAGGCGGAGCGATGAGCGGCGTCGGACGCGTGACGGATGCGCGGCAACTGGTGGAGGCCGCAGAGGTGGGCGCGCGTGAGTCGATGGTGTGGCCTCACAAGAATCTGCTGGGGCTGGAGGAACTGACGGCGGAGGAGATCCGCTTCATCCTCGATACGGCAGAGGCGTTTGAGGACGTGTCGACGCGGAGCGTGAAGAAGGTTCCGGCTCTCCGTGGACGCGTGGTCGTGAACCTCTTTTTTGAGGATTCGACGCGTACGCGGACAAGTTTCACGCTGGCGGCGCAACGGCTCAGCGCCGATCTCGTGGATTTCACGGCCAAGACCAGCTCCCTGAGCAAGGGGGAATCGCTGCGGGACACCGCCCGGAACATCGAGGCGATGGGGGTCGATGTGATCGTGTGCCGTCACTGGGCCGCGGGGGCGCCGCATCTGGTGGCGCGCAACGTCGATTGCTGCGTGGTGAACGCGGGTGACGGGCGGCACGAACACCCGACGCAGGGCCTGCTGGACATCTACACGATTCGGCAAGCAAAGGGGCGGATCGCCGGGCTGAAGGTGGCCATCGTGGGGGACGTGGCCAATTCCCGGGTCGCGCGGTCCAACCTCCACGGGCTTCTGAAGCTGGGGGCGGAGGTGACGTTTGTCGGTCCGACGACGCTCGTGCCGAAGACATTTGAATCGCTCGGGGCGCGGGTGTGTCACGATTTTGACGCCGTCATCGGGGCATTCGACGTGATCAACATGCTGCGGGTGCAGCGCGAGCGGATTGCGTCCAATGTCTTTCCCAGCCTCCAGGAATACTCACGTCTTTTCGGGCTGACGAACGAACGGATGAAACGCGCGAAGCCGGATGTTCTGATCATGCACCCGGGGCCGATCAACCGGGGAATCGAGCTGTCGGCCGAAGTGGCCGACGGGCATCACAGCGCGATCCTGCGGCAGGTGACAAACGGACTGGCGGTGCGGATGGCGGTCCTGTTCTTGTGTAAACAGGCGGCAGAGGGATCGGGGTGAGCAGGGGCAGAAACGTCAAAACGTTGGATCGGGGTCGGCACCGAAGCGCCAAGAACCGAAATGTTGGGGGATTTGGGGTGGGCGAGTGGCTCGTTTGAGGCGGGGGATCGGGACGGCCGACGGCGGAAAGGACGCTGAATGGCGGCAGAACGGTTGATCATCACGAACGGCCGGATCGTTGATCCCGGAGCGGGGATCGATGAGGTCGGGAACCTGACGATCTCCAACGGCAGGATTGCGGCGATCGGGCCAACCGGGGCGGGAGATGGAGGGTCTGACGCCGAGGCCGAGATCATCGACGCGAGCGGGATGATCGTGTGTCCGGGACTGATCGACATGCACGTTCACCTGCGTGAGCCGGGAAACGAGGATGCCGAGACGATCGCATCAGGCGCGGCGGCGGCGGCGGCGGGCGGGTTCACGTCGATTGCGTGCATGCCGAATACCGATCCACCGCTGGACACGGAAGCAGCGATCGAATTCGTATATCGCCAGGCGGCGCGGGCGGGACAGTGTCGTGTCTATCCGATCGGAGCGATTACGAAGGGGCGCGAGGGGCGCGAGCTGGCGGAGATGGGCCAGATGGTCCGGGCGGGGGCGGTGGCCTTCAGCGATGACGGGTGCGGAGTGGCGAATTCGACCGTGATGTACCGGGCGATGCAGTACGCGGCGATGCTCGGCCGGCCGATTATTCAACACTGCGAGGATGCGGAGCTTGCGTCCGGCGGGTGCATGAACGCCGGGGTCACGGCGACCCGGCTCGGGCTGACGGGGATACCGGCGATCGCCGAGGAAGTGATGCTGCAGCGCGACCTTCTGATCGCCGCGACGACCGGGGCGCGGTACCACGTCGCACACATTTCCACTTGCGGAGCGGTCGAACTGGTTCGCGAGGCGAAGCGGCGCGGGGCGGCGGTGACGACGGAGGTGTGCCCGCATCACCTCCTGCTGACGGAGGAGGGGGTTGCGTCTTTTGATCCGAATTACAAGATGAATCCGCCGCTTCGGACGCGTTCGGACGTGGACGCGTGCATCGAGGGCGTTGTGGACGGGACGATTGACTGCCTGGTAACGGACCATGCCCCGCACGGCCGGGAGGAGAAGGAGGTCGATTTTCAGAGTGCGCCATTCGGGATCATCGGGCTGGAGACGGCCGTCGGTCTGTTTGTCAAGGCTCTGGTCGATCGCGGGCATCTGGACTGGCCGGGTCTGATCACGCGGCTCACGGTGCATCCGGCGCGGGTTTTGGGGCTGCGTGGCGGGTCGCTGGCCCTGGGCTGCGAGGCGGACGTGACGATCATCGACCCAAATCTGTCTTGGGTGGTGGACACGTCGTCGTTTCTGTCCCGGAGCCGGAACTGCCCGTTTGAGGGGTGGCGATTGACAGGACGCGTGACCCACACGATCGTGGGAGGGAGGGTTCGGTACGCCCTCGATGCTGGAACGGCGGCCGAGGCGGCCGCGTGAGCCCCGGGCATTTTTTTTTGAGATTCCGAGGGATTTGTTGACAGGCGAGCCGTTTTCCGTATAATACGCGATGCTCGTCCCGGTGGAGAGAGTCAGCATTCGCCGGATCATTTCGCGGCATGTGGGCCGTTTCGGCGCTGACCGGCCACGACGGTAACCCAGCGGGACGACGTATCGGCCTCGGCTGAGCGTGGGGCCGGTTGCCATCATCGGATTGTGCGAGGGAGGGGAGCGAGCGGGCTGGGGCGTGTCGAGATGTCGGGCAGTGGCCCGGGTCTGGCCGCAACGCGTCGAGTCTGCGTCGCGGTGGGGAAACGAGGCACTGGCAGCACCGGCGGCGGTGTTGCGAACGATGACGAGCGATTACACGGTTCCCCGCTGTCCGCCTGGAGGTTGAGGATGTCTCGGCCCTTGGGGACGGCCCAAGCGATCACGAGGAGGCCCACATGACGATTCAGAATCTGCCGACACCCATGCCGATCGGCGCGCCGTACGCCGGGAGGCCACCACTCTTCGACCGCTGGGGGATCGCACCGGGGCGTCGCACTCGAACCGACCAGCGTGACTACACGCGGCGGCCGGTGGAACGTGACATCTGGCTGCTGGACCTGACGGGCCGGTCGGTGATTCGGTGTCGGACCGACGATGTGTCGGACGCTGGTCTACATGCCACGACGCCGGTCGGCTACGGGCTGGCGATCGGCCAGCGATATGAGGTCCGCATCGCCCCTTCGGATGATCCGGTACTGGCGTCCGAGCAGTGCGGCGTCTCCCTGGGGTATGCGACGGTGATCCGAACCGAGGTGCGACTGGACGGAGGCGTGCGGGACCAGATCGGCTTCGCGATTCGCTTCGACGTGCCCCAGTTGCTTCCCGTGTGAGGCTCGTGTCTCGGGCCGAAAGCCGAAAGCTCAATGCTGCGCTGCGGCACTCCATGGATGTTTCCTGTCGCCCACTGTACGATAATACAACGATCGCCTGAGCGGTCTGGCTGCCCCATTGGCTTTGCCGTTTGGCGAGCCATTCGCTTCAAGGTCGGCGGTGGATCTTGCGAGCGACGGGGTCAAAGGCGGTGCGGTGGGGCCAGTGGGCGGCGGCCGAGCGGTCATCGATGAGGAGCCAACCGCGGGGACAAACGGCGTCTTCGAGATGGCGCATGCCGGCGGCGGGGTCTTCGAGCCGGCACACAATGTTGAAGGCAATCACCACATCGGCCGTCACCGGCAGCGGCTCGGCGACCAGGTCGCAGTCGTAGCACTCGGCATGGGGCAGGTCACGCCGGACGGCGGCGAGCACGCGGCGGGATCGATCTACGACGACGAGCCGGTGCGGCAGAGTCAGGGCACGCTCCACCTCGATCGGTTCGAGCGACACGATCGGCATCAGCGGAATCCGCCGGAGGGCTTGGTCCGCGTAGCGAGCGAGGTCGCCGATCCGTTTGCGCACGGCCGAAGCCCGCGACCGGGCGGCGTCGTTGAGGAGTGGTGCGGCCAGCCGCGTCACGCCACCGGGACCGACGATCATGACGCGGGGATTGGGCGCACCGTGCTCGCGCAGGAGCGCGTCGAGTCGCTGGAATGACTCAATGTGCCGATTGTGCCAGGATGTCGATCCAACGGGGTCGAGCACGGACAGCACTACACATCGATGCCGCCGATTCGGCAACCACTTTTTCATGCACCAGGGCGCGGCGCGGTCGCCGGCAGGCGTGATTCTGACCCGGCGCGGCGGATCCCCTTGTGGCACCGGTCACATAGTTGTTCAGCGTGTTGAGGCCCAACGCCGCCGCTGATGGACTTGGTCCAAGCCCCGAGCGCAAGCGAGCGGGTCCGCGTGCCACTGTTGTACTGGTTCAGCATTGCGTTGGCCCATGCGATCAGGCTCTTGACTACCACTGCGCCGGACAAGGAGGTTAATCAGGGAGAATGGCGGGTGGCATGTCCATCCGCGCAGCGGTGGACATGCGGTACCCCGGAGGAACCGCACGCATTCCGTGGGTCTGTGCGGGCTTCACGCGTTTCACTCTGCCCCGCACGCCCACGGCTTCGCCGATGGGCGTGGCACCCTGCCGCTCGGCCGAGTTATCCCGGCAGCATCTTGAACTTCACAGTGTTGCTGTTGATCTTGCCGGCCAGTTCGTCCTCGACCTCGACCTTGAGGACATAGTCCCCGGGGCTGAGGGCCTTGGGGATGACGACCTTGGCGCTGAGGAAGAAATCGCGGCGGCGGTCGCGCGAGACGTCTTCGATGTTCTCGTCGGTGTGGTTCCATATCTCGTGGCCGTCCTGGCGGAGCAGGCTTTGCCGGACGGTCAGCAGCGTGCGCTGCGATCCCTGTTTGGGACCGGTGGCGATCCGCTCGGACTTGTAGTTGTCGACCTCGATGTAGAGAACGACCTCATTGCGGCGCCCGGCGATGAACTCAGGCGGGTCGATCGGGTCGTAGATGCCATAGCCGTCGATATTGGTGCAGAGCAGGACCCTGGGGACCTGAAGGTCGGCGCGAGATCGGACGCGCTCGCGCAGGTCCTCGATCGATTCGAGCTGCCGGGTTGCCCAGCTTGACGGGTCGCGGCCGGCGTCGGAGCGAGCGGCGATCAGGGCGCGAAAATAGGCTTGGACGACTTCTTCCAACTCGGCGTCCATGCCCGCGGTCGGCGCCAGGGCCTTTTCGTCCTGTCCGTCGGCGAGGTAGAGCATCCTGAGGCGGAATTGTCCGTTGAAGTCATTGGGGGTCTTGGTGACTGCGGCTTCCAGATCGGACACACGCCGGGCGAAGGTGTCGACCGGCTCAGTGGAGTCGGCGGGTGGCCTGGCGACGTTGGCCGCGAGGGAAGCGGGTTTGTCCGAGTCGCCCGGAGACGCGGCGCCCTCGGAGGGCGCTTCGGTGACGGTCACGCCGCGGAGCACCGGCGGCGCGGGAGTGGTCTTGTTGTTTGAATCGCCGGTCGGTTCGGCTGCGCCCTCGGTGCCGGCGTTGGCCTGAATGGTGGGCGCGGGCAGGTCCGCCGGAGGCGGCTCGACACTAGACGGTCCGGGGGGCGGTGTT
>CAYQDV010000195.1:0-6793 GCA_964416295.1 uncultured Planctomycetaceae bacterium
TGATTCTATCGGAGCGAGTGGCCCGTTGCGAGGACCCGATTCGGCCGGGACGACCTACGGGTGCCTCCGGAATAGTGCGTGCGATCATGTCGGCAGCCCCGCCATTTCGAGGAGGTTGTGAGCGACGCTCTCTGCGGCGTTCAGACGCCCCATCGCTGCGGCTGCCCGAGCCAGACGCTGGCGGTGTTGCTCCGAACGGAGCAGCGGCAACAACACCTCCCGCAGGCGCACGGCGTTCGCCGCCGGATCTGTGCTGTCTTCCACCAATTCGGCGGCGTTTTCATCCACGAGGACGCGGGCGTTCGCGAGCTGGTGCTGCTTTCGGTCGAACGGGTAGGGCATCAGGATTGCCGGCCGGCGCATCACGGTGATTTCAGCGAGCGTCGAGGCGCCGGCTCGCGAGATGATCAGGTCCGCCGCCGCCATGCAGAGGTGCATTTCCTCGATGAACGTGTAGGTCCGAGCCGTGAGGCCGAGGGCCTTGTAAGCCTCTCGACACAACTCCAGATCGGCACGCCCCGTCAGGTGAACGAATTGCCAACGCTTTAGCAAGTCCAGGTCCGCGTCTCGACACCGATTCTCGCACAGGTCCAACACCGTCGCATTCAGCGAGTGGGCCCCTTGAGACGCCCCGGTGATCAGAAGGACGGGTCTGTCCGGATCCAGCCGAAGGGCGGCGCACGCCTTCTCGCGATCCACACGGGTGAAATCGGATCGCACCGGACAGCCCGTACAGCGGACATCCCGCGCGCGGGGAAAACGATCACCGGTCGCCTCCCACTGCACAAAAACGCGGTCCACGCGCGAGCCGAGCCAGCGGTTGGCGCGGCCGGGGATCGCGTCCGGATTGAAGATGGCGCTCGGAATCCGCAGTTTCGCGGCAGCCACGACGGGTGGCCCCGCGGCATAGCCTCCCAGCCCGAGGACGACCGCAGGCCGCCGGCTCTCGAACCGGTCGCGGGCCGCCCGCCGAGATCGACGCCACGCCCGAAGAAAGCCCGGCCATCGCCAGGGTTTCGATGTAAAGACCCGGACATCCTGAGGAACGAGCTCGTATCCGCGAGCGGCCACGAGCTTTTGGTCGATGACGCGGGTCGTCCCGAAGATGGTCGCCTCCGCGCGGGGATACAGCGAGCGGATGACCTCCATCACGGCCAACCCCGGATAGAGATGCCCCCCGGTGCCGCCGCCGGCGAGAACGAACCAAGGTCGATCAGAGGCCATGAGTGCTCACAGGGACACAAGAAAAACGACGTGGATTGTACGGCCTCGCCCCGCGATGTCGAGTCACGCGTTGCGGCCTGCGGCCGGGGGTCAGGGATCGGGCACCCGGGATCGGGGGCCGGGGCCGTTGCGCCGCCCACGCCGCGTTCGTCCACCGGCTGACGCGCGTAACTCTGATGAGATCGCTTCTCTTCGAACACCCTCTGAACACGCTCGGACGACCTTGCCCACATCTGCCGTCCATCCACGCGTGACTCAGGCACTACGCCGTCGAGGCGAGATTCCGCGTTCGTCCTCCCGAGCGTTGCGTGCCGGGCGGATCCGCAGGCGACGCCGCGCGGCGGCGAGCGTCCCGACAGTCGCGCGCCACGCTGATGAGCAGACCGAGCATGACAGCGAACACGAGATCGCCTGTGCCGCCCGCCGAAACGAGTGGCAGCGCGATACCCTTCGTGGGGACGGTGACGGTCACGACGGCGATGTTCATCGCGGCCTGGATGCCGATCGTCAGCGTCACGCCCAAGGCCAGGAGCCGGCCGAATTCGTTCGGAGCGGCCGACATGGCCCGCCGACCCTGCCAGAGCAGGATGAGAAACAGGGCGATCAATGCGGCCCCGCCGATCACGCCCAATTCCTCGCACACGACCGCGAAAATGAAATCACTCCGGCCTTCGGGCAGATAGCCGTACTTCTGGATTCCGGCGCCCAGCCCGTGCCCCGACCAGCCGCCGGAGGCGATCGCGATCAACGACTGAATCTGGTGATAGCCCCGGCCCTGCGGGTCGGCGTAGGGATCCAGGAACGTGAGCAATCGGGCGACGCGATAGGGGCGAGAGAGGACGAACCCCGTCATGGCGGCGATGGCGGGGACGGCGACCAACAGCAAGTGTCGCAATCTGGCCCGTGAGGCGACGAGGACGCCGCCTGTCACCACGGCCAGCAGGGCGGCCGTCCCGAAGTCCTCGACGCCGACGAGGGCGATGGCGATCCCGACGATCGCCACCGTTGGAAGGAGGCCGCTCCAGAATCGCCGGAGCCGCTTGCCCAGCTTGGCGCACACGCCGGCAAGAAACAGGACGATCGCCAGCTTCGCGACCTCGGACGGTTGAAAACCGAGGTCGACTCCCGCCGGTCCCAGCGAGAGCCACCGCCGGGCGCCGTTGCGAATCTCGCCGCCCCCCGGAATCAGCACCAGCAGGAGCAGGATCACTGTCACGAGCATCAGGATGACGGGCCACTGAAACGAGGCCCCGTCGCGAATCTCCCAACGCCGGTAGGGATAGAGGCTGACCCACAGCATGACCACGAGCGCGATGAACGAGAAGGCGGCCTGCCGAACCGAGGGGTTTCGCAGCGGATCGGCCGTGATCGGGGGGGCCGTCAGGCTCGCGCTGGCCGAAAAGACCATCACCACGCCCAGCCCGAGCAGCGCGGACGCCACGAGCGTGATCGTCGCGCTGCAGGACGTCGAGCGTGCATTGAGGCGTGTCATTCGGCGGCTCCCGGCGAACGGCGGCGTGATGGCCGAGGTTCGGCGTGCGCGACGGGCCGTGGCGGCCGGCACGCTCGCCGGTCGCTCCCCAATCCATACATCGGCGAACGGCCTCAGCGAAGTTTTGTCGTTGCCAGGGCCAGCGCGGCGAACAGGGTGGCGAGCAGCCAGAAACGGGTGACCACCTGAGTTTCTGCCCATCCCTTGAGCTGAAAGTGGTGATGGATGGGTGCGACCAGGAAAATCCGTTTCCCCCCGGTGATCTTGAAGTAGCCCACCTGCAGCATGACCGACACGGCCTCGATCACGAATACGCCGCCGACAATCAGCAGCATCAACTCCTGCCGGAGGCAGATGGCGACGAAACCGAGCAGCCCGCCCAGCGGAAGCGAACCGGTGTCTCCCATGAAGACCTGCGCCGGGTGGCAGTTGTACCACAGGAACCCGAGACAGGCCCCCATCATGGCTCCGCACAGGACCGAGAGCTCTCCGGCGTCCGGCACGTGCGGCATCAGCAGCTTGGCGGCCGCCGACGCGTCCCCCACGACCCATGCGAGGATCATGAACACAAAACAACACAAGGCCACGCATCCGCCGGCGAGACCGTCCATTCCGTCGGTCAGGTTCACGGCGTTGGACGTGCCGGCCACGACCAGCACCGTCATCACCATGAACACGGGAATGGAGAGCAGCAGGGGTTGTTTCACAAATGGGAGCGTGAGGAGTTGATGCACGACGCCGTCGACCTCGACGAAGTTGTCCGGCCCGCGATAGAAGATGTATTGCCCGAGCAGGACGCCGAGGCCGATCTGGAAGAGCAGCTTCTGATAGAGTTTCAGGCCGTCGCGGGAGTTGCCCTGCCCCTTGCCGCGGAGCTTGAGCCAGTCATCCACGAAACCCAGCGTGCCAAGATAGAGCATGCAGAACAGACCGGTGATGACGTAGAAGCTCGTCAAGTCGGCGAGCAGAAGGACCGCCACAATGATTCCGAAGAGGACGAGGATTCCTCCCATCGTGGGTACGTCGGTCTTGTGGCGGGTGAGTTCGTTGAGGTCCTTGTGGTCGAAATCGGGGATGTCCCCGAGTCGCATGTGGATCAGCAGGCGAATGGCGCGGGGGCCGAGCATGAGGACCACGAGGAACGCCACCAGAATCGCGATGGTAGCGCGAAACAGGGGGTTTTCGTAGCCGTAGTGTCCTTCCAGCCCGAAGTACCGCTTTTCAACGAAGAACTGGAGCAGATGGTAAATCACATGAATGCCATTCTCAGCGGTCGGCGCGCGTGCCGGCGGATTCTCCGTTGCAGCCGGCGCGCCGGCTCGTCATTATCGAATCGGCGACGCGGTCACGAGGCTATGACGCCATCGCCACACGCGCGGCGTCTGTGAGCGGCTGAACGAGTCGCTCCAGGCGCACGGTGCGCGAGGCCTTCAGCAAAACGACGTCGCCGGGTTCAATGAGATTCTTGATCTTCTCGCTCAGCAGCTCCACGGTCGGGATGGCGTAGATCCGCTTGGATGTCCCCGCGGTCCCGGTCGCGCCGTCCGCGAGGATCCGGGCAAAGCGGCCGACCGCAATGATCACATGGGCGGTGGAACGGCCGGCCTCTCGCCCGACGGCCCGATGGCAGCGCTCCGTCTGTCGGCCCAGTTCGCCCATGTCGCCGAGCACCAGCACCTTGCGGCCGCGACGAGGCAGGTGGTCCATCACGTCGAAGGCCACCCTCATGCTGGAGGGGTTAGCGTTGTAGGCATCGTTGATGAGCGTGACCGAGCCGATGGCCGATCGCTCGAGGCGCATGGGGGGAGGCCGAACGGTGGCCAGTCCCGCGGCCATGTCCTCGTCGGTCATGCGGAACCTGGCCCCGATGGCGATGGCGGCCAGGGCGTTGATCGCGTTGTGGGCACCGAGCAGCGGCACGTGATAGTCAAAGCGGTCGTTCAGCCGGAACCGGCACCCGCCGGCATCGACGCGAAGGTCGACGGCTCGCAGGTCCGCGTTCTTGTGCGTGCCGTACGTCAGCACGGTCTGTTGCCGCTGTCCGCGTGTGGACAGGAATCGGAACGCGTCATGGTTGATCACGGCGCACGATCGCTCCCGCATACAAAGCAGGATGGACATTTCCTCTCGGGCAACCGTTTCGATATCTCCGAAGAACTCCAGGTGCTCCTCGCCGACGCTCGTGACGACCGCAACGTTTGGCCGCGCGATCCGGCCGAGAGCCGCGACCTCACCGGCGTGATTCGTGCCGATCTCGACGACCACGAACTCGTCCTGAGGCTCCACCGACAGAAGGGTCAGCGGTACGCCGATCGCGTTGTTGAAGCTAGCCACCGCCGCCCGGCCGCGCCGCCCGGCCCCGAGCACGGCCGCAATCATGTCTTTTGTTGTCGTTTTTCCGCAGGATCCGACGACGGCAATCACCTGCGCGGCGATCTGGCGGCGATACCACGACGCCAGACGCCCGAGCGCCTCCACGGTATTCGCCACCTGAATGAGCCGGCCCGGGTCGTGGCCGGCGGCGCCCCCATCCTCGCTCCCACCGTCTCTTTCGCTGACGACCGCCGCCACCGCCCCTTTGTTCAGCGCCTCAGCGACGTGGTCGTGGCCGTTGTGGGTCGGGCCGACCAGTGCAAAAAACAGACGTCCGTCGCAATCCTGGCGAGAATCTATCTGGGCGCCCCGGATGGACGCCACGGCCATCCGGCCCAACGGCCGCCCGCCCACCGCTCGAACCACTTCCTCCAGAGTCACCGGTTTCATGTCGCCTGCGACCTCCGAGCGGCGCCGATCGTCCCATCGGGCTTGCGGCTTTCCGCGGATGGCCGCCGCCGCGCGATCGCCTCGCGGGCCGCCTGCACATCATCGAACGGAATTCGCCGCGAACCGACGATCTGGTATGTTTCGTGCCCCTTTCCCGCGATCACCAGGGTGTCTCCTCTGCCCAACCGCTCGATTATCTGGGCGATCGCCCGCGCGCGGTCCGGTTCGACCGTGCAACGGGCGCACTGGGCCGCGCTCAGGCCCCGCTCGATGTCGGCGATGATGGCGAGCGGATCCTCCGTTCGCGGATTGTCACTGGTGATGACAAACGTGTCCGCGTGGTCCGCCACCACCTGCGCCATGAGCGGGCGTTTCGTGCGATCGCGATCGCCTCCACACCCGAATACGCACGATAGCCTGCCGCGGGTCATGGGTCGAAGGGCGCCGAGCACGTTTCGCAGGGCGTCGTCGGTGTGGGCGTAGTCCACGAAGACGTCAAAACCCAGGTCGCCGGTTGCGACGCGTTGCAGGCGACCGGGTACATCTTTAACGGCGGCCAACCCCCGCGCGATCGTGGGCAGGTCCACGCCCAGCGACAGCGCCGCGCCCGCGGCGGCCAGCGCGTTTGCGATGTTGTGGCGTCCGGCGAGGTGTATCCTGATTGCGCACGAGGGGCTGTCGATCACAGACGACGCGAACGCCGCCGCGCGGGCGTCTTGCGCGATCTCCAGGCGAAATCGACCGCCTGTCGTGTCTGACGTCGGTTCGACGGCGCGGACGTCGGCTGTGGCGCCGAAGCCGAATCGGACCACCCGGGCCTCGCACTGCTCGACCATCTCCGCGGCGCGGGAATCGTCACCGTTGATGACCGCCACGGCCGTGTCTGACAGCCCGTCGAAGAGCCGGCGCTTCGCGCGGTAATAGGCGTCGATCGAACCGTGGTAGTCCAGGTGGTCCTGCGTCAGGTTTGTGAAGACCGCCGCATGGAATGTGATTCCATCCGTACGCCGCTGGGACAGGCTGTGCGACGAAACCTCCATGACGGCAAGGCCGGCCCCGCGCGCGTGGCTCTCGACAAGGTGTCGTGTCAGGGTGACTGCGTCCGGCGTTGTCAGCGGCGCGGGCAGCGTCTTTCCGGCCAGGTCATAGGAAATCGTCCCCAGCAGCGCGACGCGGTGCCCGGCCGCTTCGAGGATCGCCCGAGTCATATAGGCTGCGGTGCTCTTGCCGTTGGTGCCCGTGAGGCCGACGACGCGAAGACCGCCGGACGCCTGAATCGCATCCAGTCCGTACAGCGCCGCCGCGATCCGCGCC
>CAYQDV010000196.1:0-6726 GCA_964416295.1 uncultured Planctomycetaceae bacterium
CCAGAGTGAGCAGTGAGCGACATAGCGGCGCTCTATCGCGGACGCGACCGAGCGCCCTGCGGTGGGGGGTGCCGCCGCGGGGAGCCGCTTCGATGGCCGGCTCGCGCAGGTCGAGCAACTGCAGAACTCGCGCCGCCAAGGTCCGCATCGGGGCGTTTCGGTCGAAGTCGCGCATGCGTGATTGGATGAGTGCCAGGGCGTCCAGCCGCCGGCCGGTGGCGACGAGCATTTCCGCCTGCGCGAGCACATACTGAGCGACGAGCGGCGCCTTTCCTGACGCCGCCATGTAGTGCGCGAGCGCTGTCGAGGGGTCGTCATATCGCTCGGCAACGATGCCGGCGAGAAAATCGATCTCGGGATCGTCGGAGAGGCCGGCGGCGGTCTGTACGGAGTCTCGGGCCTTGGCCAATTGGCCCTCTTCCAACCACACGCGCGTTGCCAGTTTGTACGCGTCGGCGCTGTCGGGTGCGGTCCCCAGCGCCAGATCGAGTTCTTTCTTCGCGTCCTCAAGACGTCCGGCGCGGAGATGACGTTCGGCAACCTGCAAACGGGCGCCGGAGCGCATCGCATTCCAACGAGCCTTGGCTTCAACACGACCGGCCTCATGGCTGCTTCGTGCGGACGCGCCACCGGACGGCTCTGCGCAGCCCGAGGCTCCGAGAGACGCACAGACGGCCACTGGTGTGACCCACTGCAGAGTGCGTGCCCATCGCCTGACGAGGATCATCAAGGTTCCTCCCTGCGGCGGCCCGCGCCGGTGGCGGACCCGCGGCCCCACTGTCGCTCCAATTCCACGTCTCCGTCATCGAGACCGGATGGCCCATGGAGACCGGGCGGCATGTTCGGAGGAAGACGGGGCCGACCGAACGGTTTGAGCGTAACGCCGTGGTCTTCGGCGATGCGTTGCCGGACGTAGCTGCGGATCGTGGAGGCCTCGTCCTCCCACTCGCGCCGCCGGGTAATCCGCTCGACGAGTTTCTGGGCGCGTATGTGGCGGGGAAAGTTGTGCAGCGCGAGACGCGCGTCCCAGAGAGCTCGGTCGACGTTTCCCCGCGCGAGGTGATCGGTGGCCCAGCGATAGTGGGCCTGGGCAAGTCGTTCTCGACCAAACCATTGCAGCCCGCGACGCATGCCGACGCGAAACCGCTCGATATCCTGAACCAGTTCGTCGCTCGCCCGGCCGTCGTTCTGGTCCTTCACGATGTGGACGGTCAGCAGGAGGATGACCTCCTCGCGGACGGTGCTGTCGGTCGTGCTGCGGAAGAGGGCACCGGCGATGGGCAGGTCTCCCAGGAGTGGAATCTGGCCGCGGTTCGCGGTGGTGAGTTCCCGAAACATGCCGCCGATGAGAATCGTGCGGCCATCCGGAACCAGGATATTCGTCGTGATCTCAGTCGTCGTCTCGAACGGAAGATCGGTCTGCGTCAACCCACCGGTGGAAGTCTTCGGATGAATCTCCATTCTGACGACGCCGTCGTCTCCGACGAACGGCCGAAAGCTCAGGATGGTGCCGGTCTCCAGGAACTCGACCGTCTGGATCGCCTGCGTCTCCGTCACGGTGGTCGTCAGGTAGCCGTCGCGCCGGCCGACGATGACTTGGCCGACCTGTTTGTTCAGCGCGAGGATCTTCGGGTTCGCGATGACCTCGGTGTCCGTGATTTCCTCCAAAGCCCGGACGAAGAGGCTGATTTGATCCTTGATGATCCCGAAAGTGAACCCTCCGTTTGGAATCGAGCCGTTGAAGGAGGTTCGGGCGGTAAAGGTCGTTTCCTGAAGCAGGTTCGTGGGCGTGCTGCCGGTTGTGATCGACTGGGCGGCGGGACTGGTGCTGTTCAGGGTGGTGAAGTCGATGCCGCCGACGGTCGTGAAGTCGATGCCCAGGGCGTTGTCTTCATTGAGTGTCGCGCGGAGGATGGTGGCCTCGATGAGCACCTGCTTGGGCCGGACGTCCAACTCTTTGATGATTCTCTGAATCTCATCAAGCTGCTCGACATAATCCGTCACGACGATGCTGTCCGAGGCGGCCAGGGCATCACCTTCGGTGTCGGGGATGCCGTTGCCGCCGCCGAGTCCGACGCTGGCCGGCGGCGTGAGCGCCAGACGCCCGACCTGCGGCGTGAGCAGCGGTTCGATCAGGTCCTTGGCCGAGGCCGCGTTCATGTAGGTCAGCCGGAAGACGCGCGACGCCACCGGGTGGCGGGCCTGTTCGAGCTTCTCGAGATCCTCGCGCGGATGAACGTAGATGAACGCCCCGTCCACGCGATAGCCCAGTCCGTTCGACGCCAGAATGGCATGGAGAGCCTCCTCAAAACTGACATCGTACATGCTGACGCTCACAGACCCCGTCGCCCCGTCCGCCAGGATGATGTTGCGTTTTGCCGGCTCCGAGAGCAGCCGGAGGGCGTCGGCCAGCGGCATATCGACAAGATGCAACGTGACGTGCTGGTCGTCGCCGAAGCGGACTGATTGTTCGGGCGATGCGTCCGCCGTCGTTTCGACGGTCTTGCCGGACGGCTGATCCGAAGATACGCCCGTCGTCAACAGCAGCAGGGCGACGGTTGCGGGAGCCGATATCCGTATCCCACGCCGATACCACGCTTCGGGATGACGCCGTTGCACTCGTTTTATGCGGACTCTCTCCATGGCGGACCTTGTCCCTTCCGACTTCAATCGGTTGTCGGACGCCGACGGTTGTGTTTCAAGGCATGGAGAGTGTGCGTGTGTATCCGGACTTGCGCAGCGTGACGTGCCGGTCGGCGATGTGAACGACCGAAAACCCGTTGATGGTGTCGCCTTCGCGAACGAGTCGTCCGGAAACGTAGGCTGTCGGCGTGGAGCCGGTCATCGTCGCCTGCAGATGGAGCGCCGCCAGTTCCTCGGACAGTTTCGTGATGAGGTCCTGTTGCTCGACTCGCCGCGACGCGATCACCTCGGCCAGTCGACTCCAGAGATGGCCGGCCGCGCCCTCGCCGGCCGCGTCCGCGGCGTTGCCGGCCGATGAGCCGCCGTACGCCGGAGGGAAGACCGACCAGTCCGGTACGCTGAAAAGGTCACGCTCGAGAGATCGAGGCATCTCGTCGACTCGAATGGCATCTCGTTTCAAGGCCTGGCTCAGGCCGGGCCGCGTCGATCGTGGAGGCTCCGCCGTCCGCGGGGGTGCGACGGGTGATGGGATCCGCTGTGGAACCGGTCGAATCCTTGGGTCGCTTGGTTGTGGTGCTGGAGACACGACTGCGGTCGCAACGGCGGCCGCCTCCGCCGGCGCCCCGGATTTGCCCATGAACAAGTGAACGACGGCGCCGAGCAACACGATGCAGAGGCCCCCGAGCACTGCCGACTTCTTCTTGTCGGCGCCCAGTTGACCTCTCACGTCCGCCAACCACTCGGCCAGAGTCTTTCGCATCGTCCATCCCTCGCGCGCTCGCGCTATCTCGTTCGACCGTCAATTCGGGGCGTAGTAGGTCTGCAGGATGATCTCCACATGGATTCGCTCCGGCCGGCCTTCCGTCGCCGACACGTGCATCGATTCAACATGCGAAACACGCGGCAGGGCCTCGATCCGGTTCAGGAATGTGAACAGCTTCTGGAAGTCGGTGTCGACCACAATGCGGACGGCCAGGATCGACGTTCCCGCGACGAGACCCAGTTCCTCCGGCAGTCGGTCGGCTGTGAGTTCGCGAGCCGGACGTGGCTGGACGAGATAATCCTCGATTGCTGCGGCTTTGAGCCCGTCCGAGAGATCGCTGAGAAACTCGCCGAACCTCCGCTCGGCCGGCAGCTTCTCCCTGAAATCCTGCATCTGTCGATCCAGCTCCAGGATCGAGGCGTAGATATCGGTCACGTCGCCGAGTCGGGCCAGTTCGGCGCGAGCGTCACTGCCGGCGCTCGCGATTTCGGTTCGCTTGTGCTCCAATTGTTTCATGCCGGGCGTCAAGAGGCCGAACGTGAACCCGGCCGTCAGCGAGAGGACAACCGCGACGGCCAGAATATTCATCTTCGTCGCGCTCATTCCGTCCACCCTTCCTGCACGGCCAGTTCGCAGGTCAACTCAAATCGCTCAGCTCGGTGTCCGGACCACTCCGTCGGTCCCTTCGCTTCAAACTGCACCCTCTCGATCAAAGACGACATCTCGAGGGCCGCGGCAAACCGGAGGATGTCGGGCATGGACGGCGCGATACCGCCGAGGACGATGTCCGGGCCCTGGGTGTCCGGAGCCTCGGCGTCTGGGTCGTTCGCCCGACGACGCCCCGCGGGCGTCATGGATGATTCCGGCGCCGTCTGCGGCGTTTGGGCATAGCGCGACAAGGTGTCAGCGTCCACGGCGACTTCGGTCAACAGCATGTTGGTCGGCAGGCGGCGACTGATGTCTGCGAAGACGACGACCAGGCTGACCTGTTTGCCCAGTTCTTCGATCAGGCGCTGGCGATCCCGCAGCCGGTTTTGTCGGGCAACCATCGCGTCCTTACGGGCCAGGTGAACCTTTAGCTGGTCGCGCTGGGCGGCGATGTCCGCCTCCATCGCGTCGGCCGTGGCGATGTCATGTTGGTGGACAATGAGCCAGACACCCATGACGGCAACCAGTCCGGCGACGAATGACGCCCGAGTCTTCAGCGCCCGGCGCTGCCGCCGCGCGTCATGGTACTCGGTCGAAATGAAGTCGCAGTCTTTCACGATATTGCATCCGTCGCCGTGCTAGCCGACTGCAGCCGACCTGGGCGCCACCCTCGACCCACCGCCCGCGCGTCCGGCGGTCGGCTCGACCCACCGCGAGCCTCGCAAGGCCAGTCCCGCCACCACCGACCACGCCGGTTGCAGGGTCCGGCGGTCCGGTCCGCCGATCCGCTCGATGCCGCTTACGCCGCGAAGCGGGTTTCCGATCGTACAGGGGATATCGATCCCTGATTCGAGAATCTTCATCAACTGGGGTTCGTAGGCGTCGCCCCCGACGAATGTGAGACATTCCGGACGTTGACCGCGAAAGGTCACGGCGAAATAGCGCAGGCACAGGTGAATCTCGCGGGCCAGACGTTCCACGGCCGGACGAATCGCGTCGCTAACGGTGTCGCGGAGGTCGTCCGCCACCGATGTTGTGTCCGCTGCGCGCCGTCCACCGGACTGCCGCATGATTCGGATTCGCACATGGGCGGCTTCCTCTTCTGAGACGCCGAGCATGTCGGCCACGCGGGAGGTGAAATGCCGGCCGCCCACTTCGATGGATTTGACGAACGCTAGCTCGGATCCGCGCGTGATGACCAGCATGGTGCCGCGCCAACCAACATTCAGAAAGACGTTCATTGCGTCGGCATCCTCGGCACGGCGCAGGAATCGGATGAAACACCGCGCCACCGCGCACGGCGAGAGATCGATCGCCAGAGGCTGCAGCTTCAGGGCATCGAGCATTCGAAGTCGCTGCTGTATGACGTCTTGCTGTGTCCCGAAGACAATCACTTCTGTCTTCATCTCGTTGCCGTGGCGCACCTCGCCCGCCGAAAGACTGCGAAACTGCGCCGTGCCGTCGGGGAACTCGAACCGATCGCGGGCCTCGAACTCCACGGCCTGGGCGAGGTCCTCTTCGGGCATGCACGGCAGTCGTATGTTCTTGGTCTGGAACTCACCAGCGCCCAGCGCGGTTACGACGCGGCGCCCTATGAAGGGGTGCCGGCGCAGCGACTCGGCAATGAGAGGCTCCGCGGCGGCGATTCGGTCGCCCGCTTCGAGTGCGCCGTCCGGCCATTCGCAATGTGCGGCCGCGACGATCGCGGGTGCATGACCTGTGTCGATCAGTTGGAGCATCCGGACGCCGGTCGTGCCGATGTCAAGCCCGATGGGGCCGGGTTTTCGCCGCTTTCTCAACACACGCGATGCCTCTCTATCACGATCCCGCACCCACGGATGCCAGGACGGAGACGCCGATCCTCCCCCGGCGGACTCCACCCGCTCGACACCATCGTCACGGACCCAGCACCGTGGTTGTCGTCAGAGTGTTGGCATTCCCCGTGTTCAGCGAATAGGTGAACGTGTCTACGGTCATCGTCTGGGCGGCGGCCGGCGAGACGGATATTTCATACTTCGCCTTGCCGGACGAAAGCTGGACGATCGCCGCCGTGGTCTGGTCGGTGCTGCCGGTTGCGTCGAAGGCCAGGATGTTGTCGCCGGCCAGGTCGACGCCGACCAGCGTCACCTTTCCCGACGCGCTGCCGTCGGTGGCGCCGAACTGCACGAGGTAGGGCTTCTTCGTCTGCGGATGCAGGATGGGCGTGTCCGGAGCGGAAGGCCGTGCCAGCCAGTAGCGGTTCGCGGCGACGTCCACCTTGAGGACGAGCGGGTCGTCGGGTCGGGCCATCGTGTAGCTCTTGGCGTAGGCGACGTCGGCTTCGAACTGCTCGGTTGCACGACGGCCCTCTGAGGCATTGCCGGCCTCATCGTCGGGCGCTGAGAGCACGATCAGAATCGCCACGACGACGAGCGAGATCATCAGCTCCACGAACGTAAACGCCTGATGCCGTCGTCCTCGTTCCCGTTTCATCTCGTTTTCCCCTTTCCTGAGCCGCACTTCATCGCGTCAAGCATCTGACCGGGCCGATGGCAGCGGTTTATCGGCCGCGCGGGTCGCCGCCTTTCGCCTTCCCGCCCGCGTCCTTATCGGTGGCCTGCACCCGTACCTTGACCGGCTTCGTCCGCAGGTGATCGAGAATCTGGGCCAGGAGGGTGTTGGTCTTTCTCGCT
>CAYQDV010000197.1:0-1574 GCA_964416295.1 uncultured Planctomycetaceae bacterium
GTGGCGCGCCGGGTCAGTTCATTCCACGAATAGAGGTTGCCCGGGCCGAAGACGTGCTCCTTGAGGAAGCGGCCGGCGTCGCGACTTCCGTAGAAACTCGTGGACGATACGTCGGTCAGGCCCATGACCTTGCCGGCGATGTGCGCCCGGAGCTGGCTCGCGAACAGGTCGCCCATCATGTAGCTGTGGTAATAGACCGGCACCGTGATGACGTGCACCTTGGCGGCGTAGTCCGGGCGGTGGACCGTCTGGGGCGGATTGAGCAACTGATAGCGTTTTTTCAGGTCCCACCACAGTTTGCCGAGGTCCTGATCAGGGTTCGTATACATCCCGTGCTCGAACCGCACCATGACCTGTGTCCAGCGCGAAAAAACCAGCTTTTCGGCCCGCAGCGCCCGCCGGGCCGACCGCACGACCTGCTCCGCCTCTCCGGGTGAAAGCCCGCGCACCTGTCGCAGCCAGTCGCCGTTTTTGACGAAGGCCCCGAACATCATCGCGACGCCCTCGGTGGTGATGCTGTGGGAGGCTTCGTGGAGCAGGAAGGGCAGGTCGCGGCGGATGTAGGTGTCGTAGACCGCGTGGCCAACCTCGTGCATGATCGTGTCCATCCAGTACAGGTTCGGCTTGAGGTTGCACAGGACGCGGACGTTTTCGCCGGTTCGGTCGAGGTCGGTGCAGAAGGCGTGGGGGCTTTTGCCGGGTTTTTCATACATGTCGCTTCGGGCGAGGACGGCGTCGACCGGCATATCCAGACTTGCGTAATACTTCTTGACCAGCGCGATGGGGTCCTGGTCGGCGAAGACCGAGTCGAGGTTGACGGCCTCCATGCCGGGGGTTTCCTGGAAGAACAGATCGCCGAAGTGCCAGGGGCGCAGGTCGCCCGGCGCGATTCCGAACCGCGCGGTCATGGCCGTGTCGATGTTGCGCTTGAGCGCCTCGAACGGCTTGCGGGTCAGCTCGTCCAGTTCGTCGAACAGCCGCAGCAGATCGCCCTCGTCGATCTCCTGGAGCGTACAACTCATGACGTAGAAGTCCCGGAAGCCCAGTTGCCGGGCCACCTGATTCCGCAGGGTCACGAGTTCCTTCAGCTTCGCCTCGACCTTGGCCCCGACGGCCATGTAGCCCTTCCAGGCCTCCTCGGCCAGCGCCGAGTCCTTCGTGTCCGACAGGATCTTGCGCACGTCATTTTCCGTCAGCTCCTTTCCGCCGACGCGGCTGCGATGGGTGTTGAATATCTTTTCGACTTCCGTCTGAATATCGACGATCCGCTTCTGGACGGCGGGGTCGGCCTGGCCGGGCAGAAACGTGCGAACCATGACGTCGAGCTGCCGCGCGAGGACCGCGTCCGTCACGCGCCCGCCGTCCTTCAGCGCCTTGAGCCCGGCGAAGGTCTCGCGGTCGCTGTGCAGCTCGATCAGGGCGTTTTCCGCCTGCTTCTTGGCCTCGAAGGCCTCGTCCGATCCGGTCGTGTTCGCCACCCACCAGGCCTTCTCCGACTGCAAGAGGAGGGGCTTGTATTTCGCGAGGTAGGCATCATGCAGTGCAATGAACTCCATCTCCGCCGAATTCCTTTC
>CAYQDV010000197.1:1674-6722 GCA_964416295.1 uncultured Planctomycetaceae bacterium
CGGAGCCGAGGCCCGTGTTGCGAAGGGTACCCGTTGGGGCCGCCGGCCGGACGCGGAGGTGGTTCTCGTTAACTCCTTGCTGCGACGGAGTTTGCAGGCGGATTCGCCGCCCGGTGCCCGAGTCGATTCCAATCCGGCCGCCGGTTTGTAGTTCCCCGGCTGCCGGTACGAGGCTTATAGTAAAACAGTGGATGTTTCGGCGTGAAGGTCGCCGGCCGGCGGGTCCGGCGAGCGCGGCCGGCGCCTCAGGAGCAACGCGGGTGTTTCTCGCTGAGATCGGCAAGTTCGTGGGGGCCAAGGTCGCCAGCGCGGTCATCTTCATCGCGATGGCGGCGGGCGGCTATTGGGCGTACGAAAACTGGGACACGGTCCGGGCGTTCGGCCACGTGATGAAGCTCACGCTTCTGTGGCTGGTCCTGGCGGCGGCGCTGCCGTGGTCGAGTTACGTGTTCATGCGACCGCTGTTGGACTTTCAATCGCGTCTGCAAACGACGAACTCGGCGGCGCTGACCAGCGTAGCGATCATCGGCGGGTTCTGTGCGGTCGATATCGTGCTGGCGCTGTGGCTGGCGGGCTGGGGCTTTGCCGGCGGCTTCACGTGGTTCGTGGTGCTGCTTGGTTTCCTCGCTGCCGCCGCTTATAATTATGTGATCTGCGAGTCCCTCGCCCGATACGTCGAGTCCTGAGGCCCGCCGGTCACTCGATGACAGGTGCCTTTGCGGAAGGGATTTACCCATGGCCCAATCCGGGGTTGGTGACCGAATCAGTGAATACGTCCTCGACGCCGTCGTCGGAGCCGGCAGCTTTGGCCAGGTGTGGAAGGCCCATCACCACATCTGGACCGACCAACTCGTCGCCATCAAGATCCCGACGGACTCGCAATACGTCCGCAACCTCCAGCGTGAGGGCATCACGATCCACGGCCTGCATCACCCGAACATCGTCCGGGCCATCGGGCTGGACCCCTATGCCGAGACGCCCTATCTGGTGATGGAGTTCATCGAGGGCGTGTCCCTGCGTGAGCTGATAGACGCCCATCCCAAGGGCCTGCCGATTCGGGCGGCCCACCGGATCGGCTGCGGCCTGTTGCGTGCGCTGGGTTATTCGCACGAACACGGCGTCATCCATCGGGACATCAAGCCGGCCAACATCCTGATTGCCGGCGGCCGTGACAAACCCGCCGACGACGTCGAGATCGCGGACGTCAAGGTGACCGACTTCGGACTCGGCCGCGCCGGCGAGATCACGACATCGAGCATCATGCAGTCCGGCAGCCTGCTGTCCGAAGACGGCAAGAGCATCTCCGGCACGCTGGCCTACATGGCCCCGGAACAACGCGACGGTGGTCAGACCGACGCCCTCAGCGACCTCTACTCCGTCGGGATGGTCCTGTTTGAGATGATGGTCGGCGAACGCCCCAGCGGCAGCGACAGGCCCTCACTGGTCCGCGACGGACTGCCTTCATGGGTCGATCCGGTCTTCTCGAAACTCTACACCCGTCGCGAGCGGCGGTTCACGAGCGCGGCCGAGGTGCTCGAAGCGATCGATACCCTGAGCGTACCGCCTCGCTTCGGTGATCCCTCAGCCGATGCGACGCCGGGGCCACCGCCCGTCCTGCGAAATGCCGCGACCCGGGCGTGCCCGACGTGTCAGCAACCGATCGGGACGGGTGACAATTACTGTATTCATTGTGGTGCCCGGGTGGTGTCCGATCCGCGCCGGTGCGCATCGTGTGGTGCGTATCCGGAGGCGGACGATCGCTACTGCATTCAGTGCGGGGCCACGTTGCTCACAGACGCACGATGAGGCGCAGGTCATGTTCACGAGAAACCCGGAATTGCTCCTCGTCATCTTTCTTGCGGTGTTCGCGATGGTCATGTTCCGCTGGTCGCTGCGTTCCCCGCATCGCCGCGACTTCCTGCCCGGAGGTCATGCCCGGAACGCAACGCGGCATCGACGGCACCGGACCGGTCTGCGGCGAGATTCCCGCGGCGAATGGGAATGCCCCGTCTTTCTGTGTCGCGCCTGGAACCCCGCTCACGCCCGGTACTGCCGGATGTGCGGTGAGAAACGCGACTGAGCCATCGGGTAGGCGGTTCGCCGATGCCGGACCGCGCGTTTTCGGACGTGCGGGCGGCACGATCCGGGGCAATAAGCCGCCGGAATACGGCAAGTGTATGATAGGGGTCGCGCTCCGGCCTCACAGCAGAAGCGGAGCCGGTGAATTGACGTTGTGGACGGTGTGAGACAGACCGTCGTGAGGATCGGATCACACACGCATGAAGACGGCAGCCGAATACGCAAGCCAGGTGGAGCCGGAGTTTCTGGCGGGCGTGCGGGCCAACCTCGGCCCGATGGGCTCGAAGCTGCTGGGCGGCGTGTGGTTCAAGTCGGAAGACCACGATTCGGCCGAGCAGGTTCGCGCGACCATGGTCGACCGCCGTATCTATGATCGCGAGCGCTATGCCAACATGCCTCACGGCCGCGGCTTCACGATTCGTGGCTACGAGCGACGGTGGCTGTTCGGCAAGCGAATCCGGAGCGTCACGATCGCCTCGGTCCTCGCTCCGCCGGGCCCGCTGCTGGACTCGGACGAGCCGGCGCCGCCGGTCACGATGGCCGAACTGACGGCCCACGTTCAGCGGCTCGTCACCGGCGCGAAGGCCCCGCACCTGATCGGCGTGTGCAGCCCGAGCGGTTTCGAGAAGGAGATATGGGACACGCCCCCGCAGGTTCGCGGCGCCCGGATCGTCCTGATCGAGCCTCGGGCGGACGGCGGCTGGCGGGTGTCAGAGGGGCTGGGCACGCACGATGCAAAACTGTGCAAGCTGTTCGACCCCGAGCAGGTCGGCCAGAAGCTGCGCCGCGTGCAGCGGGAAATCGAAACGCGAAGCACCGATCTGCTGACCGGCAGCCTGTCCGCCGCCCGCGTGGCGGAAGAGTTGGAGCTTCCGGCGCCGCTCGTGGAGCGGGCCTTTGAAATGGCCGGCAAGGCGGATCCCGAGCTTCACGTATCGAGGAAATCGGGCGAGACGCTGCTGTTCCGCGGGGCGCCGGTGGCGTCCGGCAGGGAGGACGGTTCGATGTCGTTGGCGGAATGGATCAAGAGCCTGTTTTCCAAGGAAGGCGAGGAAGCGAAGAAGATCAATGTCCTCGCCGAGCGCAAGGCGTCGCTGAGCAGCCGGCTGGACCGCCTGTATGGCGACACCGGAAAACTCGAGAAGAAGGAGGCCCAGCTTCGGGAGGAGGGCAAGGCGGCCTCGAGCACGGTGACGAAGCGGCGAGTCGCCGGACAGATTTCGCGCCTGCGGAAAGACATCTCGAGGATTAACACGAGTGCGGCGATCCTGAGCAAACAGATCAACGTCATCAGCACGCACATTCACAATCTCGAGCTGTCGCAGACCGGCAGCGTGGCCCAGTTGCCGAGCAGTGAGGAGCTGACCGAGGCGGCGGTGAACGCCGAGGAGATCCTGGAGCAACTCAGTGCCAGTGACGAGCTGGTCAGCAGCCTCGAGGTGACCATGGCCGAAACCTCCATGTCCGAGGACGAGGCGGCGATCCTGCGCGAGCTGGAGGGCGAAACGCCCGAATCGACCGGCTCGTCCGAGGCCCGATCGACCGAGGCGGCCCCAAAGGAAGCGGAGTCCGCCCGGCGCACCCGCGGACCGGCCCAGCCGGAATGAAAGGGCCTCGAATGGCAAAGGAACGAGGACGAAAGGCTGTGTGACACAGACTGGGCCGGGGCTGCCCTGGCGTCCCGTAGGGACGAAGTGAGCCAAGCCCGGCACGCAGTGCCGGGGTTCGTGCGAAACCGAGACAACCGAGTCCCGTAGGGACGATTGAGGTCTCATTCGTCCCTACGGGACTCGGCTGTGCTCTTGGCGACCTATCCCGGCACTTCGTGCCGGGCTACAATCAAACGCCCCTACGGGGCATGTTAAGCAAGATATGGCAAGAAAGATGCCCACCGATTCTGTCACGGACCCCTGACGAGAACCTGCCTCATGACGGATGGGCGTCACGTCACGACGGTCTTGACGAGTTGATATTTCCCGGTTTTGTGTATCGGTTTTCGGTGTTTCAAGTATGGCTCTATTCGACTGGTTGACCAAGAAAACGAAGTCGCTGTCGCAGATGACGCGTTCGGAGCTGCGACGGCAGGAGTTGCTGTTGCAGCGGGACCGTGACCGCCTCGTCAAGCGGATCGGCGACCTGGCCGGCAAGAAGCAGGAGATCTTCGAGCGTGGCAAGGGCGAGTCGTCGCCCGAAGTCCGCCGCGTGCTCGCGCAGGAGTTCGATCTCAAGACGACCGAGCAACTCATGACCAGCCGGCAGTTGAATATCCGCAGCAAGGAGGCCCTGACGGTCACGCGGATGCGGATGTTGCGTGAAAACGCCGACAAGGCGAGGGCGATGGGCAGCAAGCTCGGCATGATCAGCGAGAAAGACCTGATGGCGCTCGAGAAGATGATCGAGAGCGACGCCATCACGTCAGACATGTATCAAGAGCGTCTGGATTCGATGCTCCAGCTCGGTGCCGAAGAGGGAGAGTCCGTTCTGGCGCCCGGCAGCCAGCAGGTGCTCGATGTCTGGGAGCAGATGGATACGGGCCTGATCAAGGACGCGAATACCGCCTTCGACGAGGCCGACCGCCGTGTGCGCGAGCGGCACCAGGCGGCGGAAGGGACGTGAACAGAATGACACATGGGCTAGGGCAAAACGAGCACGGCGAATGGGCGCAAGCATTCCATAGCCGCCGGCGGGAGCCGCTGATTTGCGCGCGCTGAATGCCTGCGCGACGCGGCCGTCACGCTCGGCGAACCAACGCGCAATCGGGAGAAGACGATGGCCTACACGCACGCACTGAGACGTTCCCGCCACAACCGCATGATCGGCGGCGTGGTGGGCGGTATGGCCGACTTCCTGGGAATCGACCCGACGCTCGCGCGCGTCCTCTATATTGTCGCGTCGATCCTGTCGGCCGGCTTCCCCGGAACATTGGTGTACGTCATTTGCTGGATGGTCATACCGGAGGAATAGCCGGC
>CAYQDV010000198.1:0-6708 GCA_964416295.1 uncultured Planctomycetaceae bacterium
CCGGCCGGCCCAGAAAGCCGCCGGAGGAAGCCATAAATCAGTGATGTCCCCTTTTTTCCCACAGGGTCCGCTGTTCGGACCGTGAGGCCGGTGGATGTCATTCCTCAATCCGGTCCGCTGTCAGCGATGGGCTTCGCTGTGGGCGATGAGTTTGTAGATCAGCTTGGCCGCCAGGAACTCGGTCTGGGCGCTGCCGGGCAGCGGCATGACCTCGACGACGTCGGCACCGACGATCGTCCGCTGCATCGCCGTGGCCTTCAGCAGGTCGGTCACCTGATACCAGTCCAGCCCGCCCGGCTCGGGGGTTCCGGTTCCGGGGGCGAAGGCCGGATCGAAGCCGTCGATATCGATCGTCACGTAGACGCTCGGCGTGAGTGACTCGACGGCCTGCATGATCCAGTCGGGGTTTTCGCGTGTTTCGCGGGCGGTGATCGGGCGAAAACCGTTTCGTTTCATGAATCGGTGTTCGGGGAGGCTGTAGTTGCGAATCCCCACCGGCACGATGGCCACGCCGAGGTCGAGGACACGCCGCATGACACACGCATGGCTGAAGCGCGAGCCTTCGTAGCGGTCACGGAGGTCGGCGTGGGCGTCGATCTGGAGGACGCTGAGCCGCTTGTGTTTCGATCGCACGGCGCGGACCAACCCGCTCGTGATCGAATGCTCTCCGCCCAGCCCGATGAGGAACTTGCCGTCGCGCACGACGCGCCGCGCCGCCCGATAGATGCGCTCGTGCATCTGGCTCGGCCCGGCGGCGTCGATTGCGAGGGGGTCGAGGGTGGCGATGCCGCAGGGATAAAACTCCCGGCCGTATTCGTCGTCGAAGTCCTCGACCTGCCGGCTGGCGGTGATGATGGCTCGGGGGCCGTGTCGGGTCCCCGACTGAAAGGTGACGGTGGCGTCGTAGGGGATGGGGAGGATCGCGTAGCGCGCGGTGCGGTAGTCCGCGGCGGGCGACTCCAAAGCGAGGAAGTTGTCGGGCGTGGTGGGCATGGGTCGGCAATCGGTCGACGGGCAGTTCCGATAATTCGGGCCGCTATTGGCGGTCGGTTCGTACACCGCGTGCGTGGGTCGCCGCGCGGGTGTATCATCCCGGCACACTGCCGTTTCGGCAACCGCCGAGAGAAACGGCCGCGCGGTTGGTTGACGTGCGGCCGGTCCGACGGTCAGATATCCGCCGTGGAAGCCCGCGAGGAAACGGGTGATTCCGCGAGGTCTCCAGCAGAGGAACCGAACCCATGACCCACATTGTCACCGAGCGTTGCGTGAACTGTCGCTACACCGACTGTGCCACCGTCTGCCCCGTCGAGTGTTTCTGGGAGATCGAGGATCCGGCGATGCTGGTCATCGACCCGGACACCTGCATCGACTGCGGGCTGTGCATCCCGGAGTGTCCGGTCCACGCGATCTATACCGAAGACGAGATTCCCGATGCGTACGGGGAGTGGACGGCCAAGAACGCCGAACTCTACGCGGGAGGCACGAACATCACCGAGAAGAAGGACCCTCTCGAGGGCGCCCTGACGCTCGAGGAAATCCAACAGCGGGAAAAGGAAAAGGGCTGGGACATCAGCGAACCCGGAGGGACCTGATCGCGCCGGCCGATTCAGGCTCGCGCCGCGCTCGGCTCGATCAGCGTGCAGCCGCCTGGGGCTTCGCTCCCGTCGAGGCATTCTGGACGCCCGCGTCCGACGCACCCTTGCCGAGGATGTAGCGGTCGAACCAGGCGGCGTCCCATTCCATTTTGGCCTTGCGGTTGGTGTATTTCGCCAGGCCGTGTCCCTCTCCAGGATAGACGACCAGTTGCACCGGCACGCCCAGGTATTGGTGAAGGGCGCGGAACATGGCGCGCTGATGCGCGGGGGGGCAGCGTGCATCGTCGCCGCCGACGTGAAACAGCGTCGGCGTCTTCACGTGGTCGACGGCGAAGAGGGGTGACGCGGCCCGCATCTCCGACGCCCGTGTCCATGGAAAGCCCTGCTGGAAATTGATCACGTGTCCGGGCGTGTCCTCGATGCTCCACTGCATGACGACATCCGAGATGCCGGCGCCGCTGCTGGCCGCCTTGAACCGATCGGTCCGGGTGATCACGCAGTTGGTCAGATAGCCGCCGTTGCTCCACCCCATGACGCCCATTCGCGTCGGATCGGCGATGCCCTTTTCGATCAGGGCGTCGACGCCCGACAGGATGTCGGCCACATCGCGATCGTTCTTGTGGCCGATGAGGTCGGTCATGAAGGTGTCGCCGTAGCCGGTTGAGCCGCGATAGTTGGGGCTGAGGACGGCGAAGCCCTCGGAGGCGTAGCGCACGCGGCCATAGATCCAAAACCGCATGCGCAAGAGGCTGGCGGCCGTCGGGCCTCCGTGGATGACGACGATGAGCGGCAGGCGTTCGTGGCCGTCATAATCAGGTGGCAGTTCGAGAATGCCCTCGACGGCCGCCCCATCGGTGGACTTCCACGTGAAGGTCTGAATCTTTGGCAGTTTCCAGGTTTCCACTTGGGGGTTGACCAGCGTCAGGCGTTCATTTCGGCCGGGGTCGCCGCCAAAGGTCCAGAGGAACACGTCGGGACCGTGCGTGACATCGCTCATGGCCGCCGCCAGCATCCGCCCGCCGCGCCCGAAGCTGAAGGCCTCGCAGACCACGTCGCCCTCGGTCAGCGAACGCGACGGCCCCTGTTTTCCGTCTCGAATGTTCGCGGTGCAATAGACGCGTGCGCGGGCGCGCTCCTCAGCAATGAAGCAGAGGTCGTCGGACTTGCCGCGCCACTGCATGTGTTTTGGCGAGAGCGAGACGCCGTCCGGCCGGGTCAGCCGCTGCATCGTCACGGCGCCGTGCTTGAAGCGAGCGAGGAATATCTCGCTGGGATAGCCGTCCCAGTCGACCCGGAAGGCAAGCTTCCGTCCGGCATGATCCCAGCAGGGCGATTCGATCCATCCATAGGGTGAGGGGGCCTCGCCGCGCCACATCGGGTCCGGCAGCGGCGTGAACTTCCCCGTGTCGGCCTCCCAGACGTCAACGCGTGACCAGCCCTCAAAGGTGATCCGCTTGTCGGTCGGCGTGGTGATCATGGCGATTCGCTGTTGATCGGGAGCCACGACGAAGTCGCCGATGGCGCGTGGTTCGTCGATCAGCTTCTCGCTGCGCCAGGTTTGCAGGTCGAGCCGCCATATCTGGCCGAAACGCTCGACGCCGCGGCCGTATTGGAGCGTGTCGTATTCCTCTTGGAGCGAGCGCCACGACGCGTCAACATGCTTGACGGCTACGCTGTAGTAGACGGCCGCGCCGTCCGCCGCCAGGTCAAACGATTCGACGCCCTCGGTCTCGCGCGTGACGGCCATGAGGGAACCGCCGTCGGCCCGGACGCGCCAGACCTGTGCCTTGCCGTTGAGGGGCGGCTGTTTTTCGCCGGTCTGCTTGCGGGCGCTTCGGAAGTAGAGCCACACGCCGTCCGGACTCCACTGGGGCGCGGTGTCGGCCGCGGGGTCGAACGTCAGCCGCTGCGCGACGTGTGTCTTGCATTCGACGATCCACAGGTCGGTGTTGCGTTTCTCGGCGGGCGGCTCCCAGCGAGTCTCCGCGTAGGCGACGCGTTTGCCGTCCGGCGACATGACCAGATCGACGATCGCGCCCTGCGTGAAGTAGTCGTCGATCGTGATGTCGTGGTCGCGCGGAGGCGCATCGCCGAACGCCACGCCGCAAAGGCACACCACCAACCCCAGAACCGTTCCCGATCGCGTCATTTGTCGAATCACGTGAAAACCTCCTGATGATTCCCCCACCGCACGCCGCATTGTGTTGTACCTCGAAACGGGCGACAAGCCGCACCGCGGACGAGCGAGCGGCGCCCCGCCCGCTGGATCGAGAATCCCTTCTCGATCCCGACCGAATGGGAGTCCTTACCATGTGACGGTCCAATACGGACTGCTATCGGGGCACGGGAACGGATTCCGGTGGGAGAGGGGAACGAGAAGGGATTCTCGTTCCAGCGGGAGGTTGTCGTTTTCAAGGAAGCGGATTCGCCGTCTCGGGCGAGACGGAGACTAACCGAAGAATCGTCGATCGAGCGCAAGGACCAGCGCGGCGGCTACCGCCGCCAAGATCAACATGTACAACGAAATACGCAGGTCAGAAAGGGTGTCGAGCCAACGAGCGCCCCCGTTTATGGGGTCGTCATGAAACAGCCTGGGAGCATGTCCAGCCATCGGTCGGCCTCCACGCCAGTGGCCCGCCCGTACGGTGTCCTCTCCCTGCTGATATCGGAGCCTGTGAATCGTTGTCAAGAGGAGAATCGGCCTTAACAGTACTAGGAATTGTCCGTATGGACCTTTGCCAAACCGCCGAAGTCGACTGTAACCCCATTGTTTTCGTAAGGTTAGCGAGATGAGTTGCCGCCGCTGCGGCCGTGGCGGATAATGACCTCGAGATGCCTTCCAAGTGTCAGATACTACGACGGCGTATTGCAGAGGGGACGGTGCAGATCCCCGGGGCCTTCAACGCCCTGACCGCCCGGGCGATCGAGAAGGCCGGTTTTGAGGCGGTCTATGTCTCGGGCGCCGGGCTGTCGAACGCCGTATTCGGTCTTCCGGATGTGGGACTGACCACGATGAGCGAGGCGGTCGAACACGCCCGGCGGATTTGTTCGGCGGTCGGGGTGCCGGTCATCGTGGACGGCGACACGGGGTTTGGCGAGGCCATCAACGCGGCGCGGACGGTAGCGGAGTTGGAGCGTGCGGGGGTCGCAGCGGTTCATTTTGAAGACCAGGTGCTGCCGAAGAAATGCGGCCACCTCGATGGCAAGACGCTGATTTCGGCAGAGGCGATGGCGGAGAAACTCCGCGCTGCCTGTGCGGCGCGGCGCGATCCGGATTTCATGATCATCGCCCGAACCGATGCGCGGGGCGTGGCGTCGTTTGACGACGCGGTAGAGCGTGCGGCGTGCTATCTGGACGCGGGAGCGGACGCCATCTTCCCGGAAGCGATGACCTGCGCCGACGAGCTGGCGGCGTTCGCGGAGAAAATCCGGGCACCGCTGCTGGCGAACATGACCGAGTTCGGCAAGACGCCGCTGCTCGCGCTTGAGGAACTGACGCGGATCGGCTACCGAATGGTGATCTATCCGCAGACGGCCCTCCGGACGGCATTCGGCGCGATCGGCGCCATGCTCGCGGACCTGAAGCGCGACGGCGATCAGAAGCAGTGGGTCGAACGCATGCAAACGCGGCGACAGTTGTATGAACTTCTCGATTACGACGGCCTCGGCGCGATCGATCGCGCGGCGACGGCCGAGCCAACACAAATACAGTAGTAGTCTTATCGCGACCGGCCGGTGCGGCACACGTCGCCACCGTCGGATGAATCAGGCTTTTTCGACACAGACGCAGGAGCAATCCCATGAGTCAGGCAAGCTTCAGACCCGGGCTGGCGGGCGTGATCGCGGGCAAGACCGCGATTGGAGAGGTTACGCAGACGAGCCTTCGCTATCGTGGCTACGCGATCGACGACTTGGCGCACCACACCACGTTTGACGAAACGGCCCACCTGCTGCTGCACGGCGAACTGCCGACGCGAGGGCAGCTTGCCGAGTTCCGCACCCGCGTGCAGGCGGCCATGACACTGCCCGAACCGGTCGTCAACGCCGTCCGGGCCATGCCGGACGACACGCCGCCGATGGACGTGCTGCGGAGCGCGGTCTCGCTGCTGGGGCACTACGACCGGGACGCCCAGGTCCTGACGCGGCCGGCGAACCTGCGAAAATCGGAACGCCTGATCGGCCAGTTGGCGGCGGCCGTCGGGCTGTGCGCACAAAAGGTCAACGGGGTAGCCGCAGTCGAGCCAGACCCCGACGCATCGCACGGGGCCAACCTCCTGGCGATGATCCTCGGTAAGCGGCCCGACGAATTGGCCGGACGGGTGCTGGACGGGACGCTGATCCTCTACGCCGAGCACGAATTCAACGCCTCCACCTTCACCGCCCGGACGATCGCCTCGACGCGATCAGACATGCATTCAGCGGTGTCCGGCGCGATCGGCGCGCTGAAGGGGCCGCTGCACGGCGGCGCCAACGAGGCGGCCATGCGGATGTTCCTGGAGATCGGCAGCCCGGAGAACGTCGAGCCGTGGTTCCGCGACATACAGAAACACAACACGGCCCAACCCGAGAGCAAGAAGCTGATCATGGGATTCGGCCATCGTGTCTATAAACAAGGCGACCACCGCGCCGGCATCCTCCGCGAGTGGTCGGTGCAACTCTCGAAGAAAACGGGTCAGTCCAAGTGGATCGACATGGCCGACCGCCTGCAGGCACTGATGCTCAAGGAAAAGAACATCCATCCCAACACCGACTACCCGGCCGCCCATGCCTACTATCAGTTGGGTGTCCCGATTCCATTTTATACGCCGATCTTCGTTTGCAGCCGGATCACGGGCTGGTGCGCCCACATCATGGAGCAATATGACGACAAGAAGATCATCCGCCCGCTGAGCGAATACGCCGGTCCCGGCGAGCGAAAGGTGACGCCGATCGAGGGCCGGTGACCGGGGCGCAGGCGGAATCGGCGGGGAAACCTCTTGCCGTTTCTCGCTGAACAGGCCCCGTAGGGGCGTTTGATCGTAGCCCGGCACGAAGTGCCGGGATCGGTTGCCAAGAGCGCAGCCGAGTCCCGTAGGGACGACTGAGACCTCAATCGTCCCTACGGGACTCGGTT
>CAYQDV010000199.1:0-6701 GCA_964416295.1 uncultured Planctomycetaceae bacterium
CCGGGATGTCATCTGTCTGGACTCTGCGCACGTGGATGTCGGGAAGGATGCGGGCCTCCTCGCAGGCGTCGAGGCTGTTGTCGACGGCCTCTTTGACGGTTGTGAGCAGGGCCTTGCGCTTGTTGTCGAATCCGAGCAGGTGGCGGTTCTTGGCGAAGAACTCGGAGACGGAAATCTCCCGCTGGGCGCGGGACATGGACTCGGCGTTGGCGTAGGCGCGCTTCCGGACGCGTCGCACCGGGGCGGGCCGGGCGGTGCCGCCGGTCGAGCGGCGGGCCTGCTTGTTCGTCTTCGAACGGGCCATCGGGGTCGTCCTCGTTGCCGCCGATGGGCCGGCGCCCGGCACGCTGGCGGGTACTGCGGAGAACAGCGGCAACTGTTCATTTTCTATTCGGCTGGTTCTGGGGGCGGTCCTGATGCTGCCGGCCATCCGTGACTCCTCTGGCGGGGTTGGCGTCCTTCGTCTCCCATCCTATCGGGCAATAACGTCCGGGCAAGGGTGCGAGCTTCATAGAAAGGCGACGAAACGTCAAAAAGTCAAAACGTCAAGAAGTCAAAAGCAGGGACCGGGGACAGCGCTGGGATAAACCGGTCTGGCGTCGCGAATGAAAGAGCCGTACGAGAAAAACCCGGCCGGCCGCTCGGCCCCCAACTCTACGCCGGTGACGGCGAAGTCACAGGTGTGGCATGGGCAAGGGGTACACGCAGGCCGGGTATCCAGCTCCGAAATCACCCCTCTCGCACGCCCACGCTGTCTCGACTCTGGAAGAGGCCAACAAGAAGGCGTTCGTCCGTGCCACCGCAGTGCGAACACGCCCCGGTGCGACGGGACCCACTCGGAGCCGCTGTGGGAACCCGCGGAGGCCGGCGCGATCGGCGTGTCACCCGGCCACGCTCGCGTGGCCGCGCGACGGCTCCCCCGCCTCCGCGCGACGCCCTGCCTGAGGGGCAGGCCACCGGAGGAATCGATAAAGTAGCCTGACCCCGTTTCCTCTGGAGCGGATACGAACCAGTGTGAACCGCGGCCGACCGTGTGGCGAGCGGCCTTGGGTGCCACGCACCGCCGAACGCCTCGGCTTGACCTTCACCCTCAGAACCCCCGGCCGGCCCAGAAATCCGCCGGAGGAAGCCATAAATCAGTGATGTCCCCTTTTTCTCCCAAATCCGCCGGAGGAAGCCATAAATCAGTGATGTCCCCTTTTTTTCTCCTAAATCAGTGATGTCCCCTTTTTTTCTCCGCGTGCATCGCGCACGCCCACGGCTGCGCCGATGGGCGTGGCACCCGAGCCGAAAGCCGAAACGCCGAAGAAAAATCAAAGAATCAAAACTGGGATTGGGCAGATGGGTTGGCGTGCGGGCGGCTCGAAGGTGATTCGGGGCGGGGCGCGAGACGATAAGGGTGTAGGACGCCGGCGGCGTTGCGCCGGTTATTTCCGGACTGTATGGAGTGGGTGCATGGGTCGAAAGTCTAGCGTTGGCAAGGGTGGTCCGTGGACGGCCGCGCGGTTGTACCAGCAGGGACTGGCGGCGTTCGAGGCGGGACGATTCTCGGAAGCCATCGGGCTGCTGTCGCAGATCGTGGATCGCCGCAGCCTGCCGGGCACGCTCGCGGAGTTCTACCTGGGGCAGGCCCATCTGAAACACGGCATCGCGGAGCTGCGGGCCGGGCGATTCGCGGCCGCCGCAGAACACCTGACGGCGGCGAGGCGAATCAATCCGGACGCCGCGGACCTGTCTCGGCATCTGACGGCATGCTTCGCGGCGCAGCGTCGGTTTGACCGCGTCGCGGACGAGCTTGAACGTTCGAAGCGCGGGGGCGCCGCCTCCGGTTCGCTGCCGATTCGCGTGGCGCACGCGCTGGCGCGGGACGGCCAGATCGAGCGTGCCCTCGAGACGCTGGGCCGGGCGTGTGACGCGGAGCCGCGCCGGGCGGACCTGCGCTTTCAGCTCGGGGTCCTGCTGGCGTCGACGGACGACTACACGGCCGCGGCCGAGTCGTTCGGCCGGGCGGTGGCGCTGGCGCCGTGGGATGCAGACGCACGACAACATCTGGCTCTGACGCTCGGGGCTCTGGCGCGGCCGGCGGAGGCGGTGGAACACCTGGCGATCGCGCAGCGGCTTCGCCCGAACGACGCGCACACGGCGCTGCTCCTGACGCTGGCGGCATCGGCCGCCAAGGAGGCCGGTGTCACGACGCATGTTGAACCGCGGCCAGCACCGGATGAGACGGGGGGGCGGTCGTCGATCGAGGCGCTGGGGGAACTGATCGTTCGGGAGCCCGATTTCGTGGAGGCGTTTCTGAGCCTGCCGGAGACCGACGTAGATGAACGTGTGTTTGCGATGCTCGCGGCGACGTTGGAGTTGGCGCTCGAGCGGCACCCCGAATATGCGGATCTGTTTCATCACTGTTCACGGGTCTATGCCCGGATGGGACGAACGGACGACGCGATTCGGGCGGCGGAGCGGGCGGTTCGGGTCAATCCTCGCTATGTGCAGGCGCTGATTCAGCTTGGGCGGCTCTATGCCGGGACGGACCGGCGGTCGGACGCGATCGATCGGCTGGGGGATGCGGTGCGGGCGGGGGGTGACTATCCAGACGTGCACTTTCTGCTAGGCGAGTTGCATCGGGCGGGAGGCGACCGCGATCGGGCATCGGTCGAATTCATTCGGGCGATCAAGCGGAATGCGGATTACGAGCCGGCGCGTCAGGCGCTGCACGAACTGGTGGAAGCCTGAGGGGGGAGTGAGGCGTGTCCTATCTACTCGAAATGCTGGGGCGGGGGATGCTCGGACGCTTGGGCGGAGCCTTTGACAAGGTGCTCGGCCTGCCGTGCGACGAGACGATCGAGGAACTGGAGGCCGCCGCAGAGCGCGAGCCGGACAATCTGAACGTCCGCCTCCGCATGGGTGGATTGTATCTGCGGCGCGACGATCCGGCGGCGGCTCGGCGGGTGTTTCACGACCTGCTGTCGGCGGACGCGACCATGACCGCGGCGCGGGTGGGTCTGGCGTGTGCCCTGGACGACCTGGGCGAGATTGGCGCGGCCGTGGAGCACTTGCGCTATGCCCAGCGGCGCGACCCCGGCAGCCCGGCGATTCTGTTTTGCCTGGGCTACTGCCATGAGCGGAGCGGGCGCGAAGAGGAGGCCGTCCGGTATTATCAGGACTCGGTCCATCTGTGCCCGACGCTGCGAAACGCGCACGAGCGCCTGGCGGCGTTGTTTCTGAAGCAGGACGAGCTGGATCTGGCGATCCATCACTACATGGAGTTGTGCCGGCTGGACCCGCAGCATGTCGACCTGCACATGACGCTGGCGAGCTTGCTGCTGAAGACGGGCGACGCCCAGGCGGCGATCGAACACTTCGAGCACGTCATCGCCATGGAGCCGGACAACTGGACCGCGCACAACGACGCCATCGCTGCCTATGAAGAAGCGGGTCTGTATCGCGAGGCGATCGAGCATTGTCACACGATCGTCGAGCGGGAGCCGGAGACGGCCGACACGCGGCTGCGGCTGGGCGATCTGTATGCACGGATCGGCAACGACCCGGCGGCGACGACGCAGTATCAGCGGGCGGTGGAGCTGTCGCCCGATTTTCTCGAGGCGTATGTCCGGCTCGGCACGCAGCACCTGCGCGGGGGCCGCTATCAGGACGCGGCGCGATCGTTCGCGCTGGCGCTGGAGTTGAACGACCGGCTGCTGAGTGCGTACGTCGGCATGGGGGTGGCGCAGCGATTGGCCAGCCGCGGCGACGAGGCCGCGGCGTCGTTCGAGATGGCGCGGGACATCGAGCCGAACAGCACGCTGTTGTTCAGCGAAGTGGCCCGGATGCATTTGAAGGCCTCCGCGAGCGAACAGGGCGATCGCTACCTAGATATGTCGATCCACGACGACGCGGACGAGGATCGCGAGACGGCCGGTCCGCCGGAACCCACCGATCTCATCGCGGAGCAGATCGAGCGGCATGAGCGTGCGCTTCGCCGGCGGCCGAACCACGCCGACCTTCACTATCGGCTTGGGTTGCTTCTGCGCAACCGGGGCCAACTTGACGACGCCATCCGGTGCTTCCGGAAGGCCGTCGAGATCAATCCGTCGTACATGAAGGCGTTGATCAAGCTCGGGCTGGCGCTGAATGAGGCGGGTTTGACCGACGAGGCCGTGGCGACGTTTGAGACGGCGATGGATCTGCACCCGGAGTATCTGGACCTGCACTATCAGCTCGGTCTGTTGTTTGCGCAGAGGCACCAGTTTGAACTGGCCATCGAGCAGTTTGAGCAGGCCGCCGAGGGAAACCCTCAACATGTCGATTTCCAGGCGAACTTGGCGCTGGCCCTGCAGAACATGGGGCTGATCGACCGCGCCCGCGCGACGTGGGAGATCGTGTGCGAGCTGGCGCCCGACTCCGCCTATGCCGATCAGGCCCGTGTGACGATGGCCGAGCATCGCGACCGGGATTGATCGAGGCGTACTGGAACGAGCATCCCTTCTCGTTCCTGCCGCTGGAACGAGAATCCTTTCTCGTTCCCGTCGCCCACAGCCGTCCTTTCCTGTTCCCTCAATAGTAGTCCTCATTCGACTGTGACATGGGGAGGATTCCCATTCGGTTGGGACCGAGAAGGGAATCTCGGTCCAGCACGGTTGGTGAGGACCGAGAAGGGATTCTCGGTCCAGCATGCGCGCTGTTGCGGCGTTGCAGCAGTGCGCGTGAGGCGCTACGATGCGGCTCTTGGATCCATACCACCATAAGGAGTCGCCATGAAACATCCTGCACTGTCTGTTCGCATCGCGCGTCTCGACGGCAAGCTGCGCGGCGATGTGCTGCTCATTCCCGTGCCGGCGCCGAAGGGAAAGCCGTTGGTGCCGAATGTGAAGCGTCTGCCCGCAGCGGTGGCGAAACACGCGGCGGAGCTGGCGCGGCGGTATCACGGCGGGGCGGCGTGCGGGTCGATCGACGACCTGTTCATGCCGCCGGGTTCGGCGTTCGGGCGGATCGCCTTCGTCAGCCTCGGGGAGGGCCGGCCGGTCAAGCCGGGCGATGTGCGCAAGGCGGCGGGGCTGGCGATGGCGTGGTGCGAGCGACATGGCGCCGCTCGGGCGGTGGTGGCGGCGGATATCCTGGGCGCGCTGGCCGGCGCCGAGGCGGCGGCGTGTTGGGCCGAGGCGGCGGCGCTGGCGCGATTTCGGTTTGTTCGGATGCGCTCGCGGCCGGCGAACGACAATTCGACACCGGTCTCGACGTTGTGCCTGGCGACGAGCGCGGCGACGTCGAAGCTGTCGAGCGGGGTCCGCCGGGCGGAGGCCCTGGCCCGGGCCACCAACCTCGCCCGCGCGCTGGGGCACGAGCCGCCGAACGTCATCAACCCGGTCACGCTGGCGGCGCGGTGCCGGACCTTGGCGCGGCAGTATGGCCTGAAATGCACGGTGTTTGACGAACGGGGCCTGAAGGCGAAACGCATGGGGGCGATTCTGGCGGTCGGGCGCGGATCGGCGTCCAAGCCCCGGATGATCGTCCTGGAGCACCGCGGCGGTCGACCCGCGTCGAAACCGATCGTGCTGGTGGGCAAGGCGGTGACGCTGGACACGGGCGGCTATTCGATCAAGCCCGGCGCGAGCATCCCCGACATGAAATATGACAAGTGCGGGGGCATGGCCGTGCTCGGGGCGATGGTGGCGGCGGCGTCGCTCAAGACGCGCCGGCGGATCGTGGGTGTCATCGGCGCGGCGGAGAACATGATCTCCGGGGAGGCCTATCGGCCGGGCGACATTGTTACGGCGGGCAACGGCGTGTCGATCGAGGTGATGAACACGGATGCCGAGGGCCGGCTGGTGCTTGCGGATTGCCTGCACTATGGAGAGAAGACATACAAGCCGGCGGTGATGATCGATCTGGCCACGCTGACCGGGGCGTGCGAGGTCGCGCTGGGTCACACCTGCGCCGGGCTGTTCAGCAATAACGACAAGCTGGCGGCGGCCCTGACCGCGTCCGGCGAGCGGACGGGCGAGCGGCTGTGGCGTCTGCCGCTGTGGCCGGAGTATCGCGAGCAGATCGCCGGGACCGACGGCGACATCAAGAATGTCGGCGGCCGGCCGGCGGGAGCCGTCACCGCGGCGATGTTTCTCCAGGAATTCGTCCACGACAAGACGCCCTGGGCACACCTCGACATCGCCGGCACGGCGACGACGGAGAAGGCCCAGCCCTGCTGCCCCGTCGGGGCGACGGGGTTTGGCGTGCGGCTGTTGATGGACTTCATCGAGCGGTGGCCGTGAGCCGCCGGCGCCCGGGCGTCGTTCTTTTCGTTGTGAGGTCGGCCCGAGGCGCAGGCCCGCGCGTGGATTCTTTATGACCCCCGCCTTTCTCGCACAATTCGCCGCCGGTTGCTTTCTCGCCGTGGCCACTTCGTCGATCCGGCGATGCGGGTGGAAGTATTTGCGGCTGATGGCGGTGGTGTCGCTGGCGGTCGGGTTTTTCTCGGCGCTGCTGGTGGTGCGCGAGCCGGCGGCGTCGGGGGATGCGTACCGGACGGCGGCGCTGGCGGGGCTGGGCGGGGCGGTGCTGCTGGCGACGGTCTGGCTGTTCGTGAACGCGGCACAGGGCGAGCGGATCGGTGGGTCTCAACGCGTCTTGCCAGCAGCGGCGGGCGCGGCGGCGATGGTCGCGGCGGTCGCGCTGAGCCAGCGGCCCGACGCGCTGCTGGCCGG
>CAYQDV010000200.1:0-6656 GCA_964416295.1 uncultured Planctomycetaceae bacterium
AGGCAGCCGAGGATCCTTCGAACCCACAAAACAACGTGTGACCATGCACTAGGCGATTCGTGACAGCGCCTGGTCGGTCGTGTCGGCCAACTCGAAAAACCGGTTGAGTCCGGTGGCCTGGATCACACCGCGGACAAAGGGTGAGGCGTTGCTCAGGATCAGGCGCCCCCCTTGCGAATTGGCCCGCGCCGCGAGCTGGACCAGCTTTCCCAGGCCCGAAGAGTTGATGTACGTCACCTTTTCCAGGTCCATGATGAGCCGGGCGTCTGGTTCGTCCAGGAAGGCTTTCAGCCGGCCGAACCAATGGGCGTCGTCCGCGCCTCGAAGTTCACCCGCCAACCTCACGAACGAGACGCCGTCTCGATTGTCCATCTCGATATTCATCGGTTCCTCTCACGCGACCATCGACTCCGGGCACCGCGGCTCAGCGATTGATTTTCCGCTGGCGGTCTCGGATTCTCCTGACGTTGCGGCCATCTTCCCACCCACGGTTGTACTCGTTCTGGTAGTCCTCCGACATCGTCCACAACCAGAGCCAGTTGGCGTGGAAGTCTGTCAACGAGGCCATCCCGTCATCAAAGCCTTTCCGATAGCCCCCACCCAGCGACGGGCCGGCCTGCTTGGTGGACGCGACCGACCCGTTCGAATCCGTGCCATCGCAACCGCCGTACACCGTGAGACAGGCCACCAGCATCGCGCCCGCCGCCGCGCGGCGCACGAATCGGCCGAGCACGGATCGCCGGACAGCGCGACCGACTCGGGCACACCGCATGTCACCCATTGCATTCCGATTCCGCATCGAATTAGCTCGGCAATCTAGGGTTCGTGCTTGTGATAGACCCCGCGCTCGCAGGCCACCACAAACGTCTCCGCCGTGGTCTTGAGGCGTTCCCAGTGCTGGCGGATTCGGTCGGCCTCCCCGGGGTCGATGGCCCCGTCGTCCGCTACCGACCGGCTGACCTCGGCGAGCAGCCGGCTGAACCCGGCGACGAGGTGCTGTGTCGACTGAAGCAGGTCGGTGTCGATGTCCTTGCAATCCGATTCCGGATTGTAGACGAAAAAACCGTTCGCCTCGTGGCACAGCCAGCTTACCACAGGAATGTGGCCGGTCACGCGAACGATGTCTCGCAGCCGGTCGAGTGGGTTCCGCGTCCCGCTGGCGTCCGGGTCGTCCGTATCGGCCTGCTCGCACCACTTGTAGATCAGGGCCGGGCTGAGCCGTAGTTGAGAGGCGAGGGACTTGACGCCGATGTGCTCGGCCGCCTGTCGAAGAACTTCATGGGATCGCATGGTCGGACTCCTTGCGGGAGGCGCGTTTCGGCTGTCACTTTATGATGGCAGGCTGCGGGCGGTGGACCATTATAATCCCATCCGCACTTTGGAGCCTCACGCACCGATCATGACGGACGACGCTCGCTTTCAGACGAAATCGGACATCCGGCGGCTCCTGACCGCGGCCGGACGCAGGCCCCGCAAGCGCTTCGGCCAGCACTTTCTGATCGATCGTAACCTGATGCGCAAGCTCGTCGACGCCTCGGAGATCGGACCGCGCGACTGCGTGGTCGAAATCGGTGCCGGGACCGGTTCGCTGACCGGCCTGCTCGCCGTACCGGCGGGGTGCGTCGTGGCCTCGGAGATCGATCCGCTCCTCGCGGACCTCGTCGAGGAACAGACGCGGACATGCGGCAAGGTCGTCGTCGTTCGAGGCGATGCGCTCCTGAACAAATCGACGCTCGCTCCGGGACTCGTGGCGGCGATGCAAGCCGGGCACACGTCGGCCGGCGGCGAGCTGCTGCTGGTGGCCAACCTGCCCTATGACGTCGCTACGCCGCTGTTGATCGACCTGCTGCTCAGCGATCTGCCGTTTCGCCGTCTGTGTTTCACGGTGCAAACAGAGGTGGCCCAGCGGCTCACCGCCCGACCGTCCGGACGCGACTACGGACCGGCGGCGATCGTGACCGGCGCGCTCGGACACGTCCGCCGGATATGCCGCGTGCCGCCCGAGGCCTTCTGGCCGATGCCGCGCGTGCACTCGACGATGTTGCGTCTGGACGTGCACCCGACCCGTTCCAAGGACGTGGCCGATGCGACCGCATTCGCGGCCTTTGTCCGGTCGTTTTTTCTGCATCGTCGCAAGACGCTGCTCCACACCGCGCGCCGCCGCGACGACGCGCCGCTCGCCATTGCTGCGATCGACGCCACCGGCGTGGACCGCACCGCGCGGCCCGAAAACCTGTCGGTCGATCAATGGATCGCGCTGTACGCGGCGCTGCAATCAGAACCACGCGCGTAAGCAAGTGGACGACCTCGGTGCGGGCTGTTGCCGCGGCCACGTCGCCGACAAGGGGCGGTGCTACGGGGGTGCCGAGAAGCGGTCGCGGCCCTGATTTGGCGCTTCTCATACACGCTCTTATACTACCTGACTTGGAAGCCCAAACTCGGTGTAGCGCCGGTTTCCAGCCGGTGTCGGGGTCACGACCTGAAACGGTGGACCCCGAACCGGGGCCGATCGCGAAGCCGGAGCACCGCAAGGAACCGCCGATGCCGCCCGATGCACCCGCAGACCGGGTCATGACCTCCAGTCACCTCGTCAAGGGCGAGGACCTGAACCATCATCAGACGCTGTACGCCGGTCGGTGCGTCGACTGGTGTGTGCAGATGGCCTATGTGACGGCCGAGAGCTGTTTTGAGCGTCCGCGGCCCCTCGTCTTCATGTCCATTCGAAGTCTGTCGATGCGGACACCGGCGCGGCTTGGAGAGCTGCTGCAACTGACCGGTCGCGTGGATTATGTTGGCGAGTCTACGATCGGCGTACGCGTCGACGGTCGGCTTGTCCAGCCCCGGGACGACCGGAAGCTCGTCGTGACCGGGACGTTTCTGTTCTGTACCGTGGGCGAGACCGCCAAGGCTTCTCCCCATGGCCTGCCGCCGCTTGCGGACCAGTCGTCTGCCGCCCGGAACCGATGGAAGAACTACGAGGTCGAGGCGGCGACCTTCCTCGAATGACGGTCGATTCGCGGTGGCGAACGCCGATCGCCATGAACGTCGAAGATACCATCGTCGCGATCAGCTCGCCGCCCGGCTCGGCCGTTCGCGGCATCGTTCGCCTGAGCGGTCCGGCGGCGGTCGAAATCGCTACGCGGGTCTTCACCCCGAATGGGTGCCGGTGCCTGTCCGAGATCCTCGAAAACACACATCTCGATGGAACGATTCGCGTGGCAGAGGCCGACCTGCCCGGGTCCGTCATGCTCTTCCGCGGACCGCGCAGCTATACCCGACAGGACATGGTTGAGCTTCATCTGCTCGGGGCGCCGGGCGTCCTCGCGCTGACGGTCCAAACTCTGCTCGACGCCGGCGCCCGCCGCGCCGAGCCGGGCGAGTTCACTGCCCGGGCCTTCTTCGCCGGTCGGATGGACCTGGCTCAGGTGCACGGCGTCGCGGCCATGATCGCCGCTCGATCCGACCGCCAGCTTCAGGCCGCCGAGCGTCTGCTGCACGGGGCGCTGTCGCGAACGGCCCAGGCCGCCCGTGAAGAGTTGGCGGACCTTTTGTCTCTGGTGGAAGGAGCCATGGACTTCGCCGACGAGCCGATCGAGTTCATCACTCCGGATCAGCTTCGGGCACGACTGAGGACCGTTGCCGACACGTTGCAACGCGCCTCGGATGCCGGCCTGCGGGCGGAGCGTTGGGGGCGGCTCCCGCAGGTCCTGCTGCTCGGGGCGCCCAATGTCGGCAAGTCGAGCCTGCTCAATCGCCTCACCGGTATGGATCGCGCGATCTGCGCCCCGGTTCCGGGAACCACGCGAGACGTCCTCTCCGCGCCGCTGCAATGGGCCGACGTGGAATGCCTCTTGATCGACGTGGCCGGCGTCGATCGACCCCGGACGCAAATAGACGCCTTGGCGCAGGATGCGGCCGGCCGCGCCAAGGCCGAGGCCGATCTGGTCCTGCATGTCGTCGATGTGACCCATCCGCGATCCTGGCCGTCCGCACCCGAGCACGATGCCGCGGTTTCCGCCGCCGTGGTTGCCAACAAGGCGGACCTCCTCGCGGCGGACCGGCGGGCGGACGCCGTCGGGCGCCTCGAGGCCCTTGGCCTCGGACCGGTGTGCTTCACGAGCGCCGTGACCGGCGCGGGCTGCGACGCGCTGAAGGCGCTCATCGCCGCCGCCCTGCATGACCGAGCGTTCGACTCGAACGACGCGACCATCGCCCTGATGTCCGACCACCGCCAGGCGCTGCGCGGCGCGGTCGAGGCCGTGCGAGACGCGCTGAAACTCGCCGTCGTTTCCCATGACGGCCTCGACAACGCCGACCTGGTCGCGCTGGAACTGCACACCGCGGCCGATCGGCTCGGCCGGCTCGTTGGGCAAGACCTGCCGGACGATCTGCTGGGCCGAGTCTTTGCCCGCTTCTGCGTGGGCAAATAGGGCGGGCGGCAATTGACCCCGGCCGGCGGCCGGTTACAGTGCCCGCGCGGCCTGTGCGCCGAGATGGGGTCGTTCATGGAACTGGATGGGCTGTTTCTCGATTTATACGGAACGCTGACCGATGGGGACCGGGCCGCGGTGGAGGGCGTCTGCGCCGACGTCGTCCGCAACCACGGTTTGTCGGTGACGGCCGGGGAGTTGAGCGTCGCCTGGGGTGATCGCTTCTTCGCCGCCATCGAAACGGCCAACGATGACGCCTTTCTGACGCTGTTCGATCTCGAAAACAAGACTCTGGTAGAAGTCATGGAGTCGTTCGGTGTTGCCGTTGAGCCAACCCCCTATGTGGAAAAGCTGGAGCAATACTGGCGGAATCCACCGTTGCAGCCCGAGGTCGCCGAGTTTCTCCGGCGCTGCGACCGGCCCATTTGCATTGTCTCCAATGCGGACCGGTCTGACGCGGAGACGGCCTTGGCCTCGCACGGAATTCGCGTCGCCGAACTCGTCACCTCCGAAGATGCGCGCGGCTACAAACCCGCTCCGGGAATCTTCGAGATGGCCCTCGAGCGGACCGGCTGGCGGCGTGACCGCGTCCTCCACGTCGGCGACTCCCTCCACAGCGACATCGGCGGGGCGATCGCGGCGGGAATATCGAGCGGCTGGGTCAACCGTTCGCATCGGATCTACGATGTCGGCACCGGCCGGCCGGACCACGAATTCGCTGACCTGCTCCAGCTCGCCGACCTCGTCCGGAACCATCACCCGTCCGGACGGGCCGAGAGATAGGCCCCGAGCGCCTCGCGCCACGGGCGCAGCGGTGCGCCGGTCAGCCCTATATATCTACTATTGTCAAGAACAGAATAGGCCGGGCGGCGGGCCGGACGGGGAAACTCGGCCGTCGTGACCGGGTCGACCGGCGTGTCGAGCCGCGCCCGCCGGCAGATTTCGAGCGCCAGCTCGTGCCATGTGCAGTCGCCCGCGTTGGTCACGTGAACGATCCCGGCGGCGTCCAGGCGTGCCAGCCGGTGGAGCGCTTCGGCAAGATCGGGCGCATACGTCGGCGAACCCCGCTGGTCGTCGACCACGCGAAGCCGCGGCCGCTCGCGCGCCAGCCGCAGAATCGTCGCCGGAAAGCCCGGGCCGTCTGGTCCGTAGATCCACGCTGTCCGGACGATCAGCGCCGATGGATGTCGGCTCCGCACCGCCTGCTCGCCGAGGAGTTTTGATCGGCCGTAGGCCGATAGCCGGTCCGGCGGGGCGGTCGGCGTGTCCTCGCGCAACGGCGACGTGGCACAACCGTCGAACACATAGTCGGTCGAGATATGGATCAGCCGGGCGCCCCCTCGCACCGCCGCCTGTGCGACGTGGCCCGCCCCCTCGCCGTTGACGCGACAGGCGAGCGCCTCGTTGGATTCGCAGTCGTCGACGCGCGTGAAGGCGGCGCAGTTGACCACCAGATCGGGGCGGAACACCTCAACGCAGCGCGTGACCTGTGCCGCGTTGGTGATGTCCAGTTCGCCGTGGCCCGGGGCCAGCACCTCACACGCGGTGTCCGCCGCGAACCGCGCGGTCGTCGGCGTTCCGAGAAGCCCCGCCGCGCCGGTGATCAGGATTCGCTTGGGCATGATGCGTTTTCCGGGTCATGTCCGTCCGGCGCGCCGCGACGGGGTCTGGCAGGCGTGTAGCGTACGTTCCGGCCGCACCCAACACGGCTCATCAGGTTGGGGAGCATCGGCGTCCCGCCGGTGTGTTTCCTCTGAGATCGCGTGGACGGGGAGCCCACACTTCCGCCAATCCAGGCGTGATCGGACCTTAGTCACTAAAACGTCGCCCCGTAATCACCCATGCCCCTTTCGACCCGGCTGTGCTTCCCCTCGCCGTGTTCGGCAAGTAGCGTCTCCGAGATCGGCCGCAGGATCGCGTACTCGAAGCCCATCGCCGATCGATTCCGAACCGCAATCTCCGGCAGCGTCACCCGCCAGGTCTTTCCGTCGCGCACACCCACGAACACCAGCGGGCCGCCGCGGGTGTCGGCCGCCAGCGCGTTCGGCGTCGTCATGGAGCCGTTGCGTCCCGACGCATCCGGATCATAGAGCGTCACGAGTCGCGTCCCCTCGATGGAACGATCCTCGAAACGGACTTCGGTCGGAACGTATGTCTTGACCGCCATGGCCCGCGATGATATCGACGCCGCGCGATCACGTCGAGCCGGCTTGCCGTGGTCGCGGC
>CAYQDV010000201.1:0-5364 GCA_964416295.1 uncultured Planctomycetaceae bacterium
ATTGGGGGAACAGGAAGAGATTCCTGTGCGGACGGGAACGAGAAGGGATTCGCGTTCCAGCGGGATTCTCGTTCCAGCGGTCCGCACAGCGCACCCTGCTAATTCTTCCTGACACCTTTTCCGTGTTTTCCGTGGTGGGCAGCGGTGGGCCAGAAATCGCCGGGTGTATGGATGTCCGGTCGCTGATCGATGTGCCGCAGGCCGGCGGCGCTGAGGTAGGCGATCTTGGCGTCGAGCAGGCGCTTCAGACCGGTGCCTTCGGAAGACCAGGGCCAGGCGAGAAACTGGACCGCCGAGCAGACGGCGACCGCCGCCGCGAGTCGGACGGCGCGCCGGCGGCCGCACGCCGTGTGGAGATATAGACCGATCATGACATAGCCCGCCGGGATCAGCAGCAGGATATGGCCCGGTTCGGTCATGTGGATCAGGAGCACGAACGCCAGCAGCGGCGCCGTCCACAGGAGCACGAACGGCCCGACGCCCGGCGGACGCGAACACCAGCGTCGATGGCGCAGGACGGCGGGAACGAGCAGCAGCACCGCGGCGCCGAAGTCCCACGCGAAGTTGACGCCCAGTTTGACGCCGTTTCGGACGAGGCCGTCGACAAGGCCGAGCCTGAAGACGCTCGTGGCCGTGACGCGGTCGAGCGTGTGCCGCAGCTCCGGGTGCGGCCGACCGATGTCGGCACGGCCATAGATGAAGGCGGTGAGTCCCAGCAGCGCGACGAAGGCCGCCGCCACGAGCAGGCCGACCGTGCGCCCGCCCCGCCGGCGAAACCGCCACGCGACGACCGCCAGCATCGGCCCGAGCCACATCAGCAGGTCGGGCCGGAGAAACAGACCGATCGCCAGGACCCACACCCCCCGGCGCATCATGCCCGACCGCGGCCCGGCCAGGGCCTTCCAGAAAAGCCCGACGACGAGCAGCCCGACCGCCCCGCCGGCGACGTAGTTGAGGGCGCTGCATCCGGTGAACCAGACGACCGGGTTCAGCCCGAAAGCCATCGCCAGCCACCACGCCAGGGCGTCCCGCACGAGCCAACGAAGACCCGTATATAAAAAAATCGGCGCGACGACCGACGCGAGCACGGACCAGAACTGAAACGCCGCGTATCCGTCCAGGCCGAGCCAGGCCGTGAGCGTGCCCAGCGCGATCCACAGCGGATAGCCGGGGTGATGCACGGGGTAGGTTGTCGGAAACCCGATGGCCTCGACAAACAGCGCCGCATCTGGATGGACCGGCGTCGGATGGCCCATCAGCGGAAGGCGCGTGGCAAGAAGAATCAAGACGAGCGCCGCGGCGCGGGTCCGCCACACGCCGGGCTGCGGGCGGGGCGTCATGACCATGCTACGATGGACGAATTTCACGGGTTGCCAGGGTCGGCATTCAGCACACTTCGATCACGCTGTTGAGGTCGCCGAAGGGGTTGGTCTCGACGTGGCCGTTGGCGGGATCGTTGCGCCACGTTCCGTCGACCACGTAGCGATAGCGGTAGCGGCCGGGGTTAAGGGGAAGCACGACCTGATACATCCCGCCCCGGAGCGGCTTCAGCGGCGTGCGCTCCGGTTGCCAGCCGTTGAAGTCACCGGCCAAGCGGACGGACGTCGCGCCGGGCGCGGCGATGACGAACTCCATGCCGCCGCTGACCGGATGGGCACCGTAGATGGCTGCGATCTTGCGGTCGGTCTCCTCCGGGGTGGGCATCGCGCGGTCCGGCGCCGGAATTGTCGCAACGGCGGCGGCGGGCAGGGTCGGAGCGGACGCGATGTCCCGGCCGTGCGGAGGTCCGGCGGGTACCGACGGCTCTGTGCCGACGAGCGTCGCCGAGGTCGCGAGCAAGGCGTTGGCACGTCCGGCAAGGGCGTCGGCCTGTTCGAGGAGTTCCGGCGATACGGAAGGCCGACGCTCGAACAGGGTCATGAGTTCGCGGGCCAGCCGGACGAAGTCGCGGCAGCCCATGCTCGCCGGATCGTATTCGGTAATCGGCTGCCCAAGGCTGGAGCTTTCCTTGAGCTTGGTGTTGAAATTGATGAAGCCGCTGAACATCGCGTCGCCATGGCGCTTGCGCAATTCCGCGAGGATCTCGCGGCCGAGCTTGGTGCGGACGTCATAGAGGTTGGCGAGGATTCGCACGGAGACCTGCCTGTCCGAACCGGCCCTCAGGCTCTGAATGGTTTCGAGCTGCTTGGAGAGGCCCTGGAGCGAAAAGTAGCCCGTGTCGACGGGAACGATGATGTCGGTCGCAGCATGCAGGGCATTCTGGGTAAGAAAGCCCACGGTGGGCGGCGTGTCGATGAGGACGGTGTCGTATTTCTCCCGCACACATGCCAGGAAACGCCCGAGATAGTGCTCGCGTCCCTCGACGCCGGCGAGCCGCTGTTCGAGGGTGGACAAGTCAAAGCGCGAAGGGATCAGGTCGTAATTGCTGGAGATCTGCCACGTAACACGCGAGGGGTCCGGCGTTTCGCCTTCGTGCACCGCCAGGAGCATGTTGGCGACGTTCTGCTCGATCTGCTCCTCGGGGACGGCGAGACCGAGGGCACAGTGGCCCTGCGGGTCAAAATCGACGACGAGCACGCGGATGCCTTCGCGGGCCAGGCAGGCCGCGAGATTGATGACAATGGTCGATTTACCACATCCACCCTTCTGATTTGCGACGGCGATGATCCTCATGGGAGTCTGTCCTCAGCATGGGCCGCTCGGGGAAATCCTGAGGCCGCCGACGGCGATGCGGGTGGCTGGACCGTCCGAGAATGCCAACTATCCGATAATTCGGCGTACCAGTACTCTCAGCTTGAGAAGATATCGGACGAATCGCGCGTGGCAGTACTGCCGAGCCGAAAACGCCGCCGATTCAACGACAGGCTGCGTGGCCGCGGTGCCGTAACCCTATTGTTGCCAATAGACTACACCTGCGCTGCATGCGGGAGTGCCCGATGCCCTCCGAGGTCTTGGCGGCCGGGCTTGAAGGCCCCGGCCCGCCCCGATACGATGCGCCCTTCACGTCCAAGCCGACGGGGTTGTCCATGTGGCAGAAACTGATGAATCTGGTGGAGGCGGCCCGGGGGCGGAGCATCCTGGTCGTCGGCGACTTCATGCTCGACCGCTACCTCTACGGCGACGCCGAGCGGATCAGCCCCGAGGCCCCCGTGCCGGTCCTGCGCGTCGTGCGACGGCAGGCCGCGCTGGGAGGCGCCGGGTCGGTCGCCGCCAACATCGCGGCCCTCGGATGCCGGCCGCATTGCGTCGGGATCGTCGGTGACGACGATGCCGCAGGGCAGATTCGGCGGTTGCTGGATGACGCCGGGGCCGATGCGGCCGGGTTGATCACGGTTCGTGACCGTCCGACCACCCGAAAGACGCGACTGGTCGGACTCGCCCAGCACCGCCACCGCCAGCAGCTCATCCGCGTCGACGACGAGCGTGCCCACCCCGCCGACAAGACGGCCGTGGCGGCGATGCTCGAGCGGATCGGCTCTGTGCTGGAGGGCGGCTGCCGGGCCGTGTGCCTCGAGGACTATCGCAAGGGGGCGGTCGGCCGATCGCTGACCGAGCGCGTCATCGCAATGGCCCGCGACCGATCGATTCCCGTGCTGGTCGATCCGGCACCCATCGCCGACTACCGACCCTACCACGGAGCGACCCTGACGACCCCGAACCGGACGGAGACCGAGCGTCTGATCGGCCGGCGGCTGCGGGATATGGTGGCCGTATCGGCGTCGGCCGAGGCCATCCGGACGGCGTGCGGTACCGACTGGGTCTGTGTCACACTCGATGCCGACGGAGCGGCGTTGATCTCGGCGGACGGGTCGTTTGAACACGTTCCAACGCGGGTGCGCGACGTCTACGACGTGACCGGCGCCGGCGATGAGGTCCTGGCGGCGATCGCCGTGGCGATGGCGGGCGGAGGCACGATGCGTGAGGCGGTGATGCTGGCCAACATCGCGGGCGGGCTGGAGGTCGAAAAGTTCGGATGCGTGCCGATCTCGCGCGATGAGATCGTCGGCGAGATCCTGGCGGAGCACCAGCGCGAACTCGGCAAGGTGCGGACGCTGGAGGCCCTCTTGCCCGAGTTGACGCGTCGCCGGTCGCAAGGCGACACAATCGCATTCACCAACGGCTGCTTCGACCTGCTCCACCTCGGCCACGTGCGGGGGTTTGCCTTTTGCCGGCGGCACGCCGACATCCTCGTCGTCGGGTTGAATTCTGACGCTTCGGTGCGGCGGCTCGACAAGGGGACGGACCGCCCGTTCGTGGCGCAGGACGACCGAGCCGCCGTGCTCGCTGCGCTGGCCGACGTGGACTATGTCGTCCTGTTCGACGACGACACGCCGGAGTCGCTCATCAAGGCGATTCGCCCCGACGTGCTCGTCAAGGGTGCGGACTATGCGGATCGGCTCATCGTCGGTCGCACGGTCGTCGAGTCCTATGGCGGCAGAGTCGAGCTGGCTCCACTGGTGGAAGGCCGCGGCACGAGCAATCTGATCCGGCGAATCCGTGAGGCCGCCGAGCCGCCGCCCTGAGGCTTGACAGCACCGCGCGATGGCCGTGAATTACGCCTATGAATCCTTTGCCGTCTTTGACGATCTTCTTTCCCTGCTACAACGAAGAAGACAATGTCGAACGCGTGACGCGCGCGGCGGTGGCAGCCGCGCCCGGGTTCGCGGAGGCGTTCGAGGTGATCGTCGTCGACGACGGAAGTCGTGATCGCACCGGCGAGATCGCCGATCGGCTGGCGGCGGACATCCCCGAGGTGCGGGCGGTCCACAACCGTCCCAATCGCGGCTATGGCGGGGCGGTCGCCCGCGGCCTGACCGAGGCGCGGATGGAGTGGATCTTTTTCACCGACGGCGACGGCCAGTTCGACATCGCTGAGCTTTCGAAGCTCATCGACCTGCTCGATCGCGGCGATGTTGCCGTCGGCTATCGCGTCGAGCGGGCCGATCCGTGGATTCGCAAGCTCAACGCCGCCTGCTGGGGCCGGCTCGTGCGGCTGCTGTTTCGATTGAAGGTCCGCGACATCGACTGCGCGTTCAAGCTCCTGCCCCGGTCGCTCATCGACGCGATCGAGTTGCACAGCGAAGGGGCGCTAATCAGCACGGAACTGCTTGCCCGGGCGGCCGGCCGCGGGCTGCGCATCGTCGAAACCGGCGTCCATCACTACCCCCGCACCGCCGGCACGCAGACCGGCGCCAACTTGAAGGTCGTCCTCAAGGCCTTCTACGAGTTGTTCAAGCTCCGCCGCCGCATCCGCCGCGAAGGCCGCTAGGGTGCGGCCCGGCCGCACGTTTCTCCTCACACTTCGGGCCAGCCGCGTAGGGTGGGCACTGCCCACCATGTTGTCGGTCACGGCGCCGGAAAACA
>CAYQDV010000201.1:5464-6643 GCA_964416295.1 uncultured Planctomycetaceae bacterium
GGCACTGCCCACCATGTTGTCGGTCACGGCGCCGGAAAACACGACCGGCATCAAGCCGCGTAGGGTGGGCACTGCCCACCATGTTGTCGGTCACGGCGCCGGAAAACACGACCGGCATCAAGGCAAAGAAATAGATCCGTCGCGCCGATCGCCGGCGTTCGAACAATCGACTCATTGGCGTCACCAGTCCCTTGAAACCGATTCCCACGGTCCAGCAGCGCGCCCATCATACGAGGCCGCGTCCGGATCATCCACCGTCCGGCTCCGGTCCATCGCCCCGGCTACTGTAAAATGAGGACTGTCCACCACGCCTTCGATCACGTCGCAGGCCCTCGTCCTGCGTGCCGATCAGTCGGGACCTTACGCGTCGTGTACGCGTTCTCTGTCCGCCTTCACCGATCGACGCACGAGTTCCTTATCGACAAGGTCGGCAACAGCAGCCTGGGTCGCCGGGCTGCGTGGAAAAACGGCAACAGCGAAATCATCATCAGTGTCATGGATCAGAATGACGCGGCCGTCTCTTTCCGGCCCGACCAGAAACTCCATATCCAGGTCCGCACCGGTGCCGCCAGCTTCGTCGCCGCCGGAATCCGAGGGTAGCAATGAAAGAAATGAGCGAGCTCGCGATACAAAGCGGTCGACGAACGCTCCAACTTCCGTCAGGCGATCGGGGGGAATCCTGTAGGCGTACGCCGTCTTCGACCATGCCATGACCTCCCATCGCGGTGGCACGGCGACTTGCGCGGGAAGGTCGGTGCACGTCCGGCGAATGACCATATATAGAATGGCAGGCTTGTGGTGTCGCACGATGGCATCAACAAGTGTCTGAAGATTCGCGCCGCCGGCCGTAGCCCATTGCCGAAGTGAACTGAGAACGATCAGGTTGTGCTCCGAGGCTCTGAAAGTCTCATGGGCGGACAGGCGGAATTGATAGTCGATTCCGAAAGGCGGCTCATGCAGCGTGAAAGGCGCCCCGCCTGGGCGCTGCCGGAAGAGCCTTTCCAGTAATGTCCGCACTCGCATCATTGCTTCGGAACAACCTGCACGACTTGCACCAAGTCGGCCGAGCATTTGTGCATTCCACGATGTCGGTGGACATCCATCCCTAACCGCCTGGCTCCAAAGCCCCAGCGTTCTTTCACAAAAAGTTTCACAAACGCTGTGCGAGATGATAGGCGA
>CAYQDV010000202.1:0-3201 GCA_964416295.1 uncultured Planctomycetaceae bacterium
GTCCGGGGCCATGAGCCGTTCGAACACCGCGTTGATTCCATCGATCACCGGCTCGGCACTCCGAAAGTTGTCCACCAGATCCACGACCTCGACGGACGAAGGACAGGCCGGGGATTGGGGACTGCCCGGCGCGTCTTCACCCTGTGCTCCGTGTTCCGCGGCCTTCATTCTGTCGAGAAACAGCCTTGGCTCCGCCAGGCGAAACCCATAGATGCTCTGCTTTACATCTCCGACGACGAAGAAGTTGTCAGGACGCGGATCCTCGCCCTCACGGCTGACCCGCCGGAGGATTTCCTCCTGAATCGGATTCACGTCCTGATATTCGTCCACCAGGACGTGCTCGAATCGGTCGCGTAACCGGCGGGCGACACCGTTGGTCTCGTCACACAGCAGTTTCAGCGTCCGGTGCTCAAGATCGGAGAAATCGATAACCCCGAGATCATCCTTGGCCCGCCCATAGGCAGTGGAAAACGCCTCCACCAGATCCAGAAACGTCATCGCGTGGGGCGACGTCCGCCGCACGCCCTCCGCCCAGTCCGCCGTCGTGAAACGTCCGAACGAATCCCGCAGCCGCCGCTGGAAGAGACGCTTCCGAACCTCGCCCAGCGCCTCGCTCGCCGCAACAAATGCGGCGGACTCCTCCGCCGGAAGCGCGTCGATCTTCTTGGTCTTGCGAGGGATCGCCGGAAACGCGTAGGCCCGAATCTCCTCCGTCACCGCGTCGACGGCCGCCGCGCCGCTCCCGCGCTCGATGCGACGCAGCCACTCAACCACCGCCGTGTGGTACTCCGTCAGACAGTCTACATGCCCGGCCAGCACGGACGGGCCACGGCGCAGGTCCTCCAACTGGACCGACAGGGCCTCGGCCTGTCCCGCTAGCTCAGCGGTCCAATGGCCGATCAGCAGACCGACACATTCCTTCGACAAGCGGCCACCGGCCCCCGGCCTGCACCTGGCTCGTGCGTCGGAGACCCATCGCTTTCGGTCGGCGAGCGATCCAAGAAACGCATCCAGCCGCAGCACCTGATCGACCAGCCGGGTCTCACCGTAGGCCGACCCGAAGGCGTCGAACGCCTTGCCGAGCGCGTCGGACCTTTCGTCGAGCCGATCGAACAGGGCCTGGGCCGTCTCCCGTCGCAGGCACTCCGCTTCGCGGGCGTCCATCACCTCCGTGGTGGGATCCAACCCGGCCTGCGCGAAATGCCGGTCCAGCGTCCGCTTGCAGAACGCGTGGATCGTCGAGATGGATGCCAGCTCAAGCAACTCGAGCTGCTCTCGCAGCCGGCGGTCCGTCGGCGCCGCGGCCGACCGGGCGCGCAAGGCCCTGAAGATGCGCTCGCGCATCTGCGCGGCGGCGGCCTCGGTAAAGGTCACGACCAGCAGTTGGTCCACGCGACAAGGCGGCCGCGCGGCCGCCACGAGGTAGGCGCACCGCTCGGCCAGCACCAGCGTCTTGCCGCTGCCGGCACCCGCGGACACGAGCATGCTCGTACCGGTGGTCGTGATGGCTCGCCGCTGAGCGTCGGTCCAGCGCGGATCAACCATCGACGGCCCTCCCCTCTGTGGCGATGCGGTCGAGGACATCGGTGCGACTCATCTCCGCCAGTCGCCGCGACTCGCACGATGCGTATTCCATCCGGCAAACCGCTCGATACCGGCAGTACTTGCAGGGCATTTCATCTCCCAGACGACTCGGCTTCACCGAGATGTCCCCGGAGATCCACCGATCCGCCAATTCTGTCATCGAGCGGCGCGTGTGTTCCAACACCGCCGGCAACTGCCCCGCCGGCACGACATCGGTGCTCTCAAATCTGCCGATTGTGCCGTCTTTCTTGCGGAAGACGTTGAACACCTCGCCGTAACCGGCCTCGTCCCCCTTCGGCTCAAGCTCGCTGATCCAGTCAAAATCCACAATGCCACGGGGCCGAAAACATTGATAACCTTTTGCCCCGTCTGGGTCGTCGGGATGGGGCAGACGCTTGTAGGACCCCAGCAGCGGCATATAGAACGCACCGCCCGGCACCAGTCGCCCTCGCCCGAGTCGTTCGCCGCAATCTGCGACAACCAGCAAATACGCCAGCAGTTGCAACGCCAGCCCGTGATAGACTTCGTCCAGACGCAGGCGGCGTCCGATCGAACGCTTGTAGTCGAACACCACAGCCAGAGAAGCGCCGTCGACCGCCAGCAGATCGACGCGATCGATCTTGCCGCGAATCGACACGACGCGCCCATCCGACGTGTGCAGCTCAAGAGCCGGCAGGGCATCCCCCGATTGACCGCCAAACCACTGCTCCGTCAGGAACGGCTGCAACTTCGTCTTGCCCACCGACAACTGCTCGCCGATGACGGCCGGCGGCAGTTCGCGGGCGCTGCGGCGTCGGGCGCCTCGGCGGTCTCGCTCGGCCATGCGCATCTGCTCGGAGAGCTGCGGAATGGCAAGCTCACTCAGACGCTTCAGGTTCCGCGCGATGTCGCGCGTGGACAGCTCGGACAGCGACCGCCCCGACTCGATCAGTTCATGGACGAACTGCTCGAGAATCGTGTGATACAAGCGTCCCATGTCCAGCGTCGAGACTTCATGCTCCGCCCGAGGCTCCAAGCCCAGACCCCGCGAGACGAAATGCTGAAACGGGCAACGGGCGAACTGCTCCAACCCGGTCACGCTCGTCCGATGCGGAGGAGGCCACAACGCCGCAATGGCCTCCGCCGACAGCGCCGCCGAACCGGCGGGCGCCAAAGCGGCCAGCGACCGCCCGACGGTTCCGCGCACCTCCGCTTCGCCGGCCGCCCACCCATACAACGCCAGCCAGCTCGCCGCGTCTTCGGCGTCCGGCGCTCCCTCGCACCACGTTCGCAACTGCAATCCCAACCGCCCTGCCAGCCCCGATCTGGTGCTCACAGACTCCAGCCCGGACGCGTCGATCGTCTCTACCGGCACGTGCGGCAGCGCCGCCCGCAGCGCCCCCCAATAGGGCGACGGCGACAGCGCCCGCCCGGTCTCGTCGCCCTCCGGATAGCTCACCCAGAGGAACTCACTCGGGCGCGTCAGTGCGATGTAGGCCAGCATGCGCTCGTCAAGGACGCGCTGGGATCGCGTCCGCCCCAGCGCCACCTCCGACCGCGCCAGCCAGGCGCGCTCCTCGTCCCGGATCACGACGTCTTCCGTCAGTCGCAGGGGAAACTGGCCGTCGCTGAATCCCA
>CAYQDV010000202.1:3301-6615 GCA_964416295.1 uncultured Planctomycetaceae bacterium
CCGCTCGGCCCACGTCCGGCACGACGGTCGTCCCTTCGCCGAGCCGCTGCCCGGCCACCACGCACCGAGGCGCTCCCGCAGGGCGTCGCGCGACCGCACGACCGCCTCCAGGGCCGCGGATTCGGCACCCGCGGACTCCGAGCGCGCCCGGAAACCCGGTGGCGGATACTGCCACGCCTCCTCCCACGACGCCGCAGACATCAGCCCATAGGCCAGTTGGTAGTTCTCGAGCGCGTCGGCCGACGCGTCGTCCAGCCCGCTCAGGCCGGTCTTCAGGAGCATCGCCACCGCCGGCCCGAACCCCTCGTCGCCCCGCATCGCGAGGACCGCCCGCACGAACTCGATCAGCGGGTGATGATGCGTCGGCCGCCGTCGATCAATGAAGAATGGCACGCCGTGCGCCCGCAGCGCAGCGGACAGGAGATCGTGATACAGCGACAGATCTCGCACCACCACCGCGATGTCACGGTAGCGCATTGGGGCGCTCGCAGACTGCACCAGGTCGACCAAAGTCCGGACCGTGGCGTCCACCTCCGCGCGCCGATCGGCCGCCCGCAGGAAACGAACCTCGGTGGACGGCAGCGGCGGCTTGCTCGAGTCGGACTCGGCCTGATCGTCATCGGATGGCTCGGGGCCGCACGGCACGGAGAACAATCGCCGCTCCAATGCCGCCAGGGGTGAACCGGCTCCGTATCGCGGACATCTTTCGCTGCCCAGAAGAACCGGCTCCTCAATCGTGGTGCCGGCAGTGCGCACGGTGCGGGCCAGCGCCACCCACGTGCGTTCCGCTCGGGCGAACAGAGACAGATCGTCCGGCTCCCCAACCGCGTCGCGGAGGACCGCCGACGACGGATCGACCAGCATCGACACGTTGACGCGCCCGACCCGCTGCGCCAGCGCAGCGACCATCCGAACCTGCTGCTGGCTGAGGCCCGCAAACCCGTCCATCCAGATTTCGGCGCCCGCCAGCCACGCGGTCCGCGACAACCCGGCCCGGGCCAGATCGAGCACGCCCTCGGGATCGACGCGTGCGGACCCCAAATACTCGAGATAGGCTCGATAGACGAGGACGATGTCGTGCAACCGCGGCCCGGACGGATCCGACGCCGCCGCAGCCTCCGACGCGGCCTGTTCGACGCGGTCGACGGCCACGGCCTCGCGCATCAATTCGACAATCGTATTTGAAAGGCCGTCGAGAAATCCCGCTCGATCCGCAACGCGTCCGAACTCCTGAAGCGACTTCCGTCTGCGCCCGACCAGGTGACGGAGGGCCATCTGCCGTCCCAGCGGCGTCATGACGACCGGCATCCCCGCCCGGCTTGTCTGCAGAATACGCCGAGCCAGACGCCTGAAACTCAGCACCTCACAGCGGCCGAGGGCCCGAACCGGTGACATCGCCAACAGTCCGCGCTCCATCTGGAGCGCCGCCTGCTCCGGCACGAGCATGACCAGACGCGGACCGTCCACGAGACTCGATGCCAGCGCCTCGCAGATTTGCGACTGGCACCAGTGCGTTTTCCCCGCGCCCGCGCGCCCCGCGATCAGGCGAACCGCCATGCGTACCTCCCGCGCTGCATCGGTGGTTTCCCTCCATCCGGACCACCAGCGCCGGCGACCATCGTGTGAGTCTCGATGCAGAATCCAGACTCGTCATGATGCGACCGGCTATGCTAAAATGCGCTCGGACCACAGTCAAGAAAGGACGCCCATTGCCGGTCGCACTCGCCACGCGATATCTCAACGTACCCGACTGGATCGTCTCGCGCGTCGATGGCCTGCCCGACTGGATCGTCTTTCTCTTCCAGTTCAAGACCTATGCGGCCCTGTTCATCTCGGCGGCGGTGGCGACGGCCATCGCGACCCCCATCTTTATTCTCCTCGCGCGGCGACTCGACTGGATGGACCGGCCCCTCGGCCGCAAGCGGCACGCGGCGGCCACACCCACGATGGGCGGCCTCGTCATCTTCGCGGTCGTCTTCATCGGTGCGGCGGTGGCGATGCGGCTTCCCAATCGGGTCGGCGAAATGCTCGAGGAGCACAGCCGCTCGATCTACGCGCTGCTCGTCTGCACGGCCTGCATGTTGGGGCTGGGCATCGTTGACGACCGCGCCGGCGTCCGGCCCCGCGTCAAGCTCCTCGTTCAAACGGTCGTCGCCGTCGCCGCCATCGCCCTCGGCTATCGCGTCGAGGCCATCACCCTGCCCTGGGTCGATTCGGTCGTCCTTCCCGACGCCGTCGGCGCCGTCCTGTCGCTGCTCTGGATCGTCGGCATCACCAACGCCATCAACCTCGCCGACGGGCTGGACGGCCTCGCCGCCGGCATTTGTTTCCTGGCCTCCGCGGTCAACGCGGTCGTGGCCATCTGGCTGGGCAACTACTACATGGCCGTCATGATGCTCCTGCTCGCTGGGAGCCTGCTCGGCTTCCTGCGGTGGAACTTTCATCCGGCCCGCGTCTTTCTCGGCGACACCGGTTCTCTTCCGACCGGCATGTACCTCGCTCTCTGCTCGCTGCACTCCGCCCAGAAAGCCCACACGGTCGTGCTCATTCTCGTCCCTCTCTTCGCCCTGGGCTATCCCATCTTCGACACGCTGCTCGCCGTCGCGCGGCGGATGTTTCGCGGACAGCCCTTGTTCGCCTCGGACCGGGACCACATCCACCACCGGCTCCTCGACCATGGCGCCAGTCACTCGGCCGCGACGATCCAGATATACGTCGCCAGCATCCTGCTCTGCGGCGTCTGCCTCGCCGCCGTCGCCGCCAACCACCTCGCGCTGGGTCTCGCCATCACCGCCATCCTCGCCATGACCGTGTTCAGCGCCCGCTTCCTCGGATATCTCGAATGGGGAGGATGGATCACACGATGGCGGGGACGTAGCCAGACGCGGCTGCTCCACGCCGCCGCGAACCTGGCCCGACTGAAGATCCAACAGGCTGGAAACCCACAACAGTTACTCGATGGACTCGGAGTCTTCGTTGCCGAAATCGGCTGCCGGCATCTGGCGTTCACGACGGGCGATCCGCCCGCGGAGTGGCACGGCGCCGCCTCCGATGCCGCTCCGAACTACGCCATGGACATGCCTCTGACGGACGGCGCCGCAATCACTCTTGTCTTTGACAGGGCCGACACGATCGATGTCGCCCAGAGCCAACTTCTCGAGGAGCTCTGTGCCGAGGCCGGCGAACGCTTGTTGGCGCTGAACCCAAGCGATTCCGACGCCGATGATCACGCGTGAGACGGTCCGACACGGGCAGTCGTCCAGTCCTTTCCCGCACGATCCCTGCCAGCGCTCCGACGCTGCTCCATTGCTGGG
>CAYQDV010000203.1:0-6613 GCA_964416295.1 uncultured Planctomycetaceae bacterium
GGTGAGTTGGGCTACGGAGTCGGCTATTCGGTCTCCGGCGCGCTTGCGAGCTTTCATCGGACCCGCGGCAGCGACGGGGAGCGGACACGCGTGAGACAGTGCAGGCCGGGGTCACCGCCGCGCCCCACCGGCCACTCGAGGAGAAGCTCGCCGCAGGCACGTTCAGGGAAGACCTGTACTACCGTCTACGTGTGGTGGAGATCGCTCTGCCCGCGCTACGCGATCGCATGGCCGATGTGCCTGTGCTCGCGGACCACCTGGTGAAGAAGGTCGGCGCGGCGACGGGCGTGGGCGGCAAGATGCTCGCACCCGCCGCGCTCGATGCGCTGATGGCGCACGATTGGCCGGGCAATGTGCGGGAACTCGAAAACTGCCTGACGCGTGCGGTCGTGATGAGTCCGGGGCCGGTGATCCACCCCGAGAATCTGATCCTGCGCGCCCCCGAGTCGCGCGAGCCCCTCGTCCTGGAGACGCTGGATGCCAACGAGGGGAGGCATGTGGCTCGCGTCCTGGCGGCGACTCGGGGGAAGAAGGCCGAGGCGGCGCGAATCCTGGCGATTTCGCGGCCGCGACTCGACCGCCTCATCAAGAAATTCGCGATCGAGGTGTAACACCGACGCCGCTCGATGTAACGTCTCGATGCGAGGTCGTTCCCCGGACGGAGTGGCTTCGAATTGACGCAACCCCCTGTTTCACAGCGTGTTGCGTCACTTTCGCGTGGCGCGGCACGCATCTTGTGGATGTACGCCCGCAAGACGGGCAATGCCCGGCCTCCCCGATGATGACGTTCGGACCGGGCGCGCCGGTTGGACCGGCGTCCGGTGTTGGAGCGTCAGGTGGTGAAGCGTCCGGCGGTGAAGCGTCCGGTGGGCAAGGCGGGGGGGATGGTCCGGAGCCGGGCCGGCCTGGCGCGGCCGGAGCAGTACGCCCGGCCTCGGAGGAGGACCCTCCGACCGCCGAAGGGCGTGGATCATTCGAGCAATCGCGTTCATGGAAAACCTCCCGGTAGTGGACGTTCGTTCACAGACGCCCGCAGCTTTCGGCGTTTCGGCTTTCGGCTTTCAGCTTTCCTCACCACACCCCCAACCGGCCGAAGGCCAGCCGACCGGAGGTCATCAGACCCGTGTCTGCGCGGGGGGCAAAGGGCCGCGCCGCGTGCAGCCCGAGGGCGGCGGCCCAGAAGCGGTCGCCGTGGCCGCCGTGCGATCGGTCGGCATCAAACCGAACGTGTCCGGCGGAAGTCACGATGCGCGACAGGGCGTGCCAGTCGTCGGCGATGCGGTCGTCGGGCGGAATGCGGAGTGCGTCGCGTTCGGCGAGGACGCGAACCGCCCCGGCCAGCTCGCTCTTGACCGCCGCGGTGAAGGTCACGCCCTCGACGCGGTGCTCGCCGAAGCGCTCGGCGAGCCGCTCGGCCAGCGGCAGCCCCAGCCCGGTGGCGTCGATGCAACAGCGGCGGACAGCGGGCCGGTCAAGCACGCGGGCGATGACGGCCTCCTGCTCCACGAACGGTGCCGTGTCGAGCACGACCACGCCGCGCGTGACATAGACGCCCGACTCACCCGCAGAGGCCGATCCGATCCGCTCCCATATCCAGATCGCCGTCAGATCGCGAAACCGCCCGACATCGACGCCGACGGTCGCCTCGGTGTGTCGCTCTTCAAGTCGCTTCCAATCGACCGCCGTCTTCAATCGCGGGTCCTGGCAGGCGCGGATCAGTTCAAACGGCATGAAGCTGGTGGCCTCGTCGACGAATTCGCAGCAAAACTCCTGCCGCCACGCGAGGTCGTCGTCGATGGCCGCTCGCATCGCCGCCGCGTCCACCTTCAGCCCCGCGGCGGTCGCATCGGTGAGCGTGACGGTCGAGTGGGCGAACGCCGCGTTTTGACGCAGGCGGTGGAACACATTGCGTTGGCCTCTCGGCGTCGAGGCCACGTCCAGCTCGCCGTCCCCGCGCAGCAGCGTCGGAAACAGCGCCGCCCAGATGGCGTCGTCGTCTGCGTGCATGGCGAACTCGTCGAGAAACACGTCGCCCGTGAAGCCCCGCGCGGTCCGCGGATTCGCCGGCAGGCCGATGATCCGCACACCGCCCGGCAGGCGGAGTTCCATCTGGCGGATCGACGTGTCCCGCCACCAGCCGTCACCGGCCGGCTCGGTCCAGATGCGAAGGGCGGCGCAGTGCATGCGGATCTTTTCCATCACCTCGCGGCTCTGTCGCTCGCCGGCCGAGAGGATGATCTGATCGCGCCGCCGCCGCAGCCCCCGCAGCACGCGGCGAAGCGAAAAGGTGAAGCTCTTGCCGATCTGGCGTGCCCAGCAGTTCCAGGTAAACCGAGCGTCGCGCGACACGGCCGCACGCTGGTACGACAACAGCGCCACGACCGCCGGTTCCGCCGCGCTCGTCGGTGGGGTCTCCAATATCGGTGTTCCCGGACGTCCAGGGTTCGTGCCGCGCCGCCGGCGCTCAATCGTGCCATCCGATCTACATTCTTGCTCGCCGTTCCGGTCGGACGGGCGATCCTCCGCCAAGCCCCGTCCGGTTGCCCGATCGCGGTCGCCCGTTTAGGGTGAACCGGCGGGTTTCCGCCTTCCGGCGAGCCGTTTCTAACGACTGCGAGGAGACAGGTATGACGAAATTGCGGGGACGGTTGGATTCACTGTGCGCGGTGGCGGCGTGGGGCATCCTCGTGATGATGGCCGGTGCGGGGGCGTCCGAGCCGGGAGCGCCGTTCGAGGCGCCGGTCGTCTTGGAACACGTCCGGATCGTCACGGGGACCGGCGAGACGATCGACGAGGGAACGATCCTGATCATGCGGGGCCGCATCCGGGCCGTCGGCCGCACGGTCGCGGTGCCGGCCGGCGCCGAGCGCATCGACGGCCACGGCCTGACCGTCTACCCGGGCTTCATCGACGCCAACACGCACGCCGGCGTCGACGCGGCCGAACCGCCGGCGAAGCGTCGCAAGCTCTTCGAAGACGAGTCGCCCGATGAGCGCGACGGCCCGCAGTCCGCCACCGTCCGGGCCTACCGCCGGTTGGTTCACCCCCACTGGCGGACCGAGACGCGGATCGACCCGGCCTCGAAACAACTGGCGGACCTGCGCGAGGCCGGTTTCACGGCGGCCCTGCTGTCGCCGCCGGACGCGGTCTTCGCCGGGCACAGCGTCGTGACGCAGCTCGGCGACCGGCCGATGCGGCGGCAGTTTCTGAAGACCGACGTCGCGCAGCATTCGGCGTTCACGCGCGGAAACCAGAGCTTCTCGTTTGACAAGCGGATGCAATATCCCTCGACGATCATGGGGGCGATGGCCCTGTTCCGCCAGGTGCTGCTCGATACGCGGTGGCACGCGTCGCTGGAGGCGTGGTCGGCGCGGCATCCGAATGATCCGCGGCGCGTGGCCCGCGACCGTGATCTCGAGGCGTTGCGGCGGGTGCTGGCGCGCGAGGTGCCCGTCGTGTTCCACGCCAACCGCGAGAACGAAATCCACCGGGCGCTCGACATGGCGAAGGAGTTCGGCCTGCGCCCGATGATCAGCGGCGGCCGCGAGGCCTGGCGGGTGATCGACCGACTCCAGACCGAACCGATCCCGCTGATGGTCAGCCTCAAGTTCGGCGACGAGCCGCGGAAGGTCAAGCCGCTCCCGCCGGCCACGTCCCGGCCCGCGCGTCCCGACGACCAGCCGCTGTTCGGCGCCGCGTGGCAGGATCGGCCGTTCGAGACGAAGCGGGAGATCGACGAACGCCACCGGCTCTGGGAGGAGCAGGTCGACAACTGTCTTCGACTCCACGAGGCGGGGATCGCGTTCGCCTTCGCCACCGGTGAACACAAGTCACCCACGGAGTTCTTCGAAAACCTGCGAAAAGCGATCGAGCGCGGACTGCCCGAGGACGTCGCCGTCGCCGCCCTCAGCCGCAACGCCGCGGCCCTCCTGGGGCTGTCCGACCGGCTCGGAACGATCGAGCCGGGCAAGCTCGCCAACCTGACCGTGATGAGCGGTCCGCTGGCCGACAAAAAGTCCAAGGTCCGCTGGGTGTTCATCGACGGCAACCCCTACGAATATGGCCTGACGCCCAAGCCCGAGAAGGCGGACAACGGCGACGATGCCGGCGAACCGTCCGACACCGGTGGCCGTGAGGATCACCCCGCGACGAGCCCGGCCGCCCGGTCGCAGCCCACGACGGCTTCACAGCCCGCCACCACCTCGGCCCCCGCCGACGAGACCGAGGGCTACCCCGACTGGCCGGTCGAGCTGGAGGCCGATCGGCACCCCGCGTTTCAGACCGGCGGCAGCGTGCTCCTCCAGCACGCCACGCTGCTGACCGTCACCCACGGCGCCCTGCCCGACACCGACCTCCTCGTCACCGCCGGCAAAATCGCCGAAATCGGCTCCGGCCTGACGGCCCCGCCCGGCGTCACGACGGTCGATCTCACCGGCTATGTCGTGTGCCCCGGCCTCATCGATCCCCACTCCCACCTCGCCACGACCGGCGGCCTCAACGAGTTCACGCTGTCCGTCACCGCCGAGGTCCGGGCCGGCGACATCGTCAATCACCGCGACACGGGTCTCTATCGAGCGGTGGCCGGCGGTGTCACGACGATCCACACCATGCACGGCTCCGCCAACACCATCGGCGGGCAGAACGTCATCCTGAAACTCCGCTACGGCCGCCCCGCCGCCGACCTCAAGTTCGCGGGCGTCCCCCGGACGATGAAGTGGGCCTTGGGCGAAAACGTCTCGCAGAAACACGCCGGCCGCTCGCGCGGCACGCGCTTCCCCAACAGCCGCATGGGCGTCGTCGCCACGATCCGCCGCGCGCTCGACGCCGCGAGGAAATACGACGACGACCGGCAAGCCTGGCGCGACGCGCATCAGCGCGGCGAAGACCCCCGCCCGCTCCGCCGCGACCTGCGTCTGGAAGCCCTCGCCGACGTGCTCCGCGGCGACCTCCGGGTCCACTGCCACTGCTATCGCGCCGACGAGGTCCTCCAGTTGCTCACCACCGCCGAGGCCTACGGAATCCGCATCGCCGTGCTCCAACACATCCTCGAAGGCTACCGTCTTGTTCCGGAGATCTTCCGCCACGGCTGCGGCGCGTCGACCTTCTCCGACTGGTGGGCCTACAAGCTGGAGGCCTATGACGCCGTTCCGCACAACGTCGCCCGCATGATCCAGGGCGGCATCGTCGCCACCGTCAACTCCGACTCCGGCGAGGTGATCCGCCATCTCAACGTCGAGGCGGCCAAGAGCATGGCCTATGGCGGTCTGGACGAGGCGGCGGCCCTGCGGCTGATCACGCTGAACGGCGCGATACAACTCGGCATCGCCGACCGCGTCGGATCGCTCGACGTCGGCAAGGACGCGGACCTGGCGGTGTTCGACGGCCATCCGCTCGATACGTTTTCCAAATGCGTCATGACCCTCATCGACGGCGAGGCGTACTTCGTGCATCCGGACTTCGACGTCACGGCCCCTCCCGAGCCTCACCACACCGTGATGACGTTCGACGTCCACGAGGGCGACACCCCCCTGCCGCCGTTGGAGTCGGATGTCTATATACTCGTCGGCGGAACGGTCCATCCGGTCAGCGGGCCGGCGATCCCCGATGCCGCCGTGGTGATCCGAGACGGCCGGATCGCGGCCCTCACCGACGACGACGATGCCGACATCCCGGAGAATGCGTCGGTCGTCCGGATCGAGGGGCTCCACGTCTGGCCGGGCCTGATCGACGCCGCCACGTCGCTCGGCCTGACCGAGATCGGCCGCATCCCCGAGAGCGTGGACGCCGGCGAGATCGGCCGCTTCCAGCCCGACCTCCGCGTCCACTGGGCGATCAATCCGCACTCCGAACTGATCGACGTCGCCCGGGCCGGCGGGCTGACCACCGCCTGCATCCTGCCGCGCGGCGGCGTGATCGCCGGACAGGCGGAAGTCATCCGTCTGCGCGGCTGGACCGCTCCGGAGATGCTCTTCGGCGCGCCGCCGCGCCTGACCGTCGGTCTGCCTTCGCTGCCGGTGAACCTGCCGAAAGACAAGCGGTCGGAGCGCATCCGCGAACATGTCAAACAGGTTCGGGAGATCGAACGCTACTTCCAGCGCGCCCGCCGCTACGCCGACCTCCGCGACGCCTCGGATATAGACGAGGAACTTAAACCGCCGTTCGACAGCCGCTGGGAGGCGATGCGGCCCTACCTCCGCGGCGAACGGCCGGTCTGGTTCTCCGCCCAGTCCTACAAGCAGATTCTCGAGGCCCTGGCGTTCGCCGAGCGCGTCGGCGTCCGACCGATCATCAACGGCGGTCGCGACGCCTGGAAACTCGCGGACCGCCTCGCCGCCGAGGACGTCGCGGTCATCCTCCACGGCTCGACGATGTACCCCGAGCGGCCCTTCGGCGCCTTCGACAGCGGCTATCGCAACGCCGCACGCCTCGACGACGCCGGCGTGCGGCTCTGCATCGCCGCCCCCTCCGGCTCCGCCCCCACCACCGACCGAAGGCTCGCGGGAAGCGAGCACGGGAGCATCGTCGGGCGACCGCTCGCGTCGGCCGGCATCGACGTCGCCGGCTACGACGAAGTCCGAGTGGAGCCGACGGACGAGTCCTTCCTCGCCGCAAG
>CAYQDV010000204.1:0-6612 GCA_964416295.1 uncultured Planctomycetaceae bacterium
CTCGGACCTCATGCGCACGGTCAAGGCGCGGTCTTCGCTGTGGGTGCATCAGACGTTCCCGAAGCTCGGCGGGTTCGCGTGGCAGGAGGGATATGGCGTCTTCTCCGTCAGCAAGTCGCAGGAGGAAGCCGTCAAGAAGTACATCGCCCGTCAGACGGAGCATCACAAGAAGAAGGACTTCAAGTCCGAACTGCTGCGGTTGCTTCGGGCTCACGGGATCGAGTTCGACGAGCAGTATGTGTTTGATTGATCCGCCGCGCGTTGCGGCACTTCCTCCGCCCCTTCGGGGCGGGTCCGTGAAATGAACACCGCTTCCACGGGTTCCGCGTCGGCGGGCTGTGCCGCGCCGCCGCTCCACCCGTGGCTACAGCCCGTCGCCCCTTTGGGGCGAGGAGCAGGGACGCCGCAGCCGAATACGCCCTGCCCGTCGGAACGAGCGTGGCGCGGAGGCGCGTGGCCGTGGCACAGGCCGATCGTGCCGGCATCACCGGTCCTCTGTGGCGATGGCGGACAAGCCGCCGGTGGCACCCGGCCTCCGGCCGCACCGGCACCACAGAAAACAGCTCCACCGCTCATTTTATCCCCGCAATTCCGAGATTCTTCAGAAAGAATCCGCCGATCCGGAGAATCGCGATGCCGGGCGTACCTGCCCCGCCGCCGGACATCCGCGAACACTTCCGCCGGGAGCGCAGACGTCATTCGGCTGATCCCTGCCGTCATTTCTCGGCGCGTGGTTCGGGCGGAGCGCGGCACCGAAGCGCACGGCCACGCGAGCGTGGCCTTGGCACGCGCTGAGCGTGGCTTTGGCGAGCCCGGCGTGCCGGCACCGGCAACGCCGGGGGCGGCGGACACGGGTCGCGTGCTGTGGGTTGCGTCCGATCTAGCGGACCCTCTTGTTCGAGGAACGTCCGTGGCGGCCGATTGGCGGGGATTGGGCGTTTTGCGGACCTTGGGGGCTGCGGGGGGTGGATTGGGCCGCAATCGTCGCCGGCCGTTGACATTTGAGGGCTTTTCGCAGATACTTAGTAGTGCTTCGTGCCATCCAGCGTCGGCGCGGGAGGGTCCGCGCCGTTCCTGCCCGAAAGCGAAGTGCCCACACCCAGGTCGAGGGGAACGAAGAACAGACCTGGACCAGCCCGTGCCGGTGCGCCGGTCTGCATTCAGAACGAGGAGTTGCTCATGGCGGGTGTTCCGACCCAGCATCGCGGCGGCGGTTCCAACGCGACCACGATTGGCATGATTGTCTCGATCATCGTCAACGTGTTGCTCCTGGCCGCGCTGATCTTTCTATACACCAACCAGGAACAATTGCGGACCGAACGGGATCGGTCGGTGGCGGCGAGACAAAAGCTCGCGGGCCCGGCCGAGCGCGCCGCGAAGGACATGTTTCCGGAGCACACAGGCAGAAACAAGACGCTCGTCGGAGTGATGATGCAGTGGATCAACACTACGGCAGGACGACTGACCGGCAATCAGAACGATTCGCTCCAGAACGCCTTGACGCAACTGGACGGCGTCCTGCAGGACATCCGGGACGCGAACAAGATTCCCAATCCGGACACGGTGTCGGCGTCGAGCGGTGCGGTGTCGATCATTCAGGGGCTGCATCAACTGTATGCCGATGAGCTGGCAGCGAAGGAGGAAGCCCTCGCGAATTTGGACAAGGCCCACAAGGAACTCGACGCGGCCCTCGCCGCACGCCAGACCAGCGAGCAGACCTTCACATCCAGTGTCGAAAAACTGGATCAGAAGGTCGCCACGATCGAGCAGAGCAAGCACGAACTCGAGGATACCAAGAACGCCGACATGAATGCTCTGAGAGGCAAGATCCGCGACAAGCAGACCCAAGTGGCGGCGGCCGTCCGGCGGCAGGCCGAATTGCGGCGTTTGTATGCCCAAGAGTTGTCCGAGCGTGACGGGCTGATCGGCACGCAGGCCGAGGCGCTGTCGGTGGCGAGAGGCCCCCTGGCGACCGAGGCTCAGCCGCGAGCGGTCGCCCGGAAGCCGGTCGGCCGCGTGTTGCGTGCCCTTCCCGGCGATTCGCTGGTGCACGTCGACATCGGCAAGCGGGACAACGTCACGCTGGGCATGTCGCTGGCCGTTTATTCGGCCGATCGGCGCGTTCCCGAGAACGGCCGCGGCAAGGCGAACATCGAGGTGGTCAGCGTCGGCGAGACCACCGCCGAGTGCAGTGTGATCACCCCGCCTTCACCCGACGACCCGATCCTGGTCGGGGATGGCGTCGGCAACATCGTCCTGAACCGTACGCACGGACGCAAGACGCGCTTTTGTGTGGTCGGCGAGTTCGACATCGACGGTGACGGATTCGACGACCCCCGTGGGCTTGACGCCATCCGGGCGCTCGTGGCGCGTTACGGTGGCGAAGTCGTCAGCGAGGTCGACGCCGACACCGATTACCTGATCGTCGGAAACTGTCCCGAAGGCTCAGCCCTGTCGCCGCTTGCGTCCGCGTCCGGTGGTCCCGCAGACGTGGCCGACGCAGAATCGATTGATGCGGATGACGTGGGCGCTGACGACGACTTCGGCGACGACGAAGACGTCGCGGCTGAAGACGATGAAGGCGACGATGACGAAGGCTTCGATGACGAAGGTTTTGAGGACGAAGAGGCGGATGATCAGGAAGATGAAGCCGTCGAAGAAGAGGATGGCGGCGACGACGACCTCGTTCTGGATACCGGGCCTTCCGACTCACCGCTCGGCATCGACCACACGGTTCCCTCCCTGACGCGCCGCAAGGTGCGTGAGGGCGGTCTCTGCCGGCGGTCGATACGACGGGCGATGGCGCTGTCGATTCCACGGCTGACCGTGGACCACTTTCTGAACTTCGTGGGCACTGAGCGTGGGAAAGATGTGCTTCGCCGGCTGGGGATGGATCAGTAGGGCTTCGCCGCACGTGACTTCCTGGGTGATGTGGACATCGTACCGGCACCGACTCGCAGGACGCGCACCGGCGAGACGCCGATGCTCCCCAGCAATTGAGTAGCGTCGGGACAACAGGGCGACGCGAGACGCTGCGTCACCCCCTGAGGCTCGCGGACGCGGAGTTGCGGGTGCGGGCGAGCAGTACCGCGATCTGAATGAAACAGAGCACCAGCCCCCAGCATACAAGCCCCCCGTCCAGCAGCAGGTCCGCCAGCCGGCCGCCGACGATGAACTCGCCCGTCCCGACCAGCAGCAGCCATTGGCCCACCAGTCCCGCCACGAACCACGCCCGAAAACGCTCGGAGCGGTCGACGCACGCCAACGCATACCAGACCGCAAGATAGACGATCGGCAGCGTTGTGAGGTGATGCTTCCAGGTCCGCTCGCTCAGGAGCAGCATCGCGAGCAGCACGAGACCGAACTCGAGCCAATCCCGCAGGTCTCCCCGAGCCGTGGACCGCCTGCGACACAACCAGCCGAGCACGACCAGAACCGCCAGCGAAAGGCATGGCCGCACGAGCCGCCCCGCCGCGCTCACGGGTCGGGCCATGTGTTCCCGCTCCATTCCAGTTTTCTCGGCCAGCTTCGCCGGCAGATCCTCCACCTCGACCATGCCGGCGTTTGAGAGCAACCGCAGGCACGTGCCGTTGAGGGACTGGTTCTCAATCGTGACGGTCTGATATCCGTCGAGCGCGACGGGTCGGACCTGCATGTCAAACCACCTGCCCAGCAGGTCGAGATTCGTTGCGAACCCGAGATAGGCCCCCGGCAGGACGACGAACAACAGCAGGAGCCCGACCGCGGCGCCGGCCACGAGGCGCCAGGCCCGCTTGTAGCAAAAATAGACGAGCACCAGTCCGGGCGTGATCTTCGTTACGATGGCGAGGGCGACGAACAGGCCGGCTCGGAAGTCTTTGCGCCGGACATACATGCCCCACGCCAGCGCGAGCCAGATCATCATGAAGATGTTGAGATTGCCGTGTTGCAGGTCGGAAACGATTGGGCGCAGGCCGAAGAGGCCCGCCATCACGAGTACGCCGACCGGTGCGGTCCGGCGCGGCCCTCCCAAGGATCGAGCGAGCCACGCCATCGCTCCAACGAGGCCCGTGATCTTCAGGATGGCCCACGTCACGCCGGCCGGGGTGTAGCCGAGCTTCCAGAAAGGCACGAGGCACATCAGCACGAAGGGCGGCGTCGGAAACCAATGCCCGAAGCCATAGGGGTCATGGCCTTCGTCGAGTCGGATCAGGGCCTCGGCATCGGGGAGCCATCGGCCGAGCGCGGTGCGATGTTTGTCGGTGCGATAGAAACTCGATTCGACCTTGCCGATTCGCCGGACGAACTGCACCGATGGGACGACCAGCGTGACGGCCAGGATGCCTCCCAAGACCCATCGAGCCGGCGGCGTCTGAAGAAACCGGCGGTCGATCCGGCCCAACAGCGTGTGGCCATAGGCGTCGGGGTCGTCTGTTCGCTGGTGCGTCGATTCGGCGGATCGATTCATTGGTTCCTTTCAGTCGGCGGCCGGGTGCGTGCCACAACCGTGGTCACAAGGGGCGACATGATAGGCCAAAGTTGCGCTGCGACCACGCGCCGGGCCGCGAGGAGGTACAATTCAGGCGGCATGGACACCTCCGTCAGACCCAACGCCGACGTCCCGTACGCCATTCGCTACCGCGACGACGATTTTCTCGTCGTGGACAAGCCGCCGGGCGTTGTCACCCAGCCGGGAAAGAAGCACGAATACGACAGCCTTCTGAATGGGCTGTTCGCGGATTATGGCAATGTCCTCCAGAATCTCGGCGAGGCTCGGCGATGGGGCTTGCTCCACCGGCTCGACAAGGAAACGTCCGGACTGGTCATCATCGCCTTGCGAAACCGTGCCTACGACTGGCTCCGCGCACAATTCGAACAGCGTCAGATCCGCAAGGTCTACTGGGCGATCGTGTCGGGCCGACCGCGAACCGCGCAGGCTGTTATCCAGAAGCCCATCGTCGAAGTGGTGGGGCGGGGCCGCAAGAAGGCCGCGATCCGGCGCGACGGACACAGCGCGATCACCGCATACCGCGTGTTGGAAGGTGGGACGGACGCGTCGCTGATCGAGGCGCGGCCGAAGACGGGGCGTCTGCACCAGATTCGGGTGCATCTTGCGATTGTGGGCCATCCGGTCATCGGTGACCGACTCTACGGAGACGGGGCGCACCAACCGGTCGTTCCTCGGCTGTGCCTGCACGCGGCGTCGCTTTCGTTCGTTCACCCTGACGGCAGCCATCGCGTTCGTGTCCACGCGCCGTGGCCGCGCGATCTGACGAAGACGCTCAAGCGCCTTGGCCTGAGCGTTCCCGGCGAGCCGGTCGTCCGCTGAGGTCCGCAGCCGCTTCGCGCCGCTGGAACGAGAATCCGTTCTCGTTCCGATGCCAGCCGGGGCCGGAAGGGAGACGTGCCCATGGGGCTTGGTGGGCGTTGAAGAATTGCCGTATCCTGCACGACGCGGCAATCGGACTCAGACGGAACCTGTGCCCGGAGGCGGACGATCATGGCCCGACCCCTTCTGCGATCGAAACATGCATCCCGGTCGGGCGGACGTCGGGCCGAGCGCTCGCGCGGCGGCGGATCGGCGGAGGGGAATCGTTCCCGGCGACCGGTCCTACGTTTTATGACGCTGTTCGTCGTGTTCGTGGGGGTCTTTTACGCGGTGAATCTGACGCCGGTCTTCGAGGGGCACGTCTGGCCCTGGTATCTCCGGGTCAACGCCCGGGTGTCCGGCAATATCCTCTGTGGGCTGGGCGAGCCGGTCACCGTCGCGGGCCGGCGCATTTCCTCGGTCCGCGGAGGGCTGTCGATCGAGCGCGGCTGTGACGCCCTGCAGCCGTCGGCCCTCTTCATCGCGGCGGTGCTGGCGTTTCCCGCGTCGATGCGGGCGCGGCTTCCGGGACTGCTGATCGGCACGCTGGTGTTGATGGTTCTCAATCTCGTCCGCATTGTGTCACTCTACTATGTGCAGGTCTGCTGGCCGGGCGCGTTTGAAATCATGCATGTCGAGATCTGGCAGGCCCTGTTCATTTTTCTTGCGCTGTTGTTCTGGGTGTTCTGGGCGCGATGGGCGACGCGCCGCCCGGCGGGCACGGCCGATGCCTCCAACTAAGACTATTGTAGGTTTCTTTGTGCGTCTGAGCCTGTTGTACGCGCTGCTCGTGGCTCCCTGGCCCGGATTACGCGAGGCCTACGTCGCCGCCCACGCCTCCGCCGCCAACGCCTTCTTCCGTTCGGCCCGCGAACACGGCACGGTGCGCTTCATCGCCATGGGCGCCGTCCGGCGCTCGGGTCCGGATACGAAGCTGATCTTCGAGAATCACGTCACCGGTGTTGCCGGCAACGGCACGCACAACGCGCAGCTCACCGGGTTCATCCCGACGGCCCTCGTTATCGCGCTGGTGCTGGCCACGCCGATTCCTTGGCGTCGACGCGCCGTGGCGTTGGCGCTGAGCCTGATTCTCGTCCATGTCTTTATCGTCTTCCGCATCGAAATCCTGATCGCGCACTGGTACGGCGTCGACCAGCCCTGGGCTCTGGATCACCCCGGTCCGACGTGGCGGGCGCTCATCGACGCCCTCTTCGAGAGCGGCGTCGTGTCTCCGACGCCCTCATTCGTCGTGCCGATTCTCATCT
>CAYQDV010000205.1:0-6479 GCA_964416295.1 uncultured Planctomycetaceae bacterium
ACTTGCCCAGGAATCTCCGCATCTGCGAAGCAGACCACGTAGCACCCGTCCCGCCGCATCGCGACGGCCGGGTCCCACTGCCCCCGGCAGAACGCCGGACCAGGCACCGAGCATCCGCGGATCACCAGCGGCGCGGCGTCGCTCGTTGTCTGTTTCAGCAGGCCCAGAGACGGGATGGACGGGTGCACCGAAAAGCGCTCCCACCCGCTTGCGGCGAAAGCAAGGTTCTGCGCGACGCAGTCGCATGTGCCCACCGAGGGGTCGAGTTCAAACACGTCAACCGGGTGATCCGGCACCGGCAGCGGCGTTGGTGCCTGGTCGAAAACAAAGTCGGACGCGATGACGGCGGCCACCGGCGGGAACTGACCGGAGTCGTCCGTGTCGGCCTCCCAGCCGATTCGCACGTTGCCCAGTGCGCTGACCGCCACGGAGGGATCCTGATGCATCTGTCCCCCGGCGCAGCAGCCGTCGGCCGACGCGAACGTGAACCCGAGAAACGGAACCGTGTCCGCATCATATCGCTGAAGGACGATATCGAAGCGGTTGACTCTTGTGGGATCAAACACCTGGGTCACGACGTTGAACCCGAGCAGAAAGCGTCCACAGCCGTCCATGCCAACCGAGACCGAATCGGCTGCGTCGGCGACCTGCATCTCGACCTTGACCGTGGCCGGCAGCGGCAGCCCGGTGCAGTCAAGCGGCGGCGGTGTGCAATGCCCAATCTGGGCGTGGGCCGCGAGCGTGCTTTCATTCGCTCTCAATCCGCAGCCTGCGAGGACAGTGTTGTCCCGTGAAATTGGACGTTGACTACAGACTATTTCCTGCGTCGCAGGACTCTGCCTTCGCCCAGCCGAGTTCTATGCCGGAACCGGCGGCCGCACTGGATGGCGATTGCGGAGAACGCTATCAGGACGAGCACGCTCGGTTCCGGAACAGCAAATAACGAGAAGGCGAGATTCCCTTGAGATCCGAAGTAGTGCCAGTCTGGCACATTAGGGTTGGAGTTCAAGACGGCAAAGTCGTTTCCGAACGAAGAATCCTCCCATCGAAAGTGACTATTCAGGTCGCCGACTTGCACTACCTCCAACCAATACTTCTCACCCACTTGCGCGTCGAACGGCAGACTAAGTTGCCGGGTGAACTCGTACTCCGGCGCGTTGGGGCTCAGGCCGCCAACCAACAGCCCGGTCCAGAAGAACTGCGGATCGTTGAACGACTCCTCGAACACGACCTGGCCCGGCAGGTCGGTCGGACGGTTGTCGTAGATGCGAATCCGCATCGACTGGGCATCCGGGGCGAAAGTCTCCTGGTAGAAACCCCACCACGTTACGCGCGTAATCGGTATGGTTGACCCCGACCCGGCCAGGACGAAATCGTCGGCCAGCCGCTGCCAGACTGGAGTGCCGAACTTGCTGATGAATTCAGTATCGCTGCCTGGCCCGCCGGACTGATTCGGCGGGCTGTTCCAGACGACCATCTCGCCACCCCGTGGCTCGGGCATCGGCGGGACCATGCTCTGTGCCCGCGCCGGCCGCGTGCCCGCCGGCGGCCCGAGCGCCATCGCCGCCAGAATGCTCAGTCTCCGTCTCATCGTCGTGACCTCCTGCTTGCCGGTTCGCCGCCCGCCCCGGCGGGTCGCCTGGCCTCGATTGCGCTCGCACGGCCGACCCCCCAAGTGCGGCCCCAGATGCCCCCGCCCCATATAACAGCTCCGCCGCTCATTCTATTCCCGCAACTCCGAGATTCTTCGCAGAAGGTCCGTCGTTCCGACAAAGCGGGGTGCGGAGCGTGCCTTCCCTGCCCCGGGGGCAGCCGCTCATATGGGCCACTGGCGGACAAGCCGCCAGTGGCGCCGGGCGGTTCTGATGCAACCGAACGCTCCCGGACGGTCGTGGTTCTGATTGGGCACTTCTGATAGACGTTCTGAGAGACGTGATGTGGCCCGTGAGGGCATGCGCCGTGCCGGCGGCGGACCGGCGCCTGCATCACGGGAAATCGATGCCGGTCGCCGCGAATCGGTCGTCTGGCGAAACCGATTCGCAGCGCCGGCGTCCCGCCCGCGGGAGACGGTTCCTCATACACTAGGATCCCACCGGGCGTGTCACTTCCCTCCACCGGAAAGCACCCGACCGAGTCCGGAGGGCTGAAGGCTCCCACTCCTCCGCGACGCTGCGCCACGATGATCACCGCGAGGCTGCGACCCCGGCCGTCGAACGGCAGGCTAGCCCTCTATTCCTCATATTGCATCTCTTCTGCAAACTTTGCACGATGCCGATTATGGCAACCGAGCGGCCGCCGGCGGGAAAAGCGTGACGGAGTCGGCAGGCCGGCGAATCACGGGGCACCGGCGGACGAGCCGCCAGTGGCGCCCGCGCGGGTCTGTGCCGTTGCCTGACGGACGTGGTTCGGATCGGAGCTGACGGCAGAAGAACGCTACGGCTGCCGACGGGGCGTGCGTTACGGCAGCGTCGTTCCGGCCCGTTCGTATTCGGCCAGGCGGTAATAGAGCTTTCGGACGCTGATGCCGAGTTCGGCCGCGGCGGCGTTTCGATTGCCGTGGTGGCGTTTGAGGGCCGCCAGGATGTAACTCTTTTCGATGTCCGCGAGGTGGACCGGGCCTTCGGCGGGGGCAGAGTGGGAAGGCGCGGCCGCTCGACTGGGCGGGTGTTGAATCACGGTTTCAATCGGGGGGCGAGCCGGCTGTCGCCGCCGAGCACGATCGATGGCCCGCTCGAGGTCGCCCAGGCCGCAGGGTTTCGACAGAAAGTCGACAACACCGAGCCGAATCGCCTTTTGCGCGGCATCGAGATCGCCGAACCCGGTGAGGATGATGACGCTCGTCTCCGGCCATCGTTGGTGGAGGACCTCCATCAGTTCGATGCCGTTCATCAGCGGGAGGTTGAGATCGAGCACGACAATGCCGTGGGGTGCCTGCTCCATGACCGCCAGCGCCTTCTCTGCCGTGCGGACGCCCGTCGCTTCGTATCCCATGTCCGGAAGCGCCCGCAACAACATCTCACGAAGACGTTTTTCGTCTTCGACCAACAGTATCCGAGTATCGACAGATGTATTTGTTTTAGGGGTGCGCATGAGAGGGTTCTCTCGTGGCTGCGGGCACGCGAATCCGAAACGTGCTGCCTGCGCCGGGGCCCTTGCTCTCCGCCACGATGGCGCCGCCATGGCTCTCCACGATGGCCCGTGAAATCGACAGTCCGAGGCCTACGCCCTCGCTCCGGCCCGAGCGGTGATGCGTAAAAAAGGGTTCGAACACCTGGTCGAGCGTGGCGGCGTCCATGCCGCATCCGTTGTCACGGATCGCGATCTCGATCATGCCGTCGGTCTCGCGAACGACGATCCGCACTTCGCCCTCCTGCGGGTCGGTGGATTCGAGGGCGTTGACCGCCAGGTTCAGGAGGACCTGCTTGACCTCCGACTCATTGGCGAACACGGGAGACTCGTCGAGGTCCGGGACCTCCAGGTTGATGCGGCGCGCGTGATAGCGCTTCAGGCCGCGCAGCATGGAAACGACCTCGCCGGCCACGTGGCTGACTTGAACGGAGTGCCGGGCGCCGTCGCCCATTCTCGTCAGGGACAGCAGCTTCTCGATGATCTCCTTGCAGCGAAACGCCTCGTCGCGAATGATTCGAAGGCTGTCGCGATCGATGGGGACCGAGCCTTCCAGCGCCGGGGAGGCGGTCTCGCGGAGGGCAAGCTCGGCGTGACCCGAGATGATGTTCAGGGGGTTGTTGATCTCGTGAGCGACACCGGCGGCGAGAAACCCCACGCTCGCGAGACGCTCGGAGCGCACCAGCTCCCGGCTCTTGGCAGCGACCTTCGCTTCGAGGTCGGCGTAGAGGTCGGCGAGTTCAGACGCAGTGCGATTGAAGTCTTCCGCCAGCTCTCGGAACTCGATGTCTCCGGTCGGGCCAATCCGCTGTTCGAAGCGGCCGGAGGCGAAGCGGCGGACGCCCTCACGCAGGCGCTTGAGCGGCCACATCACGCTGCGGTGCAGGGAGACACTCAGCAGGATGGCACCGGCGACCATGAGGAGGATCAGTGACGCCGAGAGCACGATCGTCGACCGCAGCTTGGCGTTGGAATCGGTGTAGGTGTCGGAGATGATGTGGTCCATCTGCCGGGCGGCCTCGACGAGGTCATCCGACGCGTTGCCGGCCGCGGCGATCAGGGCCTGCCGCTCGGCCGGCACCTCCGGCAGCGTCTGCGCGCGAGAGAGGGCGTCGATGATCGGCGCGAGCGTCGCGCGGGCCTGCTTGGCGTATTCGGACTCACGCGCCTGGTGCGCTTCCGGCACGAGGTGTTGGGATTTCTGGAACGCGAGGAAATCCCCCAGCAGGTCGGAGGCCCGGCGAAGCTCCTCAGCAACCGACTGGGACGTCGCCGCAACATCGCTCATGCCGGTCCACGCGGCGAGGACGTGGGCCTCGGCGTTCTGGATCATGCGGAGTTCCTGGTACTCGTCGCGGGCGGTGGAGACGCCGCGGCTCAGTCCGGCCAGCCCCCAGAGCGTAGCCGTCGCCAGCGCTGCAAGGCTGACACCGAGGGCGATAAGGTGAAACGTTAATCGCCGAGCCAGTGTCACGGATGCCCTCGCAGAATCGTTTTCGGTCCTCGTGTCCGGGTTCCACCCGCAAATCATGCGTCCGGCGCCGCCGTGCGTCAACGCGGATCAGGGCTGTCTTCGCGGGATTTGCCGGTTATCGAGCGGTGCGCCCGGGTACGGAGCGCCACCGTCCGCTTCGCCGACTCACGGCCTCGCCGGCCGGTGAGGGAAGCGCCGGCCCCGTGGCGCTGAGGCTCCCGCACGCACGCGATTATCGACCCCTGTCACCTCAAGACTCGAAAAAATGCCTGTGACCTTGACTTGGCGTAGGGGCAGAGGCTTATGATCCAATGACATGAAGACCCCGGGGGCGCTCGACGGCGACGCTTTCAACGCCAGTCGGCGATCCGCTTCATTCGCTTGCCCCGGGGAAGGGCTGCATTCGACTTTTGGGGGGACGTCCCTTGCGACCGCGCGCGAGATTCACGCACGTGGCGGCGGGCCTGGTCGGTCTGTCGCTTTATACTGCCGTTGCGACGGCTCATGCTGATCCGGTTCGGCATCTCCGCACCGACTTTCGGTCGGATGGGATTCGCGTGTCCGCGCGAGGCGCGAATTCGAGATCCGCTCCGGCGACCTCTCCGCCGCCCGAACCGGCCACATGGCGCTGGGGACTTCGGCTCAGTGCCTTCGGGTTCTTCGGGGCGGCTCTTCCGGTACCCGCCGTCGAGCCGGCTGCCGAAAATGGGCGTATTGAATATCGCCACGGCCCGCTGACCGAATGGTATGTCCGCGACCACCGCGGCATCGAACAGGGATTCACCCTGCCGACGCGGCCGTGGGTCGGCACCGCGTGGAGCACGGATCCGCTTCGCCGATGTGACGAACTCGAGCTTGTCATGGAGATCGGCGGCAACCTTCGCCCCCGGCTGAGCGATGGAGGCGGCCGGATCGACTTCGTCGATGCGGAAGGCCGGCGCGTGCTGGAGTACAGCCATCTCGTCGCGTTCGACGCCACGGGCACGATACTGCCGTCGCGGCTGACGGTGCGCGACGAACGATTGTCTATTCTCGTGGACGACACCGACGCGGTGTATCCGGTCACGATCGATCCCCTGATCTTTGCCCAGCAGGCCAAGCTGACGGCGGCCGATGCGGCGGCGCAGGACGAATTCGGCGAATGTGTCGCCCTCAGCGGCGACACGGTCGTGGTCGGGTCGCCCCACGATGATGACGCCGGTAGCGACTCCGGGTCGGCCTATGTGTTTCTGCGGAGCGGGACGTCGGTGAGCCAGCAGGCCAAGCTGACCGACATCGACGCCGCGGCGGGCGACCGGTTTGGGGAGGCCGTCGCCGTCGATGCAGACACCGTCGTCGTCGGAGTGCGACTCGACGATGACGCGGGATTGAGTTCCGGATCGGCCTGCGTCTTTGTCCGCAGCGGAACGAGCTGGACTCAGCAGGCAAGACTGACCGCCGCCGATGCCGCAGCGGGCGATGAGTTCGGGCGATCGATCGCCGTGCAGAACGACATCGCGATCGTCGGAGCGCGGCGTGACGACGACGCGGCGGGAACGGACCAGGGCGCGGCCTACATCTTTACGCGGTCCGGCACGACGTGGAGCCAGGCCGCAGAGCTGACCGCCGACGACGCCGCGGCGGGCGACCAATTGGGTGAGTCGGTCGCTCTCAGTGGTGAGACAGTCGTCGTGGGGGCGCGCTTTGACTCCGACGCCGGCGCCAAGTCCGGTTCAGCCTATGTCTTTATCCGAAACGGAGCCACCTGGACCCAACAGGCGAAACTGACGGCGTCGGATGCGGCGTCCATGGACTTCTTTGGCGAGTCGGTGGCCCTCAGCGGCAACACGATCGTCGTCGGGGCGTCGGGGAACGATGACGGAGGCTCGAACTCCGGTTC
>CAYQDV010000206.1:0-6477 GCA_964416295.1 uncultured Planctomycetaceae bacterium
GTGGGCATCAAGCTGGAAGGGACGTGGGACCTGCGGCGGTGGGTGACGCTGGCGTGCGTGTTTGTCGGCATCTACGGCCTGTACGCGATCAAGAAACCCGCCTGGCCCTGCTCGCCCGGCGACTTGCTGGGCGGGCTGCCGGCGGCGGTCACGCTTCAGACGCCGGAGGTGCTGGGCCAGGGCGTGCGGCTCGACCCGGTATTCTGGTATGCCTGCCTTTATTCGGTCGCGATGACCTGGTTCGGGCTGAAGGCCTACCGCCGGTGGGGCGTGCAATACAACGACAGCTACCAGAAGAAACGCTATATCTGCCTGATCGCCACGCAGTGGACGCTGGGATTCATCGTTCCGGCCGTCATCATGTACTGGGTCCACCACCGCGTGGGCGACAACATGTGGCTGGGCCGAGCGGGCAACTACTGGCACGCCTTCGGCATCGAGCTGGCCTTTCCGCTGTACTTCTCGATGTTCTTTTATGACGTGGGGCTGTTTTATTTGATCTACGGACTGATCGCGACGTTCGTCCTGATCCCCATCCTGAGCATTTTCCACGGCAAGCGGTATTGCACGTGGTTCTGCGGATGCGGCGGGCTGGCCGAGACCGTCGGCGACCGCTGGCGGCACCTCGCGCCGAAGGGCCGCCGCAGCGCCCGATGGGAATGGATGAACCGGGCCGTACTGATCTGGGCCTTTGTCGCCGCCGGGTTCGTTCTGGCCCGGGCCGGCTTCGGCCTGTACGCGGGTTCGGAACGGTTCGACCCCGACGGCTGGTCGACCGCCATGATCAGGAGCTACGGGTGGATCAGCGATTTCTGGCTCGCGGCGGTGATCCCGGTAACGCTGTATCCGTTCTTCGGCGGCAAGGTCTGGTGCCGCTACTGGTGTCCGCTGGCCCGCTGGATGCAACTCTGGAGCAAGTGGTTCGGGCGGCTGCGGATCGACAGCAACGACAAGTGCATCACCTGCGGCGAATGTTCGCGTTATTGCCAGGTCGGCATCGACGTGATGAGTTTCGCCAAAAACGGACAGGAGTTCTCGAACAAGAACACGAGCTGCATCCACTGCGGCATTTGCATTACCGTGTGTCCGATGGACGTGTTGACCTTCGAGAGCAAGAAAGTCGCTGGCGGGTAGCCGGTGGCGCTCACCCGTGAGGACCGGCTGCCAGCCTTGCCCCCCGTTTCCCGGAGAGTGAATTGATCATCTGCGCGGCGCAAGAAAAAACCCGCCGGCGCTCTGAGTGTCGCCGACGGGCTGTACTGTGGATGACTGCTGCGAACGCAGCCACGTTCGCTGCGCTACGGCAGCCACCTGCTACATATACCAGATTCCACAAATCACCTCCTTTTAAAACGGGCAACCTCCCGATCGGCCCCAGAGGGACCCTCGGGCTTGACCCTGTCCGCCGGCCGTCACCCGCGGACCCACACGGAACGGCGTCGCCGATCCATGGCGAGCGGCCCGGAACCCACCGACCCCCGCCCATTTTTGGGGCTCGGCGTCAGCGCCGGGGACATCCCGTGCCTTGAGTATAGCGAGACATCAGGGGTGTCGTCAAGTTTTTTCGCGGTCGCCGGGAGCCGTTCGGCCGAATGCTGAGGTATCGGGCGTCGGCGCCGGCGTTCGATGGTGCCCTTGGCAGCGCGGCGGGGGCGCCACAGAATGGCGTGATGGTTCTGAAACGAGGTCTCACGGTGTGCAGCGTAATCGCGATGCTGGGGTGGCTTGTGGCGGCGGGGTGTAGTGCGCCCGCGACGACGCAGCCATCGAAGAACGTCGTTGTTTCCGAGGCGTCCGACCCGCGTTTTGAGAAGACGTGGGACCGGCGGCAGTTTGACCACGGGCTGTGGGACGCGGTCGTGCGGCGGACTGTCGATGACCGTGGGCGGGTGCGCTATGCGGAGATCGGCTCGGACGCGCGCTACCGCGAATACTTGTATCGGTTGGCACACACCGATGCCGGCGGGCTGGCCGATGACCACGAGCGGCTGGCGTTTTGGATCAACGCGTACAACGCGCTGACGATCAAGGCCGTTCTGCTGACGCTTCCGGCAGACCGAGCCGCATGGCCCCGTTACAGCATCAAGGATCAGGCGGTCGGTGGCCGCAGCCTCTGGAAGGGGATGGTCTTTCAGGTGGGTGGGGCGAAGTGGACGCTCGACGGGATCGAACACCAGATCCTGCGAAAGCAGGACGGCCTGCGTGATCCGCGCATACACGTGGCGATCGTCTGTGCCGCCCGCGGTTGTCCGCGTCTGTGGAATCGGGCCTATGAGCCCGCGAAGATTGACGAGCAACTGGCGACTGCGGTGCGTCGGTACACAAGCGACCCGCGGCAGTGCCGGATCGATGTGGCGGGGAGGACGCTCCAGCTCAGCAAGATCTTCGACTGGTACGGAGGCGATTTCGTCGATTCGAGTTTCTCTCCGAACGCGCCGTCGGTTCCGGCGTTTCTCGCGCGATATGCCGGGGATGACGCGAAACGGACGCGGGCCTTGAGCCAGGGGAAATGGGATATAGACTACTTCGACTATGATTGGAAACTCAACCTTGCGCCGTGAGGCGCTGGCCGGGCACGCGCGGCCGCGAAGGAGAATGGAAACGTCATGAGGAATGGGGTCCGAGGAGACGGGGTTTTCGTCGACCAAGGTCGGCGCATGGATGGGGCACACCTGACGATGGAGCGTTGCGGGGGACAATGAACACAAACGGAACGCCGATGGCCGCGCTGGTCGTGATTGCGATGTACGGCCTTGCCAGTCTGTATGTCATTTTCTACGGATTGCATACCTACTTGCTGGTCTGGCTGTTTCACCGGCGGCGGACGGGTCGCCGGGACGCTCAGCGGAAGCGGATTGATGCCTATCGAGGGCGAACGCCGGAGGGCGAATGGCCTGTCGTCACTACGCAGATACCGCTCTACAACGAAGCGTCGGTCGCGCGGCGCGTGATTGAAGCCGTGGCGGCGATGGACTATCCGGCCGGGCGGCATGAGATCCAGGTTCTGGACGACAGCACGGACGAGACGCGGGAGATCGTGGACGGGGTTGCCGCGCGGCTGCGGCGAGAAGGCGTGGACGTCACGGTCGTCCGGCGTCCGACGCGGGACGGTTACAAGGCGGGGGCGCTGGCACATGCCCTGGCGCTGGCTCGCGGCGAGGTGGTGGCCGTCTTCGACGCGGACTTTGTCCCGCCCGTGGAGTTCCTGCGACGGGGCGTTCCGCTGCTCATGGACCGGCCGGGAAACGGGTGTCTTCAAGGGCGTTGGACGCATCTGAACGCGGGGGCGTCGTGGCTGACCAAGGCCCAGTCGCTTGCCATAGACGGGCATTTCGTGATCGAACAGGGGGGGCGGTCATGGAATGGTTTGGCACTCAATTTCAACGGCACCTCGGGGTTGTGGCGGCGGGCGGCGATCGAGGATCCGGCCGTGGGTGGCTGGACGGCCGATACGCTGACCGAGGACCTCGACCTGTCCTACCGGGCGCAGATGGCCGGATGGACGGTGGAATACTGCATGGACCTGCCCTGTCCGGCCGAGATTCCGGACAGTATTGCGGGTCTGAAGGCTCAGCAGCATCGCTGGGCCAAGGGATCAATCCAGACGGCGCGGAAGCTGTTGCCGGTGGTGTGGCGGAGCCGGTTTTCGCTCGGGCAGCGCCTGGAGGCCACGATTCACTTGACGGCGTACAGCATCGCGGTCTGGATGTGGCTTCTGGGAATGCTGGCCCTGCCGCTCGCGTGGATCGATCCGTATCGGATCGTCGGCGACTGGATCCTGGCGCTGTGGGCCATGATGTCGATCAGCCTGACCGCTCCGCCGGTGGCATACTGCTACTCGCGGCGCGTTCTCGGCGGCGGGTGGACGGGGGTTTGGGCGGTGCCGCACCTGATGGTGCTGGGTGCCGGCCTGTGCCTGAGCAACAGCATCGCGGCGCTGGCCGGACTCGTACAGCAGGGCGGCGAGTTTGTTCGCACGCCGAAGACGGGCCGGCAGTCCGACGGTCCGGGGCGGCGGCGATATCGCGGTCGGGCGTCGTCGATCTGGCTGTTGGAGCTGGCGGCTTCGGCCTATTGCGCGGCGGGATTCTGGGCGTTCGTCCGGTCGGAGAACGCGACGGCCGGAGCGTTCCTGCTGATCTACGCCGCCGGGTTTGCCGTCGTCGGGCTGGGTTCGCGGCCGGTGTCACGCCGCCGGCGCCCGGCCGAGCGGGCGCGTTCGGCCCCGACGCTGCCGCCGCTGGCGCCGGCGTTCGGGGAGGAGTGAGATCGCTTCGATCGGATCACAGACGTCCGTCTGGATGGGTCGCGCCGGTTGGGCGCTGGTGGCCGGTTTCGTGCTCGCCGCCGCCGCCGTCGGGAATATCTATCTGAGTCTTGATGAGGGCGGTGTGCGGATCGCCGGCCGCACGCTGCTCAACATCCGTGTGTGGCAGGCGGCCTTCTTCGCGGGGGGCCTCGGCTATCTGTTGCTGCTGGCGTCGTTCCGGACGCGGCCGGTGACGGGGCGCACCGTGCTGGTCGCGGCGGTGCTATTGCGGATTCCCCTGCTGTTGTGCCAGCCGAACAACGATTGCAGCCGCTACATCTGGGAGGGCCGCATCCAGAATCTGGGGTTCAACCCCTACGCCGTCGGGCCGAACGATCCGCGGCTGGAACCCTATCGCGATGACGTGTGGGCGTCGGTCAACAAGAAGCATTACACGACGATCTATCCACCGCTGGCGGAGATGGAGTTTCGGCTCTGCTCGGCGGTGGCATACCACGTCCGGACGCCGCAGATTCTCCATACGCTGCTGGACGTCGCGGTCCTCCTGGCGCTGGCCCGCCTGCTGGCCGCGCTCGGTCGGCCGGCGTGGTATCTGGCGATCTATGCGCTCTCACCGCTGACGTTGGCCGCGTTTGCTCATGCGGGCCACAACGACACGCTCATGCTCCTGACGCTGATCGGTTTCGTGGCGGCGGCGCGGTCGCAGCGCTGGCGGCTGGCCGGACCGCTGCTGGGTCTGGCGATTCTGGCCAAGACGGTGCCCGCCATCCTGCTCGGCCTGTTGTTGCGGCGGTCGCGCCTGGCCTGCGGCTTGGCGCTGGTGACGGTTGTCTTGGGCTATCTGTTTTACGCGGATGCGGGATGGATGCTCTTCGATACGCTCCGGGCCTTTCCGAGCGAGAGCCATTTCAACAATCTGCTCGACGAGCTCCGCCATCTGGCAAACAAGACGTTCGGCAATATCCTGCTGGCGCGCGGGCGATTCACGATCGTGCTGGGCGTCCTGGCGGGGGCGGCGCTCCTGCGGACAATCCGCCCGCGAGACGTCGTGACGGATACGCGCTGGCTCATCGCGGTGGTCGTCCTCGCGTTGCCCATCATTCATTTCTGGTATCTGACGTGGCCGCTGGCGCTCATCGCCCTCGATCCGCGCGGCTATCGAGCGTGGCTCGTGCTCGCGGTAACGTTCGCCTTTTACTGGCAGGCCGAGGCCGCATGGCTGGGCGGAGGCCGCTGGCGGCTCGAGTTCGGGACCGTCTGTCTGATCTGGATTCCCTTCATCGTGGCGTGGATCACCGAGGCGGTGTGGGAGCGACGAAAGCGACCACGGACCAGTGCGGTCGAGACACGGGTCGTGTGAGGCCCGCGCGTGGGGACCGCCAGTTTCGGCTCAGCGGTCGGCGTCGGGTTGGCGGGGGGCCTATCGGCGGGCGAGTCGGAGCTTGACCTTGGCGCGCTGGATCGCCTTGCGGCGGGCCTCCGCCGAGCGCTCGTCGGCGGCTGTCATGCGCTCGGCCTCGGAGAGGGCCTTTTCCGCATCGGCGCGATCGATCTGGCCGGCCGGGGCGGATCGCTCGGTGAGGAGGGTGACGCGGTTGTCCAGCACCTGGGCGAAACCGCCATCGACAAAGTAGTCGTCGGAGTCGACGCGCAGCACGCCGATGCCCAACTCACAGAGGAGCGGCGCCCGATCTTTCAGGATGCCGATCTGGCCGTCGTGGGCGGGAATGACGATCGAATCGGCCTGTGTTTCGAGGACCTGCTCTTCCGGCGTGATCACCGAACATTGAATGGGACCGCTCTTTGCCATGGGTGTCTTGTACCCCTCTCTCGCGCATCGGTCAAGCGCGGCAGTAGCGTCGGCCCCCCGCGGCCGACGTGACCCGGCAAGTGGCCTCCCGCCTACCAACGTCGCCCACAAGGGGCCGGCGCTACGGGGCGCGGAGCCATGCGGGGTTGAACTCCGCGTGCATGATGGCGGATTTCCGGTGCGTGTAGACGAGGTGGATCGATCCGTCGCGGCCCTGGAGCAGACAGGGATATGAGAGTTCGGGGTCGCCGGCCTCGACGGTCTTCGGGGTGGACCACGTTCGCCCGGCGTCGGCGGACCAGGCGACGGCCAGCGGCGTCCGCTCACGAGGGCTGTTGTTATAGGCCACCAGGATCGCTCCGCCCGTCAGCCGGATCATGTCGAGGCCGCTGTCGGG
>CAYQDV010000207.1:0-4390 GCA_964416295.1 uncultured Planctomycetaceae bacterium
GGGGAACGGGTTTTTCGACCTCAATCTCGATCGTCCGGATCTCGACGTGGAATGCCGGTGACGCGGCGTGCAGGTCGTGCGGCGGCTGCGTGAGAGCGTGCCGGCGGGCCGCGGCGTTGACCAGGGCCTCAAGATGTGAGAGGGCGGGCGATCGCGCCGGGGCTTCGTTCCGGACCGGCCGGCCGACGCCGATCGGCTGTACGGCAATTGACGATCCCGACAACCCCATGCGAGCGGTCCCCCCTCCGGCGGGACTGGCGGCAACCGTCGTGCCGAAGTGCATGGGCAGGAGGGATCACCGGCCGCGACGGCCGTTAACCTCTTACGCAGCAAGGAGTAGAGACGAGATGTAAGAGGGTGAGGCGTTCTATCGGGAGACGGTCCGGTTGTGACGGATGTGGACCGGGGGCCGCATGGCGCTCGGACGCACCGGGCGCAATGCCCGCGGAGACATGGCGTTATCGAGAGTGTTGACCGGCTGCATCGTCGCAGCGCCGAGGACCACGCGGCGGCCCGTTCGTTGGAGCATGTTCGGACGGTGGCGAATCGGACCGGGCCGTCAGTTGGAGAGGTCCACGACTTTCTCCGCGAGGCGGTGATAGGCCTGGACGAGGTCGCGGCAGACGAGATCGATCCGTTTTCGCAGTTCGCGACGGTCCTGGATCATCTGGCTGGACAGGTTCCTCAGGCGGGTGGTCCGAACACGGTCGTGCCGCTTCTGCCGGCACTGCCGGACGCTCTCGCGGATCACGGTGGTGAGGCGATCCGCGTCGAACGGATGATGCAAGACATCCGTTGCGCCGGCGCGCAGGGCGTCGAGGATTCGTCGGGCTTCCATCACGCGGTCGAGCAGGATGACGGGTGTCTCCGGTGCGGTGGTCCGATCGTAGAGCAGCGAGAGTCCGGTTCCATCCTCGATGTCATGGTCCGCGACGATGACATCGAACGGGGCGTTTTCGAGGACCTGCCGGGCTTCGGCGAGCGTTCGAACGATGGTCAGGTTGGCATCCAGACGCGCCGCGAGATGCGTGGAGACCGTGAGGACGGTGTCGTCGTCGGATGCGACCAGGAGAATCTGCGTGCCGACCCGACTCGGCTTGCGCTGCTGTTCCGGTTCCATTGTCGCCATGCTTCACCCTCCAGTGGCAGACTCTTGAGTGGCCGGCGGGGCGTTTCAGCCGCGAGAGCGAGGGGAAGGGGGAGAAAGGCCTACGCGACCCGCCTGGCCCGGATTTCACTCAGTGTCGATATTTCCCCGCCGAATGACCGTCACCCCCGTGGAATGGCCGCCTCCGCGACGTTCCCCCTCCTGAGCCGGCCCGCCCGTTTCGGGGCGTCCGACCGAGCACGCTTCCAGCCGTCAGTCTTCGACGGCCGCCAGCTTCAACTCGACGCTCGTCCCGCCGCCGGGCTCCGCATCGATCCGCACCGCGCCGCCGTTCTGCCCGACCCATTGCCGGACCCGAGCCAGCCCGAGTCCGCGTCGGCGTCCGGCCGGCCGATGCGAAAAAAACGGATCGAAGGCCCGTTCGCGGGTCTCCGGCGTCATGCCGGTTCCGTTGTCCGCGACGACGACCGCCACCGTCATGTCGGCCAGATCGGCCCGCGCCTTGACGGCCAGGCGCCGGGTCTCCGGTTCGGTCGCATCGGCCGCGTTTTGCAGCAATTCCCGGAACGTCCGCATGAGTTGCTCTCGATCGAATCGGACGGCGGGCGTATGGGACGGGATGTCGACGACGAGGCAGGTTTCGTCCAGGATCGCCTCTTCCGCCAGTTTGGAGCGCAGCGACGCGAGCATTTCGATGAGGTCGATCGGCTCGGGTTTCGGCGGGCGCGGGCGGGCGAACTCCATGAGGTCGGTGAGGATATGACTACACACATCTGTTTGTGTGACGATCATGTCCAGGGCTTTTTGGTCTGCGTCGCTTTGGGAGCGCCGGCGGAGGACCTGGGCCCAGCCGGAGACGACGGCGAGCGGTGTGTTCATTTCATGGGCGGCCCCGGCGGCCATGGTGACGACGCTCTCGAGCGTTTTTGCCCGCCAGGACGCGGCCCGGGCGTCCGCACATCGCCGGTTGGCTTCGGTCAGTTCCTCTCGCAGGGCCAGGGCTGCGGCGCGGGTTTGTGCGTGGGCGATGGCCAGCCCACAGGCGGTACTCATCGCCATGATTTCGGTGTTGTCGTCGTGCCAGTCGGCGACGCGTGCCGTGTCGGCGCCGAAGAGGGCTCCACCGGCCCACGCCCCTTCGCACAACAGCGGCATCAGCCAGACCGTCTCGGTTCCCAGCAGCGGGCGGTGGCGCTCCACCAGGACGGTCCACGAAGGCCCCGGCGGCGCGATCCACGTGCCGGTCGTGGCCAGTCGGGCCGCGAAGGCGGTATCTTTTCGATACGCCTCGACCGGGACCGTCTGTTCGACGAGTTCGGTCTGAATGGCGCTTCGGGCGTGTCCGATCTCGAGCCAGCGGTCGTCGCCGGTGGACGCAAACACGACGACGGCGTCGGTCCCCATTGCCTGTTTCAGCGCATCGGCGGCCGCTCCGCAGACCTCACGAACATAGTCTCGCGGAGAGATTGACCGATTGAGTCCGCTCACGGCGCGGAGCCACCCCGCCTTGCGTTCGAGGCGCTCGTTCTGGACGATCAACTCGGCATTGGCGACGGCCAGCTCGTCGGTCGTTCGCTTCAGGGCCTGGGTATAGAGCTCGCGGCCGTTGATGGCGTCGAGGCCGATCCACTGGGCGCGTTGTTCGATCTCGTCGATCAGCGAGTCGGCGATCGCTTCGACGGCGTCCGGCGTGAGGCCGAGCCGCGTGGCGAGGGCCGGCGTGGTTCTGTCGGTTTGGAAACAGCCGGAAAAGCCGACCCGCCGTTGGCGTGCGATGGCCGCCGCCAACTGCACGGTCTGCACATGGCGCCCCTCCGCGATCGACTGTGGGAGCGCGTCGGGGTCCTGCTCGTGCAGCCAGATGCAATCGACGAGCCGGTCCGGCAGACCCCATCGCTCGGCCAGGCGGTGGCCGACGACGGTGTGGTCCACGCCGAGCAGCGCTCGCTCGACGTCGAGAACATTGGCGCATGTTTTCTGCGACGTTTGCACGATTCGCGTGAAGGTCTTTGGCAGAGCGGCGTCGAGCGCCGCCATCCCGATGTTGTGGAGCAGCCCGCAAACGAAGGCTTCCTCGGGATCGAGCGCCGAGTGCAGCGCCAGGGCGATCTTTCGGGCGGCGCAGGCGACGGCCAGGCTGTACTTCCAGAACTCCGCTCGATCGAACCCGCCGTCCTTGACCGAGGCTGCCGGCGGTCCGAACACCTCCATGACCTTGGTGGTCAACACGGTGTGGCGCACGGCGTTGAAGCCCAGGAGCACGACGGCGTTCGAGACGGTGATCGCCTCGGTCCGCACGCCATGCTCGGCACGGCCCAGCAATGACAACATGCGTGTCGTCAGCCCGGGATCGGACTCGATCAGCTTGACGACTTCTCTGGCGCCGGCCTTCGAATCGCCCGTGAGTTGAAGGATTCGGGCGACGATCGGGGACAGGGCCGGCAGACTGTCCAACTGAGCGAGGACCAGTTCGACCTTGCGGGGTTCGAAGGACAGTGATTCGACGGCGCTCATGTTCGCTGGGGTCCCTCCGCGCGTCGCCGGAACCGCCGATTTAGACGTGCAGCAACTCGACCATGCGTGAGACGAGGTGATCCACGTCGAAGGGCTTCTTGATGAACTCGTCGGCCCCGTCCGCCATCAGTTGTTCGATCTCGGCCCGGTCGACCGCACCGGACACGATGATGATTTTCATGTTGGAGAGCGTCGGATCCTTGCGGATCCGTTCGCAGACCTTGTTCCCGTTCAGGTCGGGCAGCATGTAATCGAGCACGAGGAGGTCCGGTCGGAACTCCCGGGTCATGGCTCCGGCGTCGAAACCGTTGGTCGCTGCGCGGACCTCGAAGCGGCCGTCGTGCGTGAGCAGGTCGACGAGCATTTCGACGATGGCCTCGTCATCATCAACGACGAGCACGCGCCGCTTGCCGGAATCGAGGTTGTCGGCCGGGATGCTGTTTTCATTCATGAACTGCACCAGGGCCTCGCGCGGGATGCGACGATGGTCGGAACCGGGAACCCGGAACCCGCGAAGGCGACCGTTGTCGAAACAGCGGATGACGGTCTGCTGGCTGATGTTGCAGATCTGCGCCGCCTCACCGGTTGTGAATACGGTCTTCACAGCGTTCCCCGAATGGCCGGCCGCGTCCAGAAGCCTGTCGACGGCGGCGGCTTCGCCTTGTCGGTTCGTTCGTCGCATTCTATCCAACCTGCCCAGCTTAACAACCCTAGATGTTATCGAGTCGCGGCGGGTCAGACTTGACCGGGCTGCCGGCCGTTTGGCGG
>CAYQDV010000207.1:4490-6345 GCA_964416295.1 uncultured Planctomycetaceae bacterium
GCCGTCCAGATACACCATCAGCACGGCGATGTCGGCAGGGTTGATCCCGCTGATGCGGCGGGCCTGTCCGATACTGCGCGGGCCGATGGTGGAGAGTTTTTCGCGGGCCTCGGCGCGCAGCTCCCGCATCTGCGAGAAATCGAACGCAGGCGGGATGGACCGGGATTCCATGTGTCGAAACCGCTCGACCTCGCGCTGCTGGCGCTGGATGTAGCCGTCGTACTTGGCCTCGATCAGGGCGGCGGCGGCGGCTTCGTCGAGCAGGCTGCCGGAGCGGTCGCTGATCGAGGGCGGTAGCAGCGTCTTCCACGCCTCGGTATCGACGTGCTGTCGCCAGAGGTCGGTCGGGTGGGTCAGCCAGTGGGCCAGCGGCCGGTCGGCGTGGCGGGCACTGCGGAGCCAGGTCCGAAATGCGGCCATGGCCACCTGCTTGCCTTGGAATCGCCGCCACCGGCGGTCGTCGACGAGTCCGATGTCGCGTCCGATCGGTGTCAGGCGGGCGTCGGCATTGTCGGACCTCAGCAACAGGCGGTATTCCGCGCGGGAGGTGAACATCCGGTAAGGCTCGGTGGTTCCGCGGGTGACGAGGTCGTCGATCATGACGGCGATGTAGCTCTGATCGCGTCGCATGACGACCGGCTCGGCACCGAGGATGCGCCGGGCGGCGTTGACCCCGGCGACCCACCCCTGCCCGGCCGCCTCCTCGTAGCCGCTGGTGCCGTTGATCTGGCCGGCGAGATATAGACCTCTGACGCGTTTTGTTTCCAGCGTAGCCTGCGTCTGGTGCGGCGGGACGTAGTCATACTCGACGGCGTAGCCCATCTGGACGATTCGGGCCTGCCCCAGACCGCGGATCGCCCGGACCATCGCGGCTTGGACGTCTTCCGGCAGCGACGTGCTGATGCCGTTGCAGTAGACGCGATCGCTGTCGCAGCCCTCGGGCTCGAGGAAGATCTGGTGGCGCAGCCGATCGGCAAAACGCACGACCTTGTCCTCGATGCTGGGGCAATAGCGCGGCCCGCGCGCCGAAATGCGGCCGGAGTACATCGGGGCGCGGTGGAGGTTGGCGCGGACCAGATCATGCACCGCGGCGTTCGTGTAGGTGATCCAGCAGGAGACCTGCGGCTGCGGGATCCGATCGTTCAGGAAGGAAAACGGCTGCGGTTCGGCGTCGCCGGGCTGTTCCTCGAGGTCGTCGAGCCGGATCGAGTCCCGGGCCACGCGCGGGGGCGTGCCGGTCTTGAGGCGGCCGAGTGTCAGACCCAGGTCTTTTAGCGCGGCGCTGAGGCCGCAGGCGCTCGCCTCGCCGACGCGGCCGCCGGGCGTCTTTCGATCGCCGGTGTGCATCAGGCCGCGCAGAAACGTGCCGGACGTGAGGACGACGCATCGGCACTGAAGGCGACGTCCGTCTTGAAGCCGCACGCCGCGGACGACCGAGCCGCCGGCGCGCGGCGCGACCTCGATCGATTCGACCGTGCCCTCGAGCAGGGTCAGGTTCGGCGCGGCCTCGAGCATCGATTGCACGGCGGCGGCGTATCGCTTGCGGTCACATTGGGCGCGGGGCGCCCGGACGGCCGGCCCCTTGCTGCGATTCAGCAATCGGAACTGGATGCCTCCGGCGTCGGCGGCCAGCCCCATCAGCCCGCCGAGGGCGTCGATCTCGCGGACCATCTGACCCTTGCCGACACCGCCGATCGCGGGGTTGCAACTCATCCGGCCGATGGCGGCGCGGTCCATGGTGATCAGGGCCGCCGGCACTCCCATCCGCGCAGCCGCCCACGCCGCCTCGGCTCCGGCGTGACCGCCCCCGATGATGATGATCTCGAAACGCTCCGGCATGGAGGAGTATGATAGC
>CAYQDV010000208.1:0-6304 GCA_964416295.1 uncultured Planctomycetaceae bacterium
TTCGAGAGCGTTCTTCCCTGCCGATCCACTCCGTCGTGCTCGGCATCGATCACCACTTGGGTCTATAAGAAAGGGGATACGCAGCCCCTTCTCCCTTCCTGAATACCCCTCTCTCCCGTCCTGCTACAGAATGCAGCATACCCCATCAGCGTCCCAATTGCAAGCGCAATCGTGCGGTATTCTGCCGAGCGGCCATTTTTTTCAGACGCCGCTTGGGGCGGTGATTATCGGTCGTTCGTGTGCGCCGAGGGCTTCAATGTGAAGTGGGGCAGGTTATTCTGATTGGGGCTGCGCAGAAGCCGGATGAGACTGCCGCGTTTTGTTCACTCGGTGTGTCCTCACCGATCGACAAGCTCGGTGAGGACCTCCAACAGCCTCGCGGATATCTGCCTCTTGGTTGCCTCGGGCCACCGCTGCCAGACGCCGCCACGGGCCAGACACTGCACCCGCGCTCGATCCGATCCCACATTCTCCGGCCCATTCAGCACGATGGCGTCACAGCGTTTGGCCGCCATCTTGGCCTCGGCGTGGCGTCGGGCGGCGTGGGTTTCCATGGCGAAGGCGATCGTCACGCGACGCCCCTTGATTCGGCCGAGGGCGGCGGCGATGTCCTCGGTCGGGACGAGGACGACGGATTTCGGTCGGGAGACCTTCGCCAGTTTGCGTGCGGTCCGGACCCGGGGTCGGTAGTCGCAGACGGCGGCCGTGAGGATTGCCGCATCCGCGCTTCTGAAGGCCTTTTTGGCGGAGGTGGCCATCTCCGCCGCAGTCGTGACGCGGATCGTTCGGACGCCGCGCGGCGCGTCGAGCGCCACCGGGCCGCTGATGAGCGTGACCTGGTGGCCCGCACGAAGGGCGGCCTCGGCGATCGCATAGCCCATCTTGCCCGAGGACGGGTTTGAGAGGAATCGAACGGCGTCGAGATACTCGCGGGTCGGTCCGGCGGTGACGACGATCCGAAGGCGGCGGGAGCGAGCCGCGCGGGGTCGCCTGCGGTCCGCGGTGCGTCGGCTACTTCGCTTGGCTGGTGCCACCTTCGGTGTTGATTTCCTGTAGATGAGAAACGATGTGCTCGACGATCTCGTCCGGCTCCGCCATGCGGCCGGTGCCGATCGTCCGGCAGGCGAGCCATCCCTCACCGGGTGGGACGATCCGCAGGCCGTGTCGGGACAGCGTTTCCAGATTTGCCTGGACGATGGGGTTTTCCCACATCCGGGTGTTCATGGCCGGGGCGAGCAGGACGGGACAGGCGGCGGACATGACGACGGTCGAGACGAGGTCATCGGCGATCCCGCCGGCGATTTTTCCGATGATATTGGCCGTGGCCGGGGCGATGACGAGCAGGTCGGCCCCCTCGGTCAGCCGCAGGTGCTGGGGATCGTGAGAGCCTTCCGCCTCCCAGAGGCTGGTGAAGACCTGGCGGGCCGTCAGCGACTCGAACGTGAGCGGTGTGATAAAGCGCCGCGCCGCTTTCGTCATCGCGACATGCACGCCGGCGCCCCGCTGGACGAGCTGCGACACCAACGTGGCGGTCTTGTAGGCGGCGATCCCACCGCAGACGGCGACGACCAATTCACGGCCGTTCAGTTCCGATTCGTGCTCCGCCATGGAGGCGTCAACTCGCCGGTTTGGGCGGCTTAATGCCCGACTTGTCGTAGTCGATCTCGACCTTTCCCTCGACGATCTCCTGGACCGCGATTTGCAGCAGGGTCTTGTTGCCCGGCTCGACCATCGGCCTGGCCCCGAAGAGGAGGTCTTTCCATCGTTTCTGGATGAGCGAAGCCAGCTTGAACCGACCTCCCACCCGGTTGACAATCTGTTCATCCTTGATGGCGCTCAGCATTGCTGTTTCTCCTTCCCAATGGCACTGATGATTCGCTGGACCGTTTCGTCGAGATCGTCGTTGATAATGAACTCGTCGTAGCAGTCGGACTCTATGGCAAAGCGGATTTCGCCATCCGCCTTCGACAGCCGCTCCCGAATCGCGTCGGCCCGGTCGGTCTGCCGCCCGGTGATGCGGCGTTTCTGCTCTTCCGGCGTCGGAGGCAATAGAAAAAACGTGCGGGCCTCGGGGAGCTTCTCCCGCACCTGCCGGCAGCCGTGGATGTCGATCTCCAGGATGCTGACCCGGCCCGACGCGAGGGCCGCCTTGACCGGAGCGGCGGGGGTGCCGTACCAGTTGCCGTATACTTCCGCCCATTCGATCAGCCCGTCCGCCTCACGCAAACGGTTGAATTCGTCGTGGCTGATGTAATGATAGTCCTGGGCCTCGATTTCGCCGGGGCGGGGCGGTCGTGTCGTCACGGACACGCTGAACTCGGCTGGGATTGCCCGGCACAGGCGATGACACACGGTCGACTTCCCGACGCCGCTCGGACCACTGATGATGACCAATTCGCCTCGAACGCTGTCTGTTGTCACGAATACCTCACCCGGGCGGCCCGCCGCTCATTCGACGTTTTGCACCTGTTCCTTGATCCGATCGATGGCCGCTTTCATCTCCACCGTGCGGCGTGCGATATCGGCATCGTTGGCCTTGCTTCCGATGGTATTAGCCTCACGCAGCAACTCCTGAGCGAGGAACTCCAGCTTTCGCCCGGTTTCCTCCGGGGCTGCACACAACGACTCGAAGTGCTGCAAATGGCCGTCGATCCGGGCGACCTCCTCGTTTACGTCGCACCGCTCGGCGAACACGGCGACCTCCCGTGCCAGCGCGTCCGCCTCCAGCTTGAACTGCCCCGCGTTCAGTAACTCCTGCACCCGCGTCTGCAGCCGCTCCTGGTATTCCACGACGACTGTCGGCGAGCGTTCGCGGATTGCTGCGGTGTGCTCGCGCACGACGTCACACTGCGCCGCCAGGTCCTTCAACAGGGACTTTCCCTCGACGGCGCGCATGGCGATGAGTTTCTCCACGGCCACATCCGTCAGCTTTTTCAGCAGCGCCAGCCGCGTGCCCTGCACGGTCTCGTCGAACTCCGGGGGCTGACAGACGCCGGGCAGATTGACCAGCGTGGCGACATCCAGTCGAAGCGTCGGTCTTCCATCGATCGCGCGCTCGATCTGCTCCACATATCGTCGGAGCAGGGGTATGTTGATCTCGCAGCCGCCGGCCGGCGTCTCGTCCCGGATTCGCAGGGTCAGGGTCAGACTGCCCCGCCCAAGTCGCGAGCGAAGCTGCTTTTCGACTTCCGACTCGAAGAGCTGAAACGGTTCGGGAAGCTTGGTGGTCAGCTTGAAGTACCGGTTGTTCAGGCTGCGGATCTGGACACGATAGGTGATTCCACCCTCGTGAACCTGGGCCTCGCCATAACCTGTCATGCTGTGGATCATGCGATCATCCGTCGTGCGGTGTGGGCACCGCCCGCGCGACCGCCCTCCCTCCGTCGTCAGTTGGTCGGCTGAGACGTGGACGTTTCGCTTTTGTCGGTGGACGAGGACGGCTGATCCGCCGGCGTGCCCTTGTCGTTCGTTGTCGCCTTCGTCTGCTGCGTGGGAGGCTTCACCGTGCGATCGAAGACGAACACGCCCGCGATGTTCAGGGACAGGAAAATGGCCGCGAGGGCGACCGTGAGCCAGGTCATGAAGTCCCCGGTCTTGGTGCCGAATGCGGAGTGGCCGCCGACGCCTCCGAATGCCCCGGACAGGCCGCTGCCCTTGTTTTTCTGCAACATCACCAGTCCGATCAGCATCAGCGCCACCAGGATGCACGCCGCCGCCAAGAAGTATTGACCGATCGAGCCTTCGCAGAGAATCAATCCGTTCATGAACGTCAAAGCCCCTTTGCCCGGATGCAGCCGTCGATGATTGCTGAGAAGTCCGGCGCCCTGAGACTGGCGCCGCCGACCAGCGCCCCATCCACGTCCGGGCACTTCATGAGTTCAAACACATTGTCCGGCTTCACACTGCCACCATATTGTATTCGGATCGCTTCCGCTACGCCCGCCCCGAATTGGCCGGACAGCCGCTCGCGAATGTGCCGGTGGGCCGCCTGGGCCTGGTCCGGGGTGGCCGTTCGCCCCGTTCCGATCGCCCACACCGGCTCGTAGGCCATGACCAGGTCGCGGGGGGCCGTTCCCTCCAGATCGCTCAGGCCGCCTGCGATCTGCCGGTCGAGCACGGCTTCGGTCTGTCCGGCGTCCCGTTCCTCAAGGGTCTCGCCGACGCACAGGATCGGTTTCAGGCCGGCAGCCAGCGCGGCCCGAAGCTTCGCGGCGATCATGCGGTCGTCCTCCCCATGGACGATACCCGATGCGTCCTTGGGGCCGATCGTGTGCCGCCGCTCACTGTGGCCCAGGATGACCCAGTCACATCCGGTTTCCCGGACCATGGCGGCGGACACCTCACCGGTGAACGCCCCTTCGGGCGCATGCCAGCAGTTCTGTGCCCCGAGCTGGATCGGCGAATCGGCCACCGCTTTCGCCATCGGAAACAGATAGATGGCGGTGGGGCAAATCGCGATATCGATCGGAGGGTCCGCCGGCAGCTTGGAGCGCAACTCGGATATAAGCGTCCGCGCCGATGCCAGGCCGAGGTTCATTTTCCAGTTGCCCGCCACAAAGGGTCGTCTCATCGCTCGTGCCACCTCACGTTACGCGTCGAATTCGAGGTTCTCACACCGCCACCACTTCCGTCGATCGGGGATAGGAGCCCAGCACGCGCAGTTTCTGGCAGTGCTGCGCCGCGCTCTCGATCGCCGCCTTGATCACCGGGTCGTCCGCGTGGCCGTCGATGTCCACAAAGAAGTGGTATTCGCGATCGGCTTGCCGGCTGGGCCGCGACGTAATCATGGTCATGTTGATCGCCGTTTTCTGGAAGACCAGCAACACGCTCACGAGCGCTCCAGCCCGGTTTGCCGTCAGGAACATCAGGCTCGTCCGATCGGAGCCGGTCGGCCTGGCCGACTCCCGCCCGATGACAAAGAACCGGGTCGTATTGCGCGGGTGGTCCTCGATGTTGGCCGCCAGCACCGGCAAGTCGTAGAGTTTTGACGCCAGCCGACTGCCAATCGCCGCCGCATGGGGCTCTTCCGCGGCTTTCTGGGCCGCTCGGCTGGTGCTGGGCGCCGGCGTCTGCTTGTGGACCAATCCCGTCTCCGCCAGCCAGCGCTGGCATTGCGCGAACGCCTCGGGCTTCGAGTAGACCACCGCGACCCTCTCGATGGCGCAGCGCGCCATCAGGTTTTGATGGATTTCACGGTGGATCTCATTGCAAATCTGAACGTCGTGCTCCAGAAACGAATCCAGCGTGTCGACGACCGCTCCCGCCCATCGGTTTTCCACGGGCACGACGCCGTAGTTTACATGGCCTCGCGCAATCTCCTCGAAGACGCCCGTGATGTCCGCGATCGACTCATACTCCACCGAGGCTCCGAACTTACCGAGCGCCGCTTCGTGCGAGTACGACCCTTCCGGTCCCAGATAGGCCACACGCGGCGGCCGCTCCAAGGCGAACGACGACGACATCAGCTCGCGGTAGATGGCCAGCAGAGACTGTCGGGAGACCGGGCCGGTGGAAAGACGGCATATGCGGTCCAAAACCTCCCGTTCACGGTCCGGTGCGAAAACCGCCGCGCCGGAGGACACCTTCAGGCGTCCGATCTCCGCGGCGGCCCGCGCCCGTTCGTTGATCAGGCAGACCATCTGGGCGTCCAGCGAGTCGATCCGTGCCCGCAACTCTTCGATCGACGCCATCCACGACCCCTGTTCACGCCGCGGCACGCCGGCGACCTGCGGCGAATCCGGTAGTGGAACCGATCCCGGTCGCTGCGTCAAGCCGGGTGTTGCGCTCTTGACAGGCACCGGCGTGCCGCTAAGATGTCGGGTTGGATGTTGCCCGTTCGGATCGGCTGGGGGGGCTTGGCACGCGTGAGTGCCGGCTCCGTAGAGGCTTTTTTGGACGCCGTCCAAGACCTGCAACTAAGGGAATGTGCGTATGTCGGTTGACACTCAACCCGGAACCACGATTCAGATCACCGTTGCGAAGCAACCGACCAATGCCGCCGCGGCGAAGACCCTCGTTCGCCTCTTTGCCAAGGACCCGGCTCGCCGCAAGGCCCTTCGCCGCACCAAGACGATGTTCCAGCGGGCGGTTCGGACGCGGCAACGCGGCGGTCGGCAGTGGGCCATCCGCCCCCGGCGCTTGCGACCGGTTCCGCCTTGCGGTGAGTCGTGCACCATTCTGGCCACCCCGGATATTCTCCGTGACTTGGTGCGTCTCGAACGATTCGTCACTCTAAAACCATCTTCCTGAGCGGCCGTCAGGCGTCGCGCAAGAACGCGGAACTAGTGCATGGTCACACGTTGTC
>CAYQDV010000209.1:0-6279 GCA_964416295.1 uncultured Planctomycetaceae bacterium
TCTCTGAAGACGCGAGGGCGATCGCGCCCACACATCCCGCCGATCCGAGCGTAACGGGGACCAGCCTAGCGGTTCGGACGGACTTCGCAACAGCGAGGCCCTTAACCCGCACTCGGTCGACCGATATAATCCGCGCCGTCCAGATGCCGGCCAAAGCACGGTCGTCACGCGACGTGTCTTCACGGAGGAGAACCGATGGACTATTTCCTGATCAACGGCGGCAATCGGCTCCGCGGGACCGTTTCCGTCAACGGTTCCAAGAACGCCTCCCTCCCCATCATGGCAGCGTCGATCCTGACCGAGGGCGAGACGGTCCTTCGGGGAGTCCCCACCCTCGCCGATGTCGAGACCCTCTGCCACCTGCTACGCCAACTCGGCGTGGCCGTCTCGCGCGATGACGACGGCGCGCTGCACCTCAAGGTCGAAGACGAGATGAACTGTCATGCCGAGTACGACCTTGTCCGCAGGATGCGCGCCAGCGTGTGCGTCATGGGGCCTTTGCTCGCCAAACGCCGCCAAGCCCGCGTCGCCCTGCCCGGTGGCTGCAACATCGGGGACCGGCCGGTCAACCTCCACCTCCAGGGACTCAAGGCCCTCGGAGCCGACGTCGATCTTGTCGGCGGCGACATCCACCTCAAGGCACGAAGGCTCCGCGGAGCCGAGCTCTTCCTCGGCGGACCATTCGGCTCCACCGTTCTCGGCACGGCCAACGTCATGATGGCAGCCACTCTCGCCGAGGGCGCCACCGTCATCGAGTCCGCCGCCTGCGAACCCGAGGTCGTCGGTCTCGCCGATTACCTGAACGCTTGCGGCGCCCGCATCACCGGCCACGGGTCTACGCGAATCACGATCGAGGGCGTCGGCGAGCTTCACGGCTGCAGCCACACGATCATCCCCGACCGCATCGAGGCCGGCACCCTCATGATTGCCATCGCCGTCACCAACGGCGACGCGATCATCAAGAACTGCCGACTCGACCACCTGCTCGCTGTCGCCGACCGTCTCCGAGCCATCGGCGTCATCGTCGAAAAAAAGGCTGACGGCGTGGAAATCTCGTGCAGCCGCCGCCTCGAACCCGTCACCGTCACGACCCAGCCCTACCCCGGATTTCCCACGGACCTCCAGGCCCAGATCATGACCCTTCTCTGCCTCGCCGACGGCAATTCGATCATCACCGAAAAAATATTTCCGGACCGTTTCGTGCACGTTGCCGAATTAAACAGAATGGGCGCCAAGCTGCGAAAGGAAGGCCCCGTCGTCATCGTCGAGGGCGTCAAGCGCCTCATCGGAGCCCCCGTCATGGCCAGCGACCTCCGCGCCTCCGCCGCCCTCGTCCTGGCCGGCCTCGTCGCGAAAGGACAAACCAAAATCGCCCGCGTCTATCACATCGATCGCGGATACGAACGCATCGAAGAACGATTCGTCGCCGTCGGTGCCGACATCCGGCGGTTTGAAGAATGAACTGCCCCCGTTGTGACTATCTCCTGTGGGAACTCCCCGAGGACCGATGCCCCGAGTGCGCCACGCCCTTCGAGGTCACGGATTTCGCCTTTCCGCCCGAGGGCGTCCACTTCCTCTGCCCAAGTTGCGGACAGGCTTATCTCGGCAATGACGGCCACGGCCTTCCGTCGCCAAGGCGATTCGCATGCGTTGCCTGCGGGCGACAGCTCGACGCCGCCAGGCTGATGGTCCGGCCGCTCCGCGATGGCGTCCGCGGCACGCCGCTCCGCGCCGGTACGCCGTGGGAACACCGCGACCAGTTCGGCTGCGTGCGGGCTTTCCTCGACAGCCTCGCCAGGCTCGCCACCCAGCCCGGGGAATACTTCCGCCAGTCCTACGCCGACGGGTCGCGCTCCGGAGCCCTTGTCTTCAGCATTCTCTGCGCCTATGCGGCGACGGCTCTCCTCGTCTGCGGCCTGCTCCTCATGGGCGCCCTCCGCCCGACGGGCATGATCCCCACCGCCCTGATCTCCGCGCCCCGGTTCCTGATGTTTTTGCTTGTTTTTATTCCGTTGGCCCAGATCGCCTGGACCGCCAGCTACGGACTGCTCATCCAGGCCGTTCTCTTCTGTCTTGGACAGCGCAACAGCGACCCCGAGCACTCCGTCCGTGCCGTGGCCTATGGCAGCGCCATCCTCCCTGCCCTGGTCCTGCTCCCGCCCGTCGGCCTCCTGTGGTACATCGCCGTCGTCGCCAGTGGCGTCGAGAACCTCCACGGCACCTCCCGCCGCCGCGCCGTCACGGCGACGCTCGTGCCCGTCCTCTTCGCCGCCAACGTCCTCCTCGCCCTCGTCTACACCATCGTTTGACGCCGTTTCGGCTCTTCCGTGGCGCCGGGCTTCAATTGGCGCATGGTCCGTTCCAATCGCACGACCTCTGGTGTCTTGGTTCTCTCGGTGGCCCCCGGAGCACCGCCGCCTCGCGCAGGCCCACCACTACGCGACAACAGACCGTCTCATGGCGTATGTGACGGGGCGAACGCCCCTTCGCACATGCGATCAAAGACCGCTTCCGGCCAGCCGGGCCGTGACGCGCTGCAGGGTGGGGCCGATGGGGGCGCGGAGGACGAGGTCGGCGATGTCATCGAGGGGGGTCGGGTCGCGATTGAGGATGATGAATCGGGCGCCGTTGGCCCGGGCCATCTCGGGCAGGCCGGCGGCCGGGTGTACGACCAAGCTGGACCCCATCGCGAGGAAGCAGTCACAGGTCCGCGCGAGTTCGATCGCCTCGGCCCAGGTGTCGGCGGGGAGGTCCTGTCCGAATGAGACGGTCATGGATTTCAGGATGCCGCCGCAGTCGTCGCAGGCGGGTTCCTGCTCGCCGGCTTCGAGCCGGACCTGGATTGCCTCGCTGGTGTATCGCCGGTCGCAGGAGAGGCAATGTACCTTCATGGCGGTGCCGTGGACTTCGAGGACGCGGCGGCTGCCGGCCCGCTGGTGGAGTTCGTCGATATTCTGGGTGATGACCGCCCGGAGGCGGCCCTGGGCTTCGAGCCGGGCCAGGGCGAGGTGCCCGGCGTTCGGCCGGGCGGCGGCGAAGGCGGGGATGCTCTCTTTTCGGATCTGCCAGTAGCGTCTCCGTTCGGCAGGGTCACGGAGGAAGTCCTGATACATAACCGGCTGATGGCGCGACCAGACGCCGCCGGGGCTTCGGAAGTCCGGGATGCCGCTCTCGGTGCTGATGCCCGCGCCGGTGAAGGCGACACCGCGCTGCGTCTCGCGCAACCAGTCGGCCAGCATCGCGACGGTCTCGTCCGCCAGGCTCATGGCATGGCTTCCGCGGCTTTGCGGCGGTCCTCGCGGATCAGGGCGGCGAGCCTGCGCCGGAGTTCGTCGCGCACGCGCCGGGCGACGGCAAGGCCGGCTTCCTTGTCATCGAGCATCGCCGCCGGATCGTCGAGCGGCCAGTGAAGGGTCTTGCTCGCGCCCGGAAACGCCGGACATTCCTTCTGAGCGGCATCGCAGACGGTCACGACGTAGTCGAACGACTGGCCGGCGAATTCCGTGACGCTCCTGGAGCGTTGAGAGGCGATGTCGATGCCTACTTCCGCCATGGCCGCGATGGCGTAGCGATGCACATAACCGGCCGGGTGCGTGCCCGCCGAATGAGCCTCCCACTCCACCTCGGCCAGGTCGCGCACGATGGCTTCGGCCATTTGCGACCGGCAGGAGTTTCCGGCGCAGAGGATGAGTATTCGCCGTCTTGTCATCGTGGTGCTCCGTCGCGGGCGTGGCCGCGGCCTCGCCTCGCCGCCCGGTCGACACGGCGCATGGTAGGCCGCCGGCCGTGTCGGGCAAGCCCGAGGCGGCGTCGCTTTCGATACGGACGGACGACCCGTATGATCGCCGTGCGTTCGGATGCCGGCCGACTCGGAGAGGGTCGACGTCGACGGGCCGGGCGATGAATGGATTCCGAAGACCGCATGACGTGCAAATACGCGATAGTTATCGCCAACGGCGCCGCCGATGGACCGGTGGAGGCGCTGGCGGGCCGGACGCCGCTGGAGGCGGCCAATATTCCCCATATCGACGGCGTCGTCGCAGAGGGCCGGCAGGGAATGGTTCGGACGATCCCCGAGGGGTTCGCAGCCGGCAGCGACGTGGCCGTGCTGTCGCTGCTGGGTTACGACGTTCATAAATGCTACACGGGTCGCGCTCCGATCGAGGCTGTCGCGAGAAACATTCGCCTGGGGCACGACGAAGTCGTCTTCCGTTGCAATCTGGTGACCGTGGTCGATGGAGATCTGGTGGACCATGCCGGCGGCCACATCCGCACGGCCGAGGCCCGCCAGGTGATCGACGCGTTGAACGCGGAGTTTTCCGCAGAGCCGGTGCGTTTCCATGCGGGACTGTCGTATCGCCACCTCATGGTCATCAGCGATTCGTCGGTACTGGATGCGGCGTGCATTCCGCCGGATGCGATTCAGTCGGAGCGGGCCGCCGACTACCCGGTGAAGGGTCCCGGCGCGGAGCGGATCAACACGATCGCGCGGCGAGCCAGCGCGATTGCGGCGTCGCATGACGTGAACCTGGTGCGTGAAGATTTGGGCGAGATGCCGGCAAATACGGTCTGGCTGTGGGGACAGGGTGTCACGCCAATCCTGCCGCGGTTTCGGCGGCGATTCGGCGTGACGGGGGCGGTGGTCGGCGCAGTGGACCTGATGCGGGGGCTGGCGAAGCTGGCGGGCCTGGCGTGGGCCGACGTCGCGGGCGCGAGCGGCGACCTCGGAACCGACACGTCGGCCAAGGGACGGGTGGCCATCGACGCACTGGACGAGCACGATCTCGTGGTGGTACACGTTGAGGCCCCGGGTGAGGCGGCGCTGATGGGGGATGTCGAGGCGAAGGTCGAGGTCCTGGAACGGATCGATGCCGACATCGTCGGGCCTCTGCTCGGGCGGCTGCGCGAATACGACCAATGGCGAATCCTGATCGCACCAGATCACGTGGCGACCACCGCGGGCCGGAGGGTCGTTGGCAAAGCGGTGCCATTCTGCATGGCCGGCTCCGGCGTGCCGCGCGGGCTGCACGGGTTGCACGGGTTGCACGGGTTGCAGTTTGGCGAGTCGGCGGCCGCCGCCACCGATATTCATATCGAGCGGGGCTGTGAGTTGATGGAGTTCTTCCTGCGGCGGTAACTTGTCAGGGCGGTCCGGCGAGCGGACAATCCGATCGGTTTCATCCTCACTGCATCGAGTGAATTTGTGCAAGGAATCCGTCACCATGCTTCGCACGAAGGTCATCGCGACGGTCGGTCCGGCCTCTGATTCGTCGGAGGTCATCGGCAAACTGCTTGAGGCGGGCGTCGATGTCTTCAGGCTCAATTTCTCGCACGGCACGTTGGAGCAGCACGGCCGCACACTCGAAAACATTCGAGCGACCTGCCAGGAGCGGGCTGCGACGGCCGCGGTCATGGCAGATCTGTGCGGCCCCAAGATTCGGGTCGACACGCTCGACGGCGGCGGGTTCGACATCGCGGCGGGACACTCACTTGACATCGTCGGGCAGACCGTGGTCGGTGACCCCTCGCGGGTCAGCACGAATCGGCCCGAACTGATCCACGAGGTCGCGGTCGGGCATCGCGTCCTGATCGACGACGGCGCCGTCCGCTTGCGTGTGCGGGCCGTACATGCGGATCGGATCGAGTGCGTCTGCGAGGTCGCGGGGCGGATCAGCGATCACAAGGGCGTGAATCTTCCGGACAGTGATCTGGCCCTGTCGGCACTGACCGAAAAGGATTGCCGGGACCTGGATTGGGCCTTGGCGCAGGGCGTGGACTATGTCGCGCTGTCGTTTGTCCGTACGGCGCAAGACTTGATCGAATTGCGTGGGCGGATGCCGCTTGGTGGTCCGGAGTGTCGCATCGTGGCGAAGATCGAGACGCCGCAGGCCATCGCTCACATCGACGAGATCATCGAAGCGACGGATGTCGTGCTGGTGGCGCGCGGGGACCTTGGCGTCGAGATGGACCTGGCAAGCGTGCCGCTGATCCAGAAGGACCTGACGCGGCGTTGTCAGGCGGCGGGCAAGCCGGTCATCATCGCGACGCAAATGCTTCAGTCGATGGTAGACAGCCCGGCGCCGACGCGGGCCGAGGTGAGCGATGTTGCGAATGCCATATTGGATTCAGCGGATTGCGTCATGCTGAGCGCCGAGACGGCGGTCGGCCGGTTTCCCATCGAGGCGGTTCGCGTCATCGGTCGCGTCGGGAAACAGACCGAAGACTTTCTGGCCACGACGGATCAGCGGCCGGAAGTGCTGTCGCCGGCGATGCGGCGGG
>CAYQDV010000210.1:0-6220 GCA_964416295.1 uncultured Planctomycetaceae bacterium
CCTTCTCCGGCCGGCCCCCGGCCGAGAGCCCGGGGCCGCCCCCGCGCCCGCCGCCGACCCGGGCCGGCGCCTCGCGGGGGCGGTCCCTGCACACCCGGATCGGATGGCGCTCGGCGTGGGCCAGCCGGTACAGGATCGCCGCGAGGTCGGTCGTCGCGTAGAGCGACGCACCGTCGGATTTCCGAATGATCATCGGTAGAGGGGCACCCTGTGGGCCTTTGAACGCCGGCGAACCGTCGGCGTTTTCCAGAAAGACGCAGACGGCGCCCGCGTCGTTTCGGCAGATCGCACGTCGGTCGGCGTCGCCGCCACCGGATTCAGTCAGACGTGCCTGAAGCTCCTCGACGATGCCCGGCAGCAGCGGTTCGTAAAAGCTCTCGCCGCAGATATCGCCGTCGTCGAGCAGAACGCCCATTCGCCGATAGAGGGCATTGCATTCCTTGAGCGTCGCGGCCCGTGCTTTTCTCCACGCGTCGAGTTCCTGTTCATTGTCTGTGCCGGTCTTGCCCTGAAGGATGGCTGCCACGCGCCTCGAAATGGAGCCGAGAGGCACGCGCTGTCCGGTCCCAGGGTCGGCAATCGCCAGATCGGTGCCTTGGGCGGACGCCTCCAGGGCGCTCACATATCGGTAGGCCGGCAGCAATACGTCGAAGCTCGGCTCGAAAGTTCGAATGAACGCATGGAACGTCTTGCCGTCGGGATCGCGTTCGAGGTTGGCCTGGTGGATGGCTCGACGCTGGTCAAGCAGCGCGGCTCGCCGGGCGGCGTCCGTATCGCAATCGGTCAATTCGCCGGCAATCCGGTCAAAGTCGTCGACGGATTCGCCCTGCTGTCCGGCCATGCAGAGGTGCCACAGGGCCAGGATGATCTTGCCGAACTGCGTGCCCCAGTCGCCGAGGTGGTTCTGCCGAATGACACGATGCCCCTGGAACGCGATCGTCCGCGCGATGGTGTCGCCGATAATCGTCGTGCGAAGGTGGCCAACGTGCATTTCCTTGGCCACGTTGGGTGACGAGTAGTCGATGACGACCACGTCGCGCTCCGCCGCCGGGACCTTGTTGATGCCGAGCCGGTCCTCCCCCTCGGCGTGCGGTGGAATGGACCGGAGGGTCTGTTCGAGGTAGGTCGCCTTGAGCCGGAGATTGATGAACCCCGGCCCCGCGATTTCGGGTGGTTCCAGCATGTCGGCGGCGGAGTCGCCCAGCGCGGCGACGATCCGCTGCGCGACGTCGCGAGGCTTTTGCCCCAGTGTCTTCGCCAGGCCCAGCGCGGCACTGCACTGATAGTCGCCAAATTTCGGATCGGCCGCGGCGCGGAGTCGGACGTCGGAGCCGGATTCTCCGGTGACGGACCGCAACGCGGCATCGAAGTGCGTTCGAAGCTGAGCCAGGATCGACTGCATGGCGGTAGTGAAACGGGAAACCGGTTTGGAGTCAAAACGCAGAGACGGTCGTTTGTCATGGACGGACAGCGCACGCGGGTCGGTTGAAATCGCCATGCGTCCCACCCCGGACGCCTCGCCATCTTCCCCGCCCCAGAACAGATGCCACATGGGGTCTTAATGCGCGATCGATTGCCTGCTCACGTCCCGGTTGGACGTGATGGAATGAGCGGGGGCGTTTCGCGTGCGCCGGTGGTTGCCGAAGTCGTGGAGGGCCGGGTATGATGGGCGGCGCCGGGAGTGCGGTATGGCTGCATGAGGGGTCTTGCCGCCCGGCGGGAGCGGGCATGATCTTCCGATCGGCGATCAGTACAAAGAGCGATACGACGACGGCCGTCGATCAGGTGTGCCGCGTGGCGGCGGGCCTCCGCGCGGACCTCGCCGTGGTGTTTGCGTCCCATCACCACGGGCCGGCGTTCGACGACCTGCTGGCGGGGATCATCGGGCGGATCGACGCGAGAAACCTGATCGGCTGCACCGGCGAGAGCATCATCGGACCGGATCGTGAAATCGAACAGTCGCCGGCGGTGGTGCTGTGGGTGGCCAAAATGCCGGGGGTGAAGATCCTGCCATTCTGCGTGGACCAGGATGATCTGGTTCAGTTTGACCGGCCGGAGGACTGGTACGACCGGCTGGGGGTCGGGCCGAAAGATCGCCCGAGTTTCATCGTGCTGCCGGAGCCGTTTTCGATCCACGTCGATCGGTGCCTGGAGGCGATGGATTCGGTCTTTTCCTCGTCCCTGATCGTCGGCGGCGTGGCCAGTGGCGCGAACGGTCCGGGACAGAACCGGCTCTTCCTCGGCGATCAGGTCCTGCGACAGGGGATGGTGGGTGTATCGCTGTGCGGGCCGATGCGGGTGAGCACGGTCGTTTCGCCGGGGTGCCGGCCGATCGGCTCGCTCTATGTCGTGACGCGGGCAAAAGAAAACGTCATCACGGAGCTGGGCGGGCAACCCGTGCTGGAGGTGCTTCAGGAGATCTTCAGCGCCACCAACGACGTGGACAGGGCGTTGATCCAGAAGGGGCTGATGCTCGGACGGGCCGTCGATGGGCGTCGGGAAACGTTCCGGCCGGGCGATTTTCTGATCCGCAACGTGATGGGGATCGTCGAAAAGAAGGGGATTGCGATCAATGAGATGATCCGGGCGGGACAGACCGTTCAATTCCACGTTCGGGATTCCCACACGGCGAGCGCCGAGATGGCCTCGTTGCTGGCGACGCGTGTGGACGAACTGGGCGGCTCCCCCGCGGGCGGCCTGCTGTTCAGTTGCAACGGCCGCGGGCGGCGGATGTTCGGCTCGCCCAATCACGACATCGGCCTCGTGAATCGCCTGGCCGAGCGGTGCACGGCGGCCGGGTTTTTCGCCGGAGGCGAGATCGGCCCGGTCGGCGGCCAGACGTTCGTCCACGGTTTCACCACCAGCCTGATTCTGTTCAGCGAGGCGGACACGTCGACAAACGCATCGGGCTCGCCGTCGTAGCGTCGGCCCCCTGTGGCCGACGTGGCCTCCGTCGCCCGGCCTCCCGATCCGCACACCCAACCCTGCGCCGTTGCACGATCGTTACGATCGCATTGATTTCCGAAATCGTGCCCTGCGGCTCGCCGGGTCAGGCGAGCGGGTGGTCGCGCAGTTGATCTTCGAGCAGTTGGGCGGCGATGTGGAGGTAGTCTCGTTCGGAGACGATGCCAACGAGACGTTCGTCTTTGACGACCGGAAGACAGGCAACCTTGTGGCGACGCATCAGGGCGATGGCGTCAAGGGTGGTCGTGTCGGGCACGACCGTAATCGGGTTCTTCTGCATGATCGCGCTGACCGGAAGCGGGGCGTCCTTGGTGTGCGGCAGGTCCCGCGCCAGCACGCGCAGCAGCGAGCGGTAGGACACCAGACCCACGAGGTGGTGCTGCTCGTCCTCGACCGGCACATGGCGGATGTTTTTCCAGTCCATCAGGTTGGCCACCAGATCGATGACCTCGTCCGGATGGACCGTGAACAGGTCGCTCGTCATATATTGCTCGACACGGGTATAATTGTGCTTCCAACCGCCGGCCTCGTCCAGGCGGGCGAGCGGCCAGGTGTGGACCGGGGCGCCGTCCTTCTGTCGGGCCAGCGTCGCGGCGGTCAGGGCGCTGAGCCGTTCGGTTCCGGTGCCCTGGTCTTTCAGACCCGACAGCGAATCGAGCAGCCATCGGGCGCCGGTCCGGCCGGACGTGGCCCGCTCGTCGATGACGCCGAGGTAGCGGTCGATGTCGGACGCAATAATGCCGGAGGCGGCCAGGCCCTCGCGGGCGAGCGGAATCAACTCGTGTCGGATCAGGTCCTGGGCGAGATGCCGCCGGCGATCGAACCAGGTGAACTGAGCGGTCATGCCCAGACGGGCGGCGGTCAGGAAGTTGGTCTTGGCCTGATCGAAATCGATCGCGCGGGTCACGTCGGTGTGGTGCTCGACCACGCCGCTCATCAGCCCGAACCAGAACGCCGCGTTGGCCACCTCGTCGAGGACGGTGGGACCGGAAGGCAACACTCGGTTCTCGATGCGGAGGTGGGGCCGGCCGTCGCTGATTCCGTAGCAGGGGCGGTTCCAGCGGTAGACCGTGCTGTTGTGCAGGTTCAGGGCCTTGAGTCTTGGAACCCTGCCGCTCGCAAGGGCCTCGAACGGATCTTCGTCGATGGCCATCGCGATGACGACGCGAAACCGGGCGACGTCCTCGCGGAAGATTTCCAGGACGGACTCGTGGACCCAGTCGTTCCCGAAGCTGACGCGGGCGGTTCGCTGGTCGACCTGATGGCCGGGGCTGCGGGTGTCGACGGCCTGCTGAAAAAGGGCGATTCGCGTTTCCTTCCAGAGCCGCCGGCCGAACAGCAGCGGTGAGTTGACAGCCACGGCGAGCACGGGTGCGGCGACGACCTGGGCGACGTTGTAGAGCCGGACAAACTCTTCCGGTCCCACTTGAAAGTGGATTTGAAAGCTCGTGTTGCACGCCTCGATGAGGACCGATTCGTGTTTGAGCATCAGCTCGTCGGTGCCGGTCAGCCGAAACTCGAACGCCCCGCCTCGGAGTCGGCGGAGGGCCTCGTTGAGGGCGCGGTAGCGCGGCATGGGCGTCATGTTGTCGAGTTCGAGGTCGGACTTGTGCAACGTCGGCAGGCAGCCGGTCAGCAGGACGTCGGCCTGTTCCCGGGCCGCCGCGGACCGCACGGCGGCCAGTTTGTCGTCGAGGGCGTGTTCCAGGCGGCTGAGGCAATCGGCTCCGAACGGCTCGGGGTCGAGGTTGAATTCGAGGTTGAAGCGGCCCAGTTCCGTGGTAAAGGCCGAATCATTGAGGTGTTGAAGCACCTCGATGTTGACCGGGGCAGGCCGGGAGGCGTGGTCGATGAGGACCAGTTCCTGCTCGGCGCCGATTCGGCGCAGGCCGGATTCCAGCGAGCCGCGTTCGATAAGCGCTTCGAGCGCCCGCAGGTCGCGCAGCAGGCATTGCATGAATTGCCGCAACTGTTCGGGTTCGGTGTATTGATCGGTGTTGTGCTCACCCATAAGGTTGCAGTCTAACGGAATCTACAGGATACTTCGCGCCCGGATGGACGTTTCCGTCGTGGCGGTCAAGCCGAGGCCGGTCTCACAGGAAAAGGAGTGCGGATGTTTGAGTTCTGCTGCCATCGCAGGGCCGCTCCCGCGATGGGCGTTTTGCTGGTCGCCGTGGGGGTGATGTCGCCGGGTTCGTCGTGCACCGCCGCGGTGGGTTCGGCGTCGGAGTCGCCGCCCGCCGCCTCGGCCAAGGCCGAGGCTCTCCGCGAAGACATGCGGAAGATGATCGGCGTGGCGCGCGACCGCGTCTTTCCCGCCCTGGTCAACATCAGCGTCATCACCGTGGACTACTGGGGAGGCAAGGAACACAAGGGTCGAAGCATCGGCAGCGGCACAATCATTTCCCCACAGGGGCACGTCCTGACGAACCAGCACGTCACGGACAAGGGTCTGAAATTCAAGTGCCGCCTGGCGGACAAGCAGGAGGTCTCCGCCGAACTGGTCGGCGAAGACCCGCTCACCGACCTGGCGATCCTGAAACTGACCCTGTCTGAGCTGAAAGACGGCGGCGCGAGCCTGTCCGTTGCGAAGTTCGGAGACTCGGACGAATTGCAGGTGGGCGATCAGGTCATGGCGATGGGGTCGCCGCTGGCGCTGTCGCGCTCGGTGACGCTGGGCATCGTGTCGAACCGCGAGCGCGTCTTCGGGTCGAGCAGCGATACCGAGGAGATGGAACTCGACAGCGGCCAGCGGACGGGTCTGTTCACACGATGGATTCAGCACGATGCCATGATCCACCCCGGCAACAGCGGCGGTCCGCTCGTCAACCTCAAGGGCGAGATCGTGGGCGTGAACGAACTGGGCGGCAACGCCATCGGGTTTGCGATCCCGAGCAACCTGGCCCGGACGGTGGCCGACACCCTCATCGAGCACGGCCGCGTGCCGCGAAGTTGGCTGGGCGTGGCCTTCAAGCCGATCGAAAAGACCGGCCTGAAGGAGGGCGTCCTGGTCAATTCGATCGTGCAGGGCGGGCCGGCGGACCGGGCCGGAATCCGGGCCGGTGATGTCATGCTGGAGATCAATGGCGATCCCGTGACGGTCCGGTTTGCGGAAGAGGTCCCGCCGCTGATGAAGCGGATCGCGGACCTGCCGATCGGCGGCCGCGTCAAGAATCGCTACAGGCGCCGGGGTGCGGCGGGGACGGCTCCGATCGTTGACCACCAGCCTCCGGAGGGAGCGGGCCGCGCAAAGCGC
>CAYQDV010000211.1:0-6124 GCA_964416295.1 uncultured Planctomycetaceae bacterium
ACAAGGGGCGGCGCTACGGCGTGTTGCGTGCATCGTCGCCCACGGGGGGACGGCGCTACAGTTTTCGGTTTTCGGACATGACTTGCTCCTTCGCCCCCAATACCCAGAAACCCTTAATGCGACTCATAATACCGCCCGTCCGGGGCCGTGTCAAGCCCTTTTCTGGGACTGACAGGGCGTTTTTCCTGTTTTGTGGTCGTTTTGTCGGCGGATTCGCGGGGGCGGTTTGACGGGTGCGACGGGCCGCACGGCCACGCAAGCGTGGCCGTGGCACGCGGGGCATGTTGGCCGTGGCACGCGGGGCTTGTTGGCGGTGGCACGCGCCACGTCGGCCAAGGGGGGCCGACGCTACGGACCACGGCCGCCACAGGGGGTGGGCGACCGTTTGACATGACCGGCGCGGGGGCTGAAGATATCTGGTCTGGCTTGTATTCATTCAAGGGAAAACAGGGTTCGAGTCAATTCAGGAATGGAGATCATGTTCACGAGATCAGTCAGCTTTGTTGTTGCATGTTTCGTGGTGGCTCCGGCCGTCTTCGGGCAGGCCGGCGAACCGGTGCCGGGCACCCCGAACACCGCCGATCGTCAATGGATCGCTCGGCGGGCCAAGTTCATCTGTGATGCGTACGGCCTTCAGGGCAAGCAAGCCGAGCGGGTCACGGCGATGATGATCGAGCGGGTCGATGCGCAGCGGGCCCGCGAGGAAAACACCGCCATGACGATTCACTCGCTGAGCGGGGCGCTCCGGCAATTGCCGAACGAGCCTATCAGTGAGGCGCTTCGCAGCACGCTTCGGAGGAAATTCCAGCGGCAAATGTACGACATTTATCGAGAAGCGCCGCTGAGCTACGCGAACATCCTGAGGCGCGTCGAGGCCGATCTGTCGAAGGCACAGATCGCCGCGGCCCACGAGCGATTGAAGCAGCAGGTGTCGGGCCGTCTGGCGGCGCTGGGCGTCGAGTTCTCCATTCAGAACCTGGACTGGCTTCGGCACGAAGGCGTTGAACTACCCAGCCGGGCTACTGCGCGACAGGGGCAGCCACGCCCGCCGCCCATCGCAAAGCCATCTTCCCCGAAGCAACTCCCGACCCTTCCGAAACCAGTAGCGCCGCCAGCCGCTAAGCTCGCCGGCGACGCCTCGAATCGTCGCCCCCCGCCCCCGCCTCCCATCCCGCCGCGGCGGCCTGCTCTCCCTACGCCGGTGGCCAAGCCGATCGAGCCATCACCCCCGGTTGGCGAGTGGGCCGGACGGGTCGATGCGGTAGTCGCCAAGTATGCGTTTACGCTGGGGCAGAAAACCCAGGCCAAGGCAATTCTCGATCAGGTTCGCCCCCGAGCAGAGAAGCACCTTAATGAGAAGAAAGGCGACTACGCAAAAGCGGAGAAGACCGCAGACAAGGCAACGCGGACCGGGCGTCTGCGGACGCTGAACCGTCCGGTGGATCGCATGTTCTACCAGCTCATCCACCGCGTCGAGTCGCTGGCCACGCAGGAGCAGGTCCAGAAGGTGGAGGCGAAGGCCGGGGGCGCCGACAAGTCGACGGCCAAGGCCGACGGCAAGAAGGATCGGTAGGCGAGCGCGTCGGTTGCGTAGCTGCGTTGCAGCGGCACCGGGCATGGGGCCATCATGTGAGACGCTCGGTCATCCTGATCACCGGCGCGAATGGCGAGATCGGCCATGGGCTGATCGACCATTTCGGCCGTCGTGGGGATCACGACATCCTGGCGCTCGACCTGAAACCGCTCGACGAGTCCCTCTGCGCAGCCTGCGTAGCGTCGATCGTGGGCGACATTCTGGATGACAACCTGATCCAGCGGATCGTGAGCGAATATGAGATCCATGCGATCTATCACCTCGCGGCGATTCTGAGCACTCGGGCGGAATACACCCCCGACATCGGCCACCGGGTGAACGTCGAGGGGACGCTCAACCTGCTCAAGCTGGCGCACGAGCAGTCCCGCTGGCAGGGGTGCCCGGTCAAGTTCCTGTTTCCGAGTTCCATCGCCGTCTTCGGCCTGCCGGATCGGCCGACGAAGGCGACCGCCGGACGGGTGCGCGAGAACGAGTGGAACTTTCCGACGACGATGTACGGCTGCAACAAGCTCTATTGCGAGCAACTGGGGAGGTACTACGCGCGGCACCATCGTCAGCTCGCCGCCGACCGGACGCCGAGCGGGATCGATTTTCGAGCCGTGCGGTTTCCCGGCCTGATCAGCGCCGTCACGCTGCCCGCCGGCGGCACGAGCGATTTCGCCGCCGAGATGGTTCACGCCGCCGCCCGCGGGGAACACTATGACTGTTTTGTGGACGCCGAGGCGAAGATTCCGTTCATGGTCATGCCGGATGCGATCCGAGCCATGACGAAACTGGCGGCGTCCCCCAAAGAGAACCTGTCGTTGAGCGTCTACAACGTCGGGGCGTTCAGCCTCAGCGCGGGCGAGATTCGGGACCATGTGCTGCGGGCGTTTCCGCGGGCGTCGATTGCGTTTGTTCCTGATCCGCCGCGGAATGCCATCATCGATACCTGGCCCGCCGACGTGGACGACTCCCGCGCTCGCGAGGAGTGGGGCTGGCAGCCGGAATACGATGTCGACCGGGCCTTCCGGGAATACCTGTCACCGAGATGAGACCGGTGCGGACGACCCGCGTTTCGAAGACAGGAGGACGTCTTATTATGACACCAGTATGGAATCAGATCGACGCGGACCTCGAAGCGATGCGGGAGGCCGGGCAATACAAGCGGCTGAAGAACCTGACGCGCCCGATGGGGCCGGAATCGGAGATCGAGGGCGTGGGCAACGTCGTCGTCCTCTGTTCGAATGACTATCTCGGGTTGGCGAATGATCCGGAAGTGGTGGCCGCCGCGATCGAGGCCCACAAGCGATGGGGCGCCGGCACCGGCTCGGTCCGCTTCATCTGCGGCACGTTCGACTATCACCGCATCGTCGAGGAGAAGATCGCGTCGCTCTCGGCCACCGAGGCGGCGACGACGTATGTCTCGTGCTGGAACGCCAACGAGGCGGCCATCGCGACACTGCTGGTAACGGCGGGCGACTCGGTGGTCGCCATCAGTGACGCCTTGAACCACGCCTCGATCATCGACGCGGTCCGCCTCGGGCGGCAGATGAACAAAGCCGCCCTCTCGAAAGTCTACAAACACTCCGACATGGACGATCTGGAGCGCTGCCTCAAGGAGCAGGCCGGCGTGAAGACGCGGCTGGTCTTGACCGACGGCGTGTTCAGCATGGAAGGGGACATCGCGCGGCTGGACCGCATCCACGAGCTGTGCCGCGAGTACGGCGCGTTTCTCATCGTGGATGACTCGCACGGCGTCGGCGTGTGCGGACCGACGGGTCGCGGCGTGGCCGAACACTACGGCCTGAACGGAAAAATCGACTGCATGACGGGGACGCTGGGCAAGGCGCTCGGCGGCGCGGCGGGGGGCTATGTGGCGTCGCGTCGGAGTCTGGTGGATCTGATGGTGCAGAAATCCCGCCCGCAGATATTCTCGAACGCGCTTCCGCCGGCGACGGCCGGAGCGGCGACCCAGGCGATCGACATCCTGACGCGCGACACATCACGTGTGGAGACGCTCCGGTCGAACGTCTCATACATGCGCGAGGGTCTCAAGAGCCGGGGATTCGAGACCGTAGACGGCCCCAGCGCGATCACGCCGATCCTGCTGGGCGAAACAGCGAAGGCCATCGCCGCCAGCCGGCGTCTGCTCGAGCTGGGTGTGTTCGTCATCGGGTTCGGCTATCCGGTGGTGCCGGAGGGTGCGGCCCGGCTGCGGGTCCAAATCTCCGCCGCCCACGAGACGCAGCACCTGGATCGCGCGCTGGACGCCTTCAGCAAGCTATAGCGAAGCTGCCGGCGCGTTTCGACGCGACTCGACCCTCGCGATCCGGGCGAGGGCGGCGCGGAGTCGGGTGTGGCGTTGAAGCCGTCGGCTGTACGTCCTTTCGGTCGCCCCTCCCTTGGCGCGCATGATCGCGACAAGCGACGCTTTATCGGTGTTCGGCCACGACTCCAGGTCTGGAATGAGGGCCATCAGCACACAGAGGCGATCGAACGCGGCAGCCTGGTTCGCCGGCCACTCGGGCCGATCGGGCACGGCGAGAGCCGCCCTCACAACTCTGCGAGCCGCCTGTTCGGCCAGCCGGCGATCTCCGTCCAATCGGCGTCCGATCCACCGCGTGACGGCCAGCCCCAACGCCCAGAGGTCGACCGTCTCGGCATCGGGCGCGGCGTTTCCGGTAAAGACCAGCGTAGACTCTGCCAGGCGTCGCAGGACGCGGGCGGTGGAGCGGTAGGACGGTTGCTCGCTGATCCGCCGCCACTGGCGTTCGGCCAGGGTGGCCAGTCGCGGCTCGGCCGGACGGAATCCCAGGCGATAGTAGAACCAGAAGGCCCCGGAGCGGATCGCCTCGGGATTGTCGGCGCCGAACTGATAGGGGTCCACCTCGAATCGCCGCACGCCGTAGGTGTGATGAAAGACGCGTAACACCTGAGCAAAGATGCAGGCGGATTCGCCGCCGCGAAACTCGTCGAACACGTTGACGCCGATTTCCGAGCGATCGAACAGCACCCAGCCGCCGCCGTAGCCGACGGGGACGCGGTTGCGGGCGACGATGAATCCGAAGTAGCTCTCGATGGGCAGCCGGCGGTCGGGCGTCATGCCGAAGAGCGCGACGTCGATGCCGCGTTCGAGCGAAAAGAGCGTGACTTCTCGGGGATTGGCGTAGGTCAGCGTGTCGGTCTCGCGGTGCCGGACGCACAGCGTCGCGCGACCGATGTCGATCATCCGTCGGGCGTCTTGCGCGGTCAGCCGCCGGGGCGGGGGCAGCGGTGTGCCCAATATGTCGAGCAACGAGACGCGGCGCTCCAGCGCCGCCGACTGGAAGAACAGGGGCCGGCGCGGAAAGCGGATCAGGGTGCGCGAGGCCGCGGGGTCGCGCAGGCGCCATCGGACGGATAGCTCCAGCGAATCGAACACGCGATCGAGCGTCTCGCCGCGGCAGCCGAGCCGCCGGAATTGCGCGACGAGCCAGGCGAGGCCGTCTCGATCACTGCCGCCGGCGGCCAGCCGGAGCCACCGGCCCGTGGTCAGTCGATCGTCCAGGAGGCCGTCGCGCTCGACGGACGTCACGAGCGCCGGCAGGAACTCGTCCAGCGCCGGTCCGGCCGATTCGTCCTCCAGACTCAGCTCGACCGAGCGCGGGAATCGGCGTGTCAGCCAGTCCACGGCGTCCAACGTGAACGATCCGCAGGTGACCGTTCCCGCGATGCCGGAATCCTGTAACCGGCCGGCGCTTCGCCGGGAGGGCGTGTCCGTCTGCTGCCGGGCGATCCGGACGACGCGTCGCAGCGCGGCCTCGACGGCCCGCAGCACATCGCGGCCGTCGGGATAGGCGGCCATGAACAGAAGGAGATCGTGGCAGGTGCGCAGGGTCCGTGGGTTGGACAAATCCCATCGGGCCGCGCGGGACAACAGGCACAGCTTGCGCCGCGCCGCGCGCGGGCCGAACCGGGTTCGCATCGTCGCAAGCGTCTGTATGGCATCTGTATTCATGATCGCGAACTCCGACCGTGTCGGAGCAGGCAGTCTAACCCGGATCTCTTATCGCAAGCCAAGATGGGCCGCCAGTATGCTGTAGCGTCACCCCTTGTGGGTGACGCGGCGGGGCGCCGTGGGCGGTGCGTCGGGGACAAGCCCCGACGCTACAGATCATGACCACCGATCGTATGTCTCGGTGAGAAATGCGGGCTGACGAAGTCGTACGGCGCCCGCACCAATCATCCACGCTGAGATGTGTTTCGCGTCGGCGCCGGGTGAGATAGGATGCCGAGGCGGGGTGTGAACGCACGCATGGACACGGATGGGAGTCGGTCGTTGTCTGTTCTGGAGGTTTCCAGGCTCTACAAGTCGTTCGCGGACGTCCGTGCGGTGGACGGCGTGAGCTTTGAGATCGAGGCGGGGGAAATCTTCGGGCTGCTCGGTCCCAATGGGGCCGGCAAGTCTACGACGATCAACGTCATCGCCACGCTGCTCGTTCCGGATCGCGGCGGTGTGACGATCAACGGGGTCGCATTATCCCGATCGGCCGCGTACAAGCGGCGCAT
>CAYQDV010000212.1:0-6085 GCA_964416295.1 uncultured Planctomycetaceae bacterium
TCCTTGCGGATGAGATCGCGGCACGTCGGCGAGTTAAGCAGCACTTCCGTCGCCGGCACCAGGAGGGCATCCTCCCGGCAGCCGGGCAACAGCCGCTGGGCGCAGATGGCGCGCAGACTGTTGGACAGCGATGCACGGATGAATTCATGCTCGTTCCGGGGGAAGAACTCGAGGATGCGGGCGAAGGCCTGCATCGCGTCGGCGGTGTGGAGACTGCCGAAGACGAGATGGCCGGTTTCGGCGGCCTGGAGAGCGGCGCTCATGGTGAACTTGTCGCGCATCTCGCCGATGAAGATCACGTCGGGGTCCTGCCGGACGACATACTTCAACCCTTCGCCGTAGCTCGGGATGTCGATGCCGATTTCCCGCTGCGACACGATCGACTTGATCGGGCGGAAGAGGTACTCGATGGGGTCCTCGATGGTGACGATGTTCTCGGAGCGAGACTCGTTGATGTGTTGGATCATGGCGGCGAGTGTGGAACTCTTGCCGGATCCGGTCACGCCGGAAACGATGATCAGGCCTTCGTGCGTCTTGCCGATCAGATCGTGGTAGGTCGGCGGGAGGTGGAGGGCTTCGTAGTTGGCGATCTCGCCTTTGACGCGGCGGATGGCGGCGTTCATCCTGTTGGCGGCGCGGAAGATGTTCACGCGGAACCGGTCGCCATCCGGCAGTTCGGCGGCGAAGTCGAGATCGCCGTATTCCTCGTAGAAGTCGCGACGCTTCGCCGGGATGATGGTGGACATGCAACATTCGATGTCTTCACCCGACATGGCGGGGAGGTCCAACGTCCGCAGGTGCCCTCCGATGCGATAGGTGGGGGGGAGGCCGGTCTTGAGGTGGAGGTCCGAGGCGTTGTGGGTTTTCATCCCGCCTAAGAGGCTTTCGATGGTGACTGTTGTGGGCATCAGCGGCTCCTCGATTACCCAACCCTTGAGAGGAGATCGTCAGTGTTCCAACCGCCATCATTGTAGCAGATTCCAACTCTTGGGAAAAGGTAGGTTGCGGGGCGAGAGAAAAGTCAAGACATCAAAACATCAAAACGGGGGTCAGCGGCGGAAGTGGAAACGGCGAACCCCGTAACCCGGGCGGCGGCGAGGCTACGGCGTGGACGCGGGGGGCGGACGCTGGAACCCGAGCCAGGGGACGATGAGGCCGGGGAGCGCCCAGGTGATCTGGATGAGCCGGGCGCCGAGGGTGAGAGCGAGCATCTCGCTCCAGCCGCACCAGTGGCCCTCGACGAGCACGCGATAAAAGACGGCTTCGAGCAGCCCAAACCCCTGGATGCTGATGGGAATCGCGGCGAGGAGGTAGCCGACGACGACGGCGAGAAAACAGGCCCTGTAGAGATCGGCGGCGGTGAGGTTGCCGCGGGGAGCGATGCCGAGACCCCGGGCGAGGAAGTAGACGGCGGTGATCAGGCAGAAATGGACGAGGACGGTGACGACGAGCGAAACCGTCGTCACGCGGGGGTGGAAGCGGAAACTGAACGCCGTGTCGTCGATGCGCTGCAGCTTGTCTCCGAAGGGCAGACGGGTCAGGAGGGCCTCGTAGCGGATCCACCGCCGGACGCGGCGCGAGAAAAAAAGTCCCGCGGAGATGAAGAACGCGATGATCAGATAGCCCACCCATCGCCCGTACTCGCCGATGTTCTCGCGGGCGGCATAGATGGCGATTGCGGAGAGCAGCAGGAAACTGATCAGGCCGATGACGCGATCCAGGAAGACGACGGTGACGCCCTCGGTTCGCTTGTGGGTCCTGCGGGCGATGTGATAGGCCTTGTAGAGGTCGCCGCCGGTGGTGCCCGGCATGGCGAAGTTGAAGAAGTTCCCGGCGAAGGTGAGGAGGACCGCATCGCGATAGGAAATGGGGATTTGCTGAGTCGTCAAGAGCAGCCGGAGCCGCCACGCGATGCAGAAGGTGGCCGGCCCGAACGTCAGGAACGCCCACCCGGTCCAGATCCAGTCGAGTTGACGCATGATCGAGGCGAGACCGCGTTCGATGGCGTCTTCGTTGCGCTGTTGATCCGGCCTTCGGACGACGGCCGACCACGGGAGGGTGCGCTCGTGTCCGGTGTCGGTCTCACGGACGCGGACGGTCCGGTCATCGTGTGCGACGACGACGCAATCGCGGCCCGGCTGATCCACGAGCCGGACGTGGTCTTGGATCGAGACCTTGGTGGCGAGGTACGCGACGGCGCCGATGCAGACGCCGAACTTGATGCAGCGGGATATCCATTTCCTGGCGGTCGGTGACACGGGGCCTCCCTGATTGTGGGCGGTAGCCTAGCGGTTGGTCGCGACGGTGACAAACCCGGATCGAGGAGCGCGGGCGTTCGCGCCGGGATTCGTGCCGTTCTCGGCGTACACATGGATGGCCGAACGGGTGATTGACCTCGCCGTGCCGGCGAATCACGCGTGCAGCGCGACACTTGGACTGACGGGATGTGTGGGCCGGATCGCCCAAGCGTTTTTCAGAGAAGCTACACCGGCGGGGCGCCGATGCTCCCCGGCCAATGAGGCTTGGCAGAGTACTGGGGGACTGGCGGACACGCCGCCCGCTATCAGCCGCCGACGGGGGCGGGCTGTTTCTCTTCGGTCTTGGTCGGGGCGGACTTCGTTTCCGGGACCACGACGAACCGAATCGCGTGCTTGTCGACGACATAGCGGCTTACGGTCTCGCGAACCTGATCGGTCGTGAACGCGTCGTAGAGCGTGTTGATCTTGTGCAGGTCCTCCCACGAGCGCCCTCGATACTGGATGTCAGCAAATTGGGTGACCCAGAATCGGGGTTCCTTGGAGCGGGTTTCGATGTCGTTTCTGATCTGCTTTTTCGCGGTTGCGAGTTCCTCGTCGGACGGCCCTTTTTCGGCGAATGTCTTCATCATCTCGGTGACGGCTTCGGCGAGACGGTCCCCGTTCTCGGGGTCGGTCGGGGCAAAGGCAAAGAACATGCCGGTGCCGGGGATCGACACGGCCGGCTGGCTCCGGCAACCAATGCTGTAGACCAACTGCTGCTCTTCACGGATCTGTTTGATCATGCGATCGGAGAGGATTCTGGCCGCGAGCGTCAGGACATGGCGGTCGGTGCGATTGGCGTAATCGCACCCGACGAAGCCGGTCAGGGCGACGGCCTTCGGCGTGATGCTTTCGAACTCTAGCGTGTCGGCATAGGGTCCGTCGCCGCGCTTGACCTTTCGCAGGCCGTCGAGCGCGGAGAATCCGCCGGCACGTTTGGGCAAAGAGCCGAGATAGCGTTTGGCGAGGGACATGGCGTCGTCACGCGCGATGTCTCCGACGATGGCGACCTCGAGGGCGGCGGTGTCTGCGATGCGATGGAGCCAGCGCTTGCCGGCCTCCGGCGAGAGTTTTTCGACTTCCTCGGGTGTCAACGGAGACAGACGGACATCGCCGCCGAAAAAGTTCTTCGCCAGCAGTTCGAGCAGGCGGCCCTGGGCAAGGGTCTTCATTTGGTCCAGACGCTGGAGGGTGACGCGTTTCCAGTTGTCAAAGGCCGCGGCTTCGATGTGCCCGTCGGTGAGGATGGCGTAGGCGAGTTGCAAGCCGGTCTCGAGGTCTTTCGGCGAGCCGCTGACGCTGACGGTCATGGCGTCGAGATCGATGCTGCCGGAGACGCGGATGTTCTTGTCGGTCATCATATCACGAATCTGCGTCGAATCGAGGCGCGACGTAGCCGGATGGCGAAACGCGATTCCGGCGACCTGGCCGATGCCATGGTTTTCGGCCGTCTCTTCGAGGCCGCCGCCGACAAAGACCATTCGGATGTAGACCTGGTCCTTTTTGTAGTCCATGTAGCGATGGTGAAGGACGACGCCGTTGGCGAGCGTCGCGGTTGCCACCTTCAGCGCGTCGTCGGTCGCCTGGTCGACAATTCTTCCCGGCTTCGGGAGGGCCGCCAGGAGGCTGTCGGCGTGTTTTCCCTCTTTGACGGGCGCGGTCTTTCGCGCCCACGCGGCAGACGCGGCGGCCAGAACATCCTGGGTGGAAGGAATCTTGAATCCGTTCTTGTCCTTGGGAAGGTAGAGGACGCAGGTGTAGTTCTTTGATTTGAAGTTATCGACGAAGACGCGGTGGACTTCCGACACGGTCACGGTCGGCAGGATCTTCTCGATCAGTTCGAGGTTCTGCGCCGCGGAAACGAGTGGCTCTCCGGTGCCGACCGCTCCACTGATTCTCGATACGAAAGCCCGGGCGTTCATGGTCGGCTCGATCTCCACGAAACGCCTGGAGCTGGAGAGTACGGCCTTTTTAGCAAGGTCCAGCTCTTCCTCGGTGAAGCCGTATTCAATCGCGCGGCTGGCTTCCATCACGACCTGATCCAGCATTTTGTTCCAGTCTTCCGGCTCGCCGCTCGCGGCGAGGGTGGGCAGGATGGCGTCGTGCAACATCGACGACACGACAGCCCGGGCGTTCCGGAAGGAGGCGGTTCCCTTGGCCACGGCGTCCCTAAAGCGGCGGTTGACGATCCAGGTGCCGATGTTCTCGATTTCGTTGAAGCGGTAGTCCTCAAACGTCTTCATGGGTGGCCGTCCGGGGCGAATGACCTGCAGCTCCAACCGTCCGACGATCTGTTCGGGGTCGGTCAGGACGAACGCCCGCGCCGTGTCGTAGGGCCGGATGCCGGGGCTGCCGGGCGCGCGGGCTTTGCCGCGTGGTTTGAGGTCGGCAAAGGCCTTGCGCGCGGCGGCAATGACGGCGTCCGGTTGGATGTCGCCGACGACAACGAGCGTCATGTTTTCCGGCCGATACCACGTATTCCAGTAGTCCGTGAATCGCTCCCGAGGGAACTTCCGTATCTGATCCTCGTCACCGATGACGTCGTGCAGAGCGATCCGGGTTCCTTCGAAGACCTTGCGCATCATCTCTTTCTGGAGCCTCTCGGCGGCGGACTTTCGAGCGCGGGCCTCCTCCAGGATCACGTGTCGCTCCTCGTCGATCTCCTTGTTGCTGAGCAACAACCCATCGGCGTAGTCGCCGAAGATGGTCAGGGCCCTTTCGACGGTTTCCGCCTTGGTGTCGGGCATGAAGAGCTTGTAGACGGTCTCCTGGTAGTTGGTGTGGGCATTGGTGTCGGCACCGAAGCGCATGCCGAGACGGTTGAGGTAGGGGACGAGTTCACCCGGAGGGAAATGGGTGGAGCCGTTGAAGGCCATGTGTTCGAGGAAATGCGCCAGGCCGTTCTGGTCGTCGGCCTCGTTGAGGGCGCCGGTCTTGACGTGGAGATAGAGCGCGACCCGTTTGGGCGGGTTGTCGTGCGGACGGATGATGTAGTGGAAGCCGTTGTCGAACTGACCGTAGACATTCTTGTCGTCGCGCGGCAAGGGCGTCTCGCCGGCGGCGACCGACCGTGCGGTGATCAGCAGACAAACGGCGGCGGCAGACAGACGGAGGCATGTGTTCATGGGAGATTCCTCACATTTCGTTCTTCAGGGACTCGGATACCGGGGCCAGTATAGCACGGAACGGTCATATTGGGAAAACCGGGCGGGCAGAATGTTCTTCCGCCCGGCGCCGGCGGGCGCTTGAGCGGACGGCGCCGTTCAGCCGATCCGGCGGACGGAGTCGATGACGCTGCCGTCGACCCACTTGATGGCCGCGACGATGCGGTCGCCATACGCCGGGGGGGCCGGCGGGCCGCCGCAGATGGCCTCGACCTCCGCCTTGATGTCCTGGATGGGCCGGATGGGCAGTTTTGATCCCTTCACGGCGTCGAGCAGATCGGTCCGGCGGGGATTGACGGCGATGCCCCGCTCGGTCACGACGACGTCGATCAATTCGCCCGGACCACACAGTGTCGTCACGCGGTCGACAATGACGGGCACCCGATCGCGCAGCGAGGGGACCGGCAGGATGACGCAGCGGCCGGCGAGGCAGTTCTGCCAGCCGCCGATGCCGTGCAGCAGACGGCCGTCGGAATGGGTGACGACGTTGGCGTTGAACCCGACATCGACTTCCGTCGCGCCGAGAACCACGATGTCGAGCATCGACGCGAAGCAGCCCTTTCCGTGGAAGTTGTAGCTGGTGAAGGGGCTGGTGTCCTGATGGCGCGGGTTGTCCCGCATCGA
>CAYQDV010000213.1:0-6015 GCA_964416295.1 uncultured Planctomycetaceae bacterium
ATCACGGTGCTGGAGGCGTTGATGAATGACAGGCCGAGCGTCGCGACCACGGCCGCCAGGCCGAGCACGGCGATGAGGATATAGGCCGGGCGCCGAGCCGCCCCGTTTCGATGCCACAATCGCTCCACGCCGCGCATGATTCACTCCCTATCGGGTAACGGACCTAATGGTCACGTCGGTGAGGTCCTACCATCCGTTCCATTGCGACACGAGTTTGCGCCGCTTCCGAGTGGATCCGTCCGGCGGCGCGCTGTTCGCGGTATCCACAAACAGATAGTCCGCCGGCGCCCGCGGACTGGCGTCCGTCTGGAACGCCGCCTCGCCGGGGCCGGAGCCCATCGTGAACCGGACCTCCACCAGCCGCGTTTGCGTGAGACTGGGATATCCGGTGAACGCCAGCGTCTGAACGCCGTCGGCCCAAACAACTGACCGTGGAGTTGCAGTCTGGATCAGTGCCGCCGCCTGGGCGACGTCCGTGAACGTAGTGGTCGGCACGGCGGCGAGCGCTCCGATCGCCGGCGGTACGACGTCTTCGAACACGAGCTGCTTGTCGAGGGCGACGTAGGACAGGATCGCCATCTCGTCGAGATTGACGATGTCATCCTCGTTGCGGTCGCTCGTCCACAAGACGACGGCCGTCGGCGTGACCTGGCCGATCGCCCGGGCCTGACGGATCGCCATCCCCACGCGCGACAGGGCGTAGTTCCCGGCGGTGTTGATGGTGCGAACGTCGCGCAGCGAGAGCGAGGCGTTCGTCGTCGCGAAGATCAGCGTGGAGCCGGCGACGGCCACGAGCGCGGTGATCGTGGCCGCCAGCATCAACTCGATGAAGGTGAAGGCCGGACGCCGCGCACCGATCACAAAAACGGACGGTTGGGTCGCCATTCAGTCCTCCCGCGCCGCAATTCGATCGAGCGCTACAATCGGATCGGTTCCATCGAAGACCGTCACGTGAATATGCACAAAGCTGTCGACATCCGCTGCATCCTGATCGGGAAACGTCACGTATTGCACCGAGGCCGTGCGCCACAGGCCCGACGTGCCGGCGTCGGCGACGAGGGTATTCTGGTAGTTGCGGACGTTTCCGGCCGACTCGGTGAGGCCGTGGAAGTCATCGATATTGTTGAACAGATTCCGCGTCGTTTCGCCGGGACCTGGCCCGGGGGCGGCGAGCCGTTCGGCCGGTTCGAAGAAGGGGCGGGCGAGAATCTCCTCCATGAGGGCCTGGCCGAGGGCGGTGGCCTGCTCGAGCCGGGCCGACGCCTGCATTTGCTGGGTTCCGGAGATGAACGGGAGCGTCGCCGACGCGGCGACGACGGCGAGGATGGTGGCGGCGAGCAGGGCTTCGGCCAGGGTAAACGCCGGGTGCGCGGCACGGCGATGTCGATTGTTCTCACCTGGCACTGGCATGAGCACCGGCCCTCTTCGCACGCCTCGGACGGCATCTGAACCAAGTGTACGATTCGGCGGACACGCCGCCCGCGTGTATCGGACCGGCTGCGACGGTCCGCAAATGGCAACGACCGTTTCCGGCCGCGAGGTGCTGCGGGCGGGAACGGTCGCGGGCCGTCAAACCGGGCCGATCGGATGGATTTTGAGACGGGCCATGGGCCAGCCCGCGCGAACTACGAGCCGCAGGCTTCAGCCCGTGCGGTGGCGTTGCTGCGCGAAGGCCTCTTCAGCCGCCATGCTCATCGAGCGACCTAGAGCGCGCTGTGGGCCGTACCGTTCGTCGCTCCGCCGTCATTGGCAATGAACGCACCCGTCGTCTCATCGTAGTTCCAAGCTTTCGTCACTGCGGCGGCGGTGTTGGTCACATCGTTTGCCGGCGGCACCGTGAACGGATTGTTCGGGATTGCCTGGAGGTAGGGACCGTACTTGCCGCTTGCACTTACCGCCCCCGTGGCATCCGTCTTCTTGGTCATCGCGTCTACGAACGTGACGGGCGTAGTCAGGTTCGGGTAGCTACCCCCGTGCTGGAGCTTGTAGAGTTCGATCTGGCCGCGGATGGTCGCCAGGTTCGTCGTGAGCGAGCTCAGTCGGGCGTCCGTGCTGGCGTCCGTGAACTGCGGAATGACGACTGCGGCGAGGATGCCCAGGATGACCACGACGATCAACAATTCAACCAACGTAAATGCGTTCCGCTTCATACTGTTCACCTCTCGATTACACCCCTGCTCGGCGGCACTGGCTGATCCCGGCCACCTCGACCATGTGGAATCTGAACGACCGCTGGCACCGCCCGTGGCTCCTTCGGAAGCGCACGTCAACAGGCGGTGACCGTGTCGTAATCGGGTCTGCACCGAGGCTGCTTGAAGTAAAGGTGCAATATCAGGCGGCGATCTGGCAAGCGGCGCGGGCGGCTCTCCGCTATGGCCGGCTCACCCGCCGTCCGCCTTTGATGACGTGCGTCGGTATCGGACGCGTGCGAATCGCCTCAAGCGCGTCCGATACGGGCAGGACGACGAAGTCCGCCCGCTTCCCCGGTGCGACGCCGTATCCCGACAGGCGCAGCACCCGCGCGGCGAACGTCGTGACGGCGTCGAGGGCCTGTGTCAGTTGGCCGGGCGCGCTCATATGATCGGCGTGCACGAGCAGGTGGGCGACCTCCAGCATCTGGCCGGTGCCGAGCGGATAAAACGGATCGCGGATGCAGTCCTGACCGGCGGCGACCGTCACGCCCGCGGCCAGCAACTCGCGGACCCGCGTCAGCCCGCGGCGTTTCGGATATCGGTCGAAGCGGCCCTGGAGGTGCAGGTTGACGCCGGGATTCGTCACGACGTGGACCCGGGCTTCACGCAACAGATCGATGACCTTCCGGGCGTGAACGTCGTCGTAACTCGCGAGGGCGCACGCATGGCTTGCCGTGACGCGCCCCTGCCAGCCGTGCCGAAGGGTCATCGCCGCCAGATACTCCGTGCAGCGCGACGCGGGATCGTCCGTCTCGTCGATGTGGCAATCGATGTCGGCGTCGTACTCGGCCGCCAACTCAAACAGCATCTCTATGTGGCGTTTCGAGTCATCCGCGGTCCGCTCGTTGTGCGCGATGCCGCCGATGACATCGCACCCCATCTCCATCGCAGCCCGCATCTGATCGAGCGCCCCCGGGTCGCGGAGGAGGCCGTCCTGCGGAAAGACCGCGACCTGAATGTCCACGATGTTTCGACAGGCGTCGCGGGCGGCGAGCACCCCCTCGGCCAGGCGCAACCCGGCGTGGGTCCCCACGTCGACATGCGTCCGAATATGTCCCGTACCGAATCCGACCTCGGCGTGGATGGCCCGGATCGCCCGCTCGCGGACGTTGGCCGCCGTCAGCTTTCGCTTCGCCGCATCCCAGTGGCGGATGGCCTCGATCAGCGTCCCGCTTCGGTTGGGCTTGACCAGATCGAGCGAGTATGCCAGATCGAGATGCAGGTGCGGATCCACGAAACTGGGCATGACCAGCGCATCGGCGGCATCGATCACCCGGCGCCCGCGGGCGAACGATAATCGCGGACCGACGCGCTCGATCCGGCCCTCGCCATCGATGCGAATGTCGCACGGCTGCCGACGTCCGCGAACGCGCGCGTTTCTGATGCCTGCGATTCTCGTCATCGTCCTATCGTCCCCGGCGATCCGCACCGACGATAGAGGCGGTGAAGCGTCTTGTAAAGACAGGATGGTTGCGGCCGGAGACCGTCGTTTTCCTGGTCGTCTGGATTGCGCTACTGGCGGCCGGACGATCGCGCATGCTCCGCGATCCGGGCACGTTCTGGCACACCGTCGTCGGCGAGCGCATGTTGCAGACCGGCGAACTCGTGACGACCGACGCCTTCAGCTTCACGAAGTTCGGCGAACCGTGGATTGCCCAGCAGTGGCTCGGCGAGTGCGCGATGGCGCTGATGCACCGCATTGCCGGACTGGACGGCCTCCTGCTGTTGGCCGTGACGATCCTCGCCGCCACGTTTGCCTGCCTCGGCGGACGGCTGATCCGTGCCGGGCTGCCGTGGCCCTTGGCGACCGTGCTGCTCCTGCTCGTCGCCGGGGCGAGCAGCTACCATTTCATCCCGCGGCCGCACCTCGTGACGATCGCGCTGATGGCCGGCACATATGGACTGCTCTGCGACATCGCGGCCGGCCGACGACCGACACGCTGCCTGCTGGCGCTACCGATCCTGTTCATACTGTGGACCAACATCCACGGCGGCGTGCTCGGAGCCATCGCCACGACCGCGCTCGTGCTGGGGCCGGCGATCCTCTGGCCGCGGCGTTTCGCCCCGTATGGCGTGACCTCTCCGATCCTGTTTGGGGCGGTCCTTTGCCTGTCGTTCGCGGCCGTCCTCGTCAATCCGTACGGACCGGAGTTGCCGAGCATCTGGCTCGGCCTGCTGCACTCCGATGTCCTGCCCAGGCTCATCATCGAGCACGCCCCGCTCGAGATCGGCAGCATCGAGGGGCTGATGATCCTGTCTCTGGCAGTCGTCTATATCGCGGTCCTCGTGAGAGCATGGCGCCGCGGACCTCGAATCACCTGGCTCGTGCCGCTCGTATGGCTCGTCATGGCGTTCAGTCGCGTGCGTCACGGCCCGCTGTTCGCCGTCACGGCCGCGATCGCCCTGGCGGACATGCTGCCCTGCAACGATCTCAGCGAGCGATTCGGCGGACGATCGAGTTCGTCACAACGCTTCCGACTCGCACGCGGCATGGCCCTTCCGTGCGGACTCGTGGCCGTGGCGCTGCTGCTGCAAGGCTCCGGCATTCGCTGTCCGCTTGTCGGTTCGGGTTGGGCCAGGCTCGACGACGATGTCTGGCCCGTCGAGGCGGCTGAGGCCCTGCGGACGCAGCTTGGCGGTGGCTCGTCCAACGGGCGTGTCTTCAATGACATGCTCTATGGGGGATACCTGATCTATCACGTGCCGGCCGCCCGGGTCTTCATTGACGACCGTTGCGAACTCTACGGCGACTGGGGGCTGACGCAATACGCGTCCATCCACCGCCGGCCCGCGCTGCTCGACGGACCGGCGATTCGCGATGGGATCGCCTATGCCCTCGTGCAAACCGGCTCAAGAGCAGACCGCTATCTCAATCGCACGCCCGGTTGGGAGCCGCTCCATCACGACCCGACCGCCTCCCTTTACCATCGCCGAGCGGCGGAAGAGCCGGGTGACGGTCGGGCGAGGGTGTCTCATCCCTTCAACACCCACTTCTGAATCGCCTGGATTACCGATTCGTCGACATGCCCCGCTTGGCCGTACTCCGCGGGCGTCGCTTTGCCCTCGCCTCGGACGAACAGGTGGTTCATCTTCTCAAACCAGCGGAAGGTCACGTCCTTTCGACGTTCGGTTGCCTTCCGGTAGAGGTCGAAGTCGGTTCTCGTCACCTGGTAGTCGCGCCCGCCGCCGAGAACCAGCGTCCGGCACGAAAGGCCGGCGACGACCTTCAGCGACGCCTGAGACTCGCGATTCAGCTCCAGCCAGTATTCGGCCGGGGTCCCCAGAATCGCGGCGCCGGTGGGGTCACCGCCTTTCCTGAGTCGACTGATCGTCTTGCGTGTCTCTTCGAGGACTTTTCGAGTCTGTTCCTGTTGGGGGCCTGGCAGGGATGCGATGTATTCCAACTGCTCCGGAAGGACATCGAAGAAGTCGCGCGGTGTTCCGGCCAGAAGGATCAACCCGGCCAGCTTGCCATCCTCGTCCGCGATGTGCGGTCCGAGCGTCCCTCCCAAGCTGTGGCCAAGCACAAAGACGCGTTTTGCGTTGATCTCCGGTCGGGTTCTGACAAAACGCAGCGCGGTCAGGGCGTCATCGATCACCTCCTCTCGGAGCGTGATCGACGGATGCCCGACGAACTGATCCTTGTGGGCGTATGTCCGCTTCTCGTATCGCAGGACGGCAACGCCGTTGGAGGACAGGCCGACCGCCAGATCGCGAAACGGCTTGTTCGGCCCGATCGTCTCCTCCTCCTCGGGGGGGCCCCGTCCGTGAACCACGCCGCTCCACCGCGCGCACCTGTCGCACCGCGGCGGCGTCATTGTCG
>CAYQDV010000214.1:0-6012 GCA_964416295.1 uncultured Planctomycetaceae bacterium
CGAGGCTGACGGGACTCGAACCCGCAACCTCCGGCGTGACAGGCCGGCGCTCTGAACCAATTGAGCTACAGCCCCTCGACATTCGACGCTATCGCATTATCGACGCGATCCGCCGAGCAAACCAAGCGGATGCTAGACACAGCCCTCCCCGCTGTCAACCCGGCGGCACGCCGGCGCAGGATCGGCGCGATGCGTGACAGCATCGGCGGGCCGGCGAATCCCGGGGCACTGGCCGACAAGCCGCCAGTGGCGCCCGGGCGCCCGGGCAGGCCGGAACGAGAATCGCTTCTCGTTCCCATGCCAGCTTGAACCGAGAACGGATTCTCCGTCCAGCACGTGCGGATTCTCCCTGCGGCACGCGCCACGGACGGGGGCACTGCCCGAAAGCCACGTCAGCCACGGGGGACCGACGCTACAGCCACAACATCGAGTCCGCCGTAAGCGCCACGCACCCCCGATTTCGTCCGTTCGGCCCGTGCCCGTTGACAGCCGGCCGTCCTCCGGAGTACCGTCGGCCTTCGCTCACGACCGGCGCAGCAGCGGCGCCTATGCTGAAGGGAGACGTGATCATGAAGAGAACATCGAGGGTCGCTTGCGGCGTCATGACTCTGACATTTCTCGTCGCCGGTTGCAATTCGGCGCTGGTGGGAACGTGGAAGGCCAATCCGATCCCCACGGGGGAGCCTTTCTATATCCGGCAGGTCCAATTCAACGACAAGGGCGAATACGAGGCCTCCGCCCGAAGGGGCGGCGATGATCAGATGCTCCGCGGCAAATACGACTTCAACGGACTCACGCTGAAGCTCCGCAGCGCCGGCAAGCCGGACCGCAATTACCCGGCAACGCTGTGGTGGGGCCGGTCGCTCGAACTGACCGTCGGCGACAAGAAGCACACGCTCAAGAAGCAATAGGGACCGACACCCGCCGATCCGCAACGACGGCGACCGTTCAGTCGTCGTCACCCATTCGATAGCCCGAAGTGTAGGTGCGTCCGAAGCGCTGCGCATTCGATTCACAGGTCAGGCAGCGCCGCGCAAACGGGAGCACCTCCAACCGCTTGCGTGCAATGGGCTTCTCACAATTGGCGCAGATGCCGTAGGTGCCGTCAGAAATCCGCTTGATCGCCGCGTCGATATCATCCAACTGGGACGCCTCGATCGCCATCAGCCCGACCGCCAGTTCATCCTCGAACCCCTCAGACGCCCGATCACTGATATCCGCAAGGTCGCCCGTACGCTCAGCCATCTCAGCCCTCGTGGACCGCACGACCGACAGCAACGCATCACGCCGACGGAACAATGCCTCACGGACGCTTGCCTGCCATGCCCGATCCGCCGCCGTCAGCTTTCGCACTTTCGGCTTGCGGGGCTTGGCCGCCACCGGTGCCGGCTTGGTGGCCGCGGTCGGCTTCGGCTTCGGCTTGGCCTTCGTGGAGGCGGCACCCCTCGGCTTCCTCGTGGCACCCGCCTTCGGCTTGGTGGCGGCCGTCGGCTTTGCCTTCGCCGGCTTCTTTCGCGCCTTCGCGGCCGCCTTTTTCGGTTTCCCCGCTGTGGGCGCGGATCCGGCCTTCGCCGCCTTACGCCGGGTACTCGACTTCCGACCGGCCGCGGCCTTGGTCACCTTCTTTGCGGCGGATGCCTTGGGCCGCGACGGCTTGCGTTTGACAGGGGCTCGTGTCTTGCTTGTGCCCGCCTTAGCCTTCCTGGATGTCGCCATGGATTGAACCGTAACTTCTTGTCAAGAATAAACTAACGCCGCGGCACACGATGACGCCCGCAACCGCGCCGCAAGAGGATGATATCCTAGCCCCCACAAGTCAAGCCTTCCACACAGATTTGACCCTGTTTTTTCCACGCAGCCCAAATCGACAGCCCCGCTCCCGGCACCACAGCCCTGTCTCGATCCCACTCCACAGCCGGTACCGCTACCTCAACCGGAACGGCGAGCAAGACTGTCTCCGGGGAGCAACCCGCACGGAGACGGCACCGAGGCGGCACTGTTCCTGTGGGAAGGAGTGCCCGTTGGCCCATTGCGAGACCGGCGGTGATGGAGCCATGGCCGCGTTGGACTGGCAATTAATCGCGACCGTCCTGGCCGGCATCTCGACGCTGGCCGGCGTCCCACTGACAATCGTCGTTTTCTATCTTCGCGCGATACGAGAGGATCAGCGAACCACACTCGCCGGCCTCGCCCATCGCGTCACGATCGTCGAGGCCGACCGCCGGCGCACCGATCGGACGATCAACGAGATCGAACGGTCGTACACGACACGGGCGGAATGGGTCCGAGAAAACATGCTCGCGCGGAAACAACTCGCGCGACTCACGGAGCTGCTCGCCCGAGTCGAGGCCGAACTGGAAGGCTCGCGCGGTGTGGCGGTCCAGTTTCTCCGATCCACCAACGCCGTGATCGCCCTGACCGAACGTCTGGTGCGTCAGGACGAGAGCCACGCCCATGCCTTGCGCTCGTCGAGTCGGCACCCACCCGGCGTTGCCCCCCCGGGCGGTGGCTGCGACTGATGACAGGGCGAACGCCACCGGCAGGAACGCCCCATAGCAAGAACGAACCTATCGTTTCTTCCCAACCGCCTTGTTCTTCGTCCCCGATGTCCCCAGGATCGAATCCTTGCACGCCTTCGCAATCCGAAACTTCACAGCCGTCTTGGCCGATATCCGGATCGCCTCGCCCGTCGCCGGGTTCCGCCCCATGCGGGCCTTGCGGTGAACCAGCACGAGTTTTCCCAAGCCCGGCAAGGTGAACCCATTCTTCGCCTGTTTGTATGCCACCTCGGTAAGCGAATCCATGAACGCAACCACCTGAGCGCGGGTCATTTCATTGTGCTCCGCCAGATGTCGGATCAAGCCCGTCTTACTCATTGCCTTGGCCATGATGTCTCCTTATGAATAGGATGCCTGCCCTGTCGTCTCGTGCCGTGGACGTCGAATAACATCGAGCACGCTAGCAACTGATCTGCCGAGAAGCAACGTTCTTTCTGGAAAACACGGCGAGAATGCCTTACGCTCACCGCGAGGTCCGCTCCGCCGGAGGGCCGCCGCCCCGTACGAGGAGGATCCACAGCGCGTGACTCCCGCAGCCCTGCACCGAACGGATGTGCCCGGCATCCCCGTACGCCGAGGAAAGGTCCGCGACATCTACGATCTGGGCGACCGGCTTCTGATCGTCGCCACCGATCGCATCAGCGCGTTCGATTGCGTCCTGCCGGACGCCATCCCGGACAAGGGCCGCGTGCTGACGGCGTTGTCCACCTTCTGGTTCGACCGGCTCGCACACGTCTGCCCCCACCACCGGATCACCGCGTCCATCGACCATGCCGTGCCGGCCGCCTTCGACTGTGTCCGGGATCAGTTGCGCGGCCGGTCCATGCTGTGCCGAAAGGCCGACGTCATCCCCATCGAGTGCGTGGCCCGCGGCTACCTCGCCGGAAGCGGCTGGGCCGAGTACCGGCAGGCTGGCGTTGTCTGCGGAATCAGACTGCCTCCCGGTCTGAAACACTGCGATGCGCTCCCCGAGCCGATCTTTACCCCGGCGACAAAATCTGACTCAGGGCACGACGAGAACATCTCCTTCGCCCGGGCCTGTGAGAGCGCCGGCGTCGAGACGATGCACGCGCTGCGCGACAAGACCTTGGCGCTCTACCGGGCCGGCGCGGACTATGCCCGTGAGCGCGGCATCCTCATAGCGGACGCCAAGTTTGAGTTCGGTCGCATCGACGGCAAGCTGACCCTGATCGACGAGGCCCTCACGCCGGACTCATGCCGCTTCTGGCCGGCCGATCGATACCAACCGGGACGCGACCAGGACAGCTTCGACAAGCAATTCGTCCGGAACCATCTCCAACGGCTGTGTGACCGAGGCGAATGGGACAAGACCGACCCCGCACCGCACCTGCCGGCCGATGTCATCAAGAAAACCAGCGCCCTGTACCTCGAGGCCTGCGAGCGGCTTACAGGAAGACGGTTGTCCCCATCAGACGGTTGATCCCGCGCTCCTTGCCGCGCCCACAGTCCCCGGCAAAACCCCGGAATCCCGTCCGCCATCCTTGCCACCCATGCGCGAATCGGCTAGACTGCTTTGTCTCGGTCCGATTGATAACATTGGGTCTCAATTCAGGAAGCGTGCAATGGCAAGCCTCATCGTCATGGTCGGCCAACCGGAACAAGCCCACTACACCCTCTCAAACCGCCCGTTGTCCGCGGGTCGCCACCCCGCCCGGGACATTCAGCTCCTCGACCCGAAGGTCGGCAAGCGCCATTTCGGCATCCTCAAACAGGACGAACACTATCTCGTCCGGGACTACAACAGCAAGAACGGCGTCTTCGTGAACGGCGCCCGGGTCGACGGAGAAAAAACGCTCCACGACGGTGACGAGATCGTCGCGGGCGACACCGTCCTCGCCTTCTTCGAATCCGACCAGCCCGATCGGACCAACTGGCTCAACCGGCGCAAGGTCGCCGACCGCGGGGTCCGCGAGGATCGAACGATCACGGAGTAACGCGCCGACCGGACCGCCGGCCCGCATGATCGAACGAGGCCACCCGGCTCGATGCCCGTGAGGTGTCTGCCATTGACACTGGACCTCCCAACCACAGTGAATCATCCCGGCTCGTGCTCCGCCGAGTCCTCGGCCCGGTCACAGGGATCTGCGTCGGCCTGGGTGCGGCGATCGGGTCGGGCATCTTCGCGACGCCCGGAGACATCGCGTCGCTGTTGCACTCACCCGGATGGATCCTCGGTGTCTGGCTGCTCTGCGGCGGCATCACGCTGATGCAGAGCCTCGTCAGCGCGGAGCTGGCCACGCGGTTTCCCGAGGCCGGCGGGGAGTACCAGTATCTCAAGGCGGCCTACGGGGACTTCGCCGCGTTCTTCTTCGGCTGGTCGGCAACGATCTTCATCATCGGGGGCGGCGCCGGCACGATCGCGGCGGCGTTGGGCGGGTTCGCGAGCGCGTTGTTCGACCTGCACCACCCCTGGGCGGGACCGATGTTCGGATGCGCGGCGATCGTCGCCGTGACCGCGATCAACGCACTGGGGCTTCGGACGGGTGCGGCCACACAGAACATCTTGACGAGCCTCAAGGTCGTGGCGGTGCTCGCCATCACGGCCGGAGCCATCGTCGTCGCCGGACGTCTCACGCCGGCGCCGGTCGCGGCTCGGCCCGACGAACCCGTCTCCATCGAGACCCTGCTCCTCGCCATGCTGCCGGCCTTCTGGGCCTACACCGGAACGACGGATTCGATCCGGCTGGCGGCAGAGATTCGAGATGTGCGCCGTGCCCTGCCGCGGGCCTTGGTCGGATCGGCCCTTATCATTACCGTAGTCTACATTATGTACAACTACGCCCTGCTCTGCGCTCTCGCGCCTGCGGAGATGGCAGGCGCGCGGAGCGTGCCCGCGCTGGTGTTCGAACACTTCCGCGGAACAGCCACCGGCCGTCTGATCGAACTCGTCAGCGTGGTCGTCTGCCTCGGAGCGATCAGCGCGTGCATGTTGGCAAACGTGCGAATCCCCTATGCGCTGGCGCGCGACGGGCTGGCGTTTCGCTTTCTCGGGCGGATGTCCGCCCGACAGGCCCCCGTCGGCGCCCTGATGGTCTCGGGCGGAATCGCGTGTTGCTTCGTCCTGAACCGGTCCTTCAGCCAGATATTGCGAATCTACTTCCTGGCCAGCGCCGTGCTGTTCGGGCTGACCTATCTGAGCCTGATCGTGTTTCGGCTGCGCGACCGCCGCGCAGGTCGGACGTTTCCGGCAAACGTCTATAAGACGCCCGCGGGAATCGTCCAGGCGGGTCTGCTGATCGCACTCGAGATCGCCATCGCCGCAAGCATCATCCGCTCTGACTGGCGGCACAGCACCCGCGACAGCCTCTACACGCTCGCCCTGCTGGCCGGGCTGGCGGCCTTGTACGCCGTCTGGCGGTCACGCCGCGTGCGATCGCCCTAGTGCATGGTCACATGTTGTCTTGTGGGTTCGAAGGCCCCTCGGTTGCCTCGC
>CAYQDV010000215.1:0-5987 GCA_964416295.1 uncultured Planctomycetaceae bacterium
CGCCCTGGGCCATGTTCGTGTTGATCACGCGGTACATGCCCGCCGCCGCCTCTTCGACCGACAGCCCCAACGGCTTTGCCACCGCTTGGTCGATGGCGTGGGCCGCGGCCTCTCGATCGAGTTTCATCTTGCCGCCGGCGAAGAAGCCGGGATTCAGATAGCCCAACACGAGGTCGGCGTCCGTGCAGGTCGGCAACGTCCCGCCCCTGCCGTAGCAGGCAGGGCCGGGGTCGGCGCCGGCACTCTGCGGTCCCATGCGCAGCAGACCGCCCTCGTCGATCCATCCGATGCTGCCGCCGCCGGCGCCGATGGTGACGATGTCCTGCATCGGGAGCGCGATGCGATAGCGGTTGATCGCTCCCTCGGTGACCACCATGGGGGTTCCGTCCCGAACCAGGGCGGCGTCAAAACTGGTTCCGCCCATGTCGATCGTGATGCAGTCTTCGCGCCCGTGAAGCCGGGCATAATGCAGACCGGCTCCGGGGCCGGCGGCGGGGCCTGAAAGGAGCGTGCGGGCCGGCCCCTGTCGGGCCAGCTCGGGGGCCATCACACCGCCATTGGACTGCATGACGAGCAGCACTCCGACGAAGCCGATCTCGCGAAGCCGCGCGGTCAGGTGGTCCAGATAGGCGCTGAGGATCGGGCCGACGTAGGCGCTGAGGACCGTCGTGCTGACGCGGTCGTAGAAGCGGATGGACGGAAGCAGATCGGTCGACACGCTGAGGAATGCGTCGGGCAGTTCGCCGGCCACGAGCGCCGCGGCCCGGCGTTCGTGCTCCGGATTGGCGAAGGAGTTCATGAAGCAGATCGCGATGGCTCGGACGCCCTCCTGCTTGAAGACTGCGATCGCCGCACGAATGTCCTCTTCATTCAGCGAGATCCGCTCTGCGCCACGGTAATCGAGCCGTCCTCGGACGGGTCGGCGCAGAGATCGCGGGACGAGGGGTGGAACGTTGGTGTAGCGATTGTTGTATGGCTCCTCGCGGATGCCGCGTCGCATCTCGAGGGCGTCGCGGAGGCCGTCGGTCGTCAGCAGGCCGGTCCGGGCGCCGGTCCGGGTCAGGACGGCGTTGGTGGTGACGGTCGTGCCGTGAACAATCGTTTTGATGGACCGAGCCAGTTCGTTCAGCGTGACGTCCAGACTCGCGGCGATTTCGGAGAGGCCGTCAATCAGCCCAACGGACGGATCGGCGGGAGTGGACAGGACCTTGAAACTCGTGGCCTCATGGTGCGGGCCGGTCACGAGGAAGTCGGTGAAGGTCCCGCCGACATCAATGCCGATCGTCAATTGCACGGGCGCGCCTCCCCGACATGAAAGGCTCGACCCGCTTCCACGCCGGCCTCAAAAGCCCGCACGTTCGTTTCGGCCGACCGGGCGGGCAATCGGGGCGCGACGGCCTTCCAAAACTCGCTCGCCGTGCAGGGCAACCCGCGCGAGCCGAGCGCACAGCCGAGCATGGCCATATTCAGGGATGCGGCGGACCCGGCCTGCCGGGCGCGGCCCGTGGCGTCAAAAGCAAACAGATGGGGCGTCACCGCACGGACGGCCGCAATGAGCTTTTCAATGTCCGGATACTGTCCGTCGTGCGAGGGCCGGATCGCGCTCTGGGCAAGCGTGAACGGGATGACCGGCGTGGTGTTCATATAGACTTTAGTAGAATCTGACAGGTAGCAGAGAGCGCGGACGGTCTCAACCGGCTCAAACCCGAGCACGACATCGGCGCAGCCCTCAGGCATCGCCGGACCGATGCCGCAGCCGATCATCACCGTCGACTGGACGCTTCCCCCCCGCTGAGCCATCCCGTGAAGCTGACCGCTGACCACCTCGTGGCCGGCGGTGGTGAAAAAGTCGCACAGCAACCGCGCCGCCGTCAGAACACCCTGACCGCCCGTGCCGGCGATCAGGATACGCCAGCCGCCGGGCCGCTTCGCCGAATGGGACGAGTCGGTCGAGGTCATGAGCCGCTCCCCCGGTCCGCCGAATGAATCGCGTCATGCCCGCACACGTCAGCGCACAGCGCGCATCCATCGCAAAGGTCTTCGTCAATGATGTATTCGCCGTTGGTGATGAGTATGCCCGGACAGCCCAGCAACCGGACACAGAGAGAACAGGCGTTGCATTTTTCGCCGTCGATCACGAACGGCGCCCTCTGTTCGCCGTGGCTCTGCTTTCGCTCGTGCACGACGCAGGGTGATTGACAGATCACGACGTTGACGCCGGTGGCGCCTTTCGCCTTTTTCAGGGCCTCCACGGTCTGGCCTTCGTCGAACGGATCGACCGCCCAGACGTTGGCGACGCCCAGGCCGCGGACCGCCCGCTCGATGGCGGTCTGGTCGCGGACCGCCGCGGGCGATTCCGTGGTCGCGTCGGACGGCGGAGCGCCGACGCAGGCCGCGAGGCTCGGCTGAAAGCCCGTCATCGCCGTGACATAGTTGTCCAGGATGACCACGGTGATGTTGTCGTGGCTCTGCAGGGCGTTGGCCAACGCCGGCAGGCCGCTGTGGAAGAAGGTCGAATCGCCGATGAAGGCCACCGTCCGTTGGCCCGTCACGCGTGCGAGGCCGGACGCCTGGCTGATGGAGGACCCCATGCAGAGCAGGACGTCGCAGGCGTTGAGCGGCTCGCCATAGCCGAGCGTATAGCAGCCGATGTCATTACAGTAGACCGTTCGCTTGCCGAAGACCTTGACCGTCAGGTAGAGGCTCGATCGATGGGGGCAGCCGGGGCAGAGAACCGGCGGGCGGTCGGGCAAGTCGGGCGCAACCTCCGAGACGGCCTTTCGTTTCCCGAGCGCCAGGAACGCTCGAACGGCATCCTCCACCAACTCAGGAGAATATTCATACTCAAGAGGCAAATGTCCGCTGTGCTGACCCAGAACGGGAATCTGTCGCCCGCGGCGAAAGGCGCACAAGCTGGCCCAGTCCTCGACGAAGGGCGTCAGCTCCTCGACGACGAGAACGGAATCGACCGCGTCGAGGAACCCTGAGAGCAGGTCCTCGGGGATGGGATAGGCCCCGATCTGTTGGAGGGTGACCTGTTGTTCCACACCGAGATCGGCGATGACCTGCGCCGCATAGGCATAGGCCACGCCGCTGGCGAGAATCCCGCGGCGGCCGGACCCGGTGCGGGGAAAGAATGGCGACGTCGCCAGCAGCGACTCGGCAAGGCGGTAGCGATCGGTCAGCTCTCTGCGCATCCGGCCGACGTTCGCCGGGATCGGAACGTAGCGGGGCGGGTCCTTGGTGAAACGGATCGGCCGCCGGGTGTCCGGCAGCGGTCCGAGCGTGACCATGCCGCTGCCGTGACAGACCCGCGTGGTGGGACGCAGGAGAACGGGAAGACGCGTCTGTTCGGAAAAGTCGAACGCGTAACGCGTCATCTGGCGGCAGTCTTCCGGCGTGGCGGGGTCGAACACCGGATAGAACAGAAACCGCGTGAAGTGGCGCTGGTCCTGTTCGTTGGGACTGGTGATCGCCGAGGGGTCGCCGGCGGAGACGATGACCATGCCGCCTTCCACGCCGACGTAGGGCATCGTGGAGACGGGATCGTTCGCATAGTTCAGGCCGAGGTGCTTCATCGAGCACATCGTCCGGGCGCCGGCGAGGCTCGCGGCGAAGGCGATCTCGACCGCAACCTTTTCGTTCACGGAGTATTCAAAAAACAGGTCCGAGCCGCCGGCGATCCGGGCGAAGGTGTCGCCGATCTCGGAGGAGGGGGTGCCGGGATAGCAGGAGAAGAACTGCACACCGGCCTCGAGTGCGCCGCGGACGATGGCGAGATTCCCCAGCAGGCACGCTCGCGTGCCCGCTGAGTCCTGCAAAACCGGATGACTTGCCGCTGCGCTCATGGCTATCCCCTGCCGACGTCCGCTCGGGGTCGGCGAAATCGGGCGGCTCCCTTGACCGCTCTCCACAATTGTGCCACAAATCGCCCGCGATTTCGAGGCCCTTTTGTCGGGCCGAACACCGGCACGCCGAAAGTCCGTTCCCTATCCCCGGATGCTTGTTCACGCATCGCGCAGGAATGACACGATCGATTGCGCGGCTTGGCTGGCCCCACGGCTTTGCCGTTTGGCGGGTCTGTCATTCACCTTGTTCTTGCGCGGATCCGTAGCGTGTCGAGGCTCAGCACCGCCGTGGGTGGACCTGATCCGAGCACCGAGCGCAAGCGAGTGGGTCAGCGTGCCAGACGCGATCAACGCATACATCCCCGGACGGGATGACCATCCCGGCCGGTCGCACCACCACGCAAGCGAAGCCGGGACACACGGGAGAGAACTCAAAAAGTCAAAACTGATGACTGATGACTGATAACTGAAAACTGAAAACTGATAACTGATAACTGAAAACTGATAACTGAAGACTGAAAACGCGTGGTGTGTTATGCTGCGCCGGTTGACGGGGATTGGGCGCGGGAGTCTTGAGATGACGGCAGTGCGTTGGGCATGGCAAACGTGGGCGCTGGTTGCGGCGGCGTGCGTCGCGGGCGGAGGTTGCGGCGGCGGCGTTGCGTGGCCGGACGGGCCGGTTGCGTCCGAGGCGTCGGCGGACGGGACGACGACGAAGGCGTTTGCCGTCGGGGGGAGCACGCGGCCAAATTATTATCAGCGTCTTGATAAGGGCCGGGTGCGGGAGCTGTCCTTCGACGACGACGCGGACGGCACGGTGGACGAGCGGGTGGAACTGGCCCCGGACGCGGCGGACGTGCCGCATGACGTCATCATTCTGGACGGCGTGCCGTTTGACCTGGTGCGGGCGATGTGCGACGAGGGGCACTTTCAGCTTTTCGGGCCGCCGGTGCGAGTGGTGAGCGTGTTTCCGGCGATGACGGACATGGCCCTGTCGCGGATCGTGCGGAGCAAGCGATGTGTGGCGGCGGAGGCGCTGTATTTTGACCGCGAGCACAATGCGTTGAGCAACGGCAACCAGGTCTACATGAGCGGGCAAAACGCGCCGTGGCGCAGCCGGGTGCAATACTGTGCGCCCCAGCGTGTGGCGATCAACACCTATCTCTTTCCGGCGTCCGTCTGGGCAACCGAATTGCGGGGGATGCACGCGCTGTTCGACCGAACCAGGACCGGCGTAGCGATCGGGTACTCGGTGGGGACGGCCGGGCTGGGCACGCGCGGCGGCGAGGCGGCCATCCGGCGCTACCTGATCGAGGTCGAAAAGCTCTGCGAGCGGATCACCTATGACCGTCGCGGACACGTGCGATTCACGATCCTGGCCGATCATGGTCACAGCCTCCAGCAGTGCGAGCGGGTCAGCTTCCGCCGGACGCTGACCGACGCGGGATTTCGCGTGACGCACACCTTGCGTGACCCGAACGACGTCGTGCCCATCAACTACGGCCTCGTCACGTGCGCCCTGTTTCATACCAATCGCGCCGCAGAGGTCGCCGCCGCGCTCGTGAAGCATTCGGCAGTCGACCTTGCGACCTATGCGGACCACGACGCCGTGGTGGTCCGCAACGCCGACGGGCAGGCGATGATTCGCCGCCGGCCGGGCGGGTTTGTCTACGACGCCTCGGGGGGCGACCCGCTGGCGCTGGCGCCGATCGTGGCCCAGCTCCGCGCAGCCGGCCACGTGGACGACCACGGCACCATCGAAGATCGGCCGCTGTTCGACGCCACGGTGACCCATCGCTATCCCGATCCGCTCCACCGGCTGTGGGATTGCTTCCACGGCCTCGTGGACAAACCCGCCGACGTGATCGCGTCACTCCGGCCGGAGGCCTGTCACGGTTCGCGATTCTTTCACTTCTTCGTCGCGCCCGTGGCGAGTACGCATGGCGGACTGGACTATGCCGGCAGCGTGACGTTCCTCTTAACGAACGCCTCGCCAAGGCCGCTTCCACCGGCCATTCGCGTCGACGACGTGTTCGACCTGCTGCACCCGGAGCCGCACGTCGACGCCCCCGCGAATTGACCTACTTCGCGCGGTCGGCTACGGTCGCCGCGTGCTGAAATCGCCTCGAAAATCCCCGC
>CAYQDV010000216.1:0-5939 GCA_964416295.1 uncultured Planctomycetaceae bacterium
CCTCGGGGGGCCGCTTTTTTATTGCGCCTCGCGCCCGGCGGACCGCCGATGCTCCCCAGAGCCGGCTGCTGTCTGGCGGTTGCGGCTCGGATCGGTGCCTGCCCGTTGCATGGCTGTCGGGCGGTGTGGAATCCGGGCTGCAACCGGCCCGGCTTCGCCGGCGTACAACCTAACAGGCGGACACCGCGCCGACCTGCGGCGCGGGGTGCACACGGCGGCGTGAGGTCGGTCCGGACCGGCGAGTGGATGGGCTGCTCGCCGCGGGTGAGGAACTACACCGGCGGGACGCCGAGGCTCCCCACCCCATGACGAATGGCTGGAAAGGACGGACGGCGTGAATCTAGGCAGTATTCTTCTGGATCGCAAACTGGTCACGTCGGATCAACTGAAGGCGGCCGGGGAGCAGTGCGGGGTCAGCGAACGACTGGATCACGCGATTGTTCGCCTCGGGATATGCAGCGAGACCGACGTTCTGGACGCGCTCGGTCAACTCTATCAGATGGACGTTGTGGACCTCAGCGGCACGGATGTCAGAGTCGACATCGAAACACTGAAGCAGATGCCGTCCAAGCTCGTGTTCCGCTCGAAGCTGATCCCGCTCGATCGGACCAACGGCGCGCTGCGTGTTGCGACCTCCGACCCTTTTCAGATCTACGCTTTCGACGAGCTGCGCATGCTGACCGGTCTGGAGGTCAAGCCGGCGCTGGCGAAGGAAAGCGAGATCAACGAGATCATCAAGAAGCACCTCGGCGTCGGCGGCGGCACGATCAGTCAGTTAGTCGATGAGGAATCGGTCGAGGTGGTCAGCGATGTGGGGGAGAGCGGGGGGGACATCGCGGAGATGGCCGAGGACGCCAGCGTCATCAAGCTGGTGAACGACATTCTGCTCGAGGCGATCAACGAGCGTGCGAGCGATGTACACATCGAGCCGTATGAAGACACTTTGAAGATCCGCTATCGGGTGGACGGGGTCTTGCGGAATACGAATGTCCCGCCGCAGATCCGGCACTTTCAGGCCGCCATCATCAGCCGCATCAAGATTCTGGCGAACCTGAATATCGCCGAGAAGCGGGTGCCGCAGGACGGGAGCTTCAAGATCAAGGTCCACGGGCGCGAGATCGACCTGCGTGTGAGCATCATCCCGATGATCCACGGCGAAGGCGTCGTCATGCGTATCCTGGACAAGGCGTCGATTCTTCTGTCCCTGACCGACCTGGGTTTCGGCGGCGACACCCTGAAAATCTTCCAAGACGTCATCAGTCAGCCGCACGGCATCCTGCTCGTCACCGGGCCGACCGGTTCCGGCAAGACGACGACGCTATACGCCGTTTTGGGGAAGATCGTTTCCGATGAGATCAAGTGCCTGACGGTTGAGGACCCGGTCGAGTACGACCTTCCGAGCATCAACCAAGTCAACGTCAACCAGAAGGCCGGACTGACGTTCGCCCGCGGCATGCGGTCGTTTCTGCGGCACGATCCCGATGTGATCATGGTGGGTGAGATCCGCGACCTCGAGACGGCCGAGACCGCCGTCCAGGCCTCGCTCACCGGCCACCTGGTCCTGAGCACCCTCCACACCAACGATGCCGCGAGCGCGACGACGCGGCTGCTGGACATGGGCGTCGAGCCGTTTCTCGTGGCCAGCAGCCTCGAGGCCATCCTCGCGCAGCGGCTGGTGCGGTCGCTGTGCCAGCACTGCCGTGAGGCGTACGAGCCGGATCCACGCAAGATTCCGCCGGATCTCACGCTCGAACCCGGCCAGACCGTTTACCGGGCGGCGGGCTGCCGCGAGTGCCGAAACACCGGCTATTCGGGTCGGCAGGGCCTGTTTGAACTGCTCGTGCTCAACGATGACGTTCGGGACCTCATCCTTCAGCGGGCGTCGTCCGGCAAGATTCTCCGCCTCGCTCGGGAACACGGACTCGTGCTGCTTCGCGAAGATGGCTGGAACAAAGTCCGCAACGGCGCGACGACGATTCAGGAAGTCGTCCGGGTCACGAAGGCATAGGTTCGGGCATGGACGCGGGCCGTGCAGAACCGGCCGGGGGCCTGTCGTGGCGTTCCGTAGGGACGAAGTGAGCGAACCGCCCGTGGCAGAAGGGCGTGGCACGGGCTTCCAACCCGTGTTTTCACCGGCTGGAAGCCGGTGCCACAGCGCCGAGACCGATTCTGTCACGGATACACTCAGTCCTGTTCCACCACCTTGCATGGTTTCTTCATCTTATCTAGGCTGAGCTTCGATGAACCCCTTCCTTCGCGTCATCGAAGCGCTCAATCGTCACGAGGCGCGCTACGTCATCGTCGGCGGGTTCGCGGCGGTGATGCACGGGCTGGATCGCACGACGCGCGACCTGGATGTCTATGTCGACCTGGAGCCGCGGCAGGCCCGAAAGGCGATTGAGGCCCTTGTCTCCCTCGGCATGAAATGCCGCGTGCCGATCGATCCGTTTCTGTTCGCCGATCCCGTTCAGCGGCAACACTGGCTTCAACAGAAGCAGGCCCTGGTCTTTACGATGATCGATCCGGCGAACCCGATCTTCGCGGTGGACCTCTTCGTCGAGCCGCCGATGGACGCCGAACGGCTGTTCGGCCGGGCGAAGCTGATCCGGGCGGGGGATCAGTCCTTCAGGGTATGCGCCCTCGACGACCTGATCGCGATGAAAAGCAAGGCCGGGCGGCCGCAGGACTTGATGGATGTCGAGGCCTTGCGGGAGATACAATCCGAGCGGCGGCGGGCCGACGAGGACGGGCACGATGAAGCCTCCGAGCGCTGATCGATCTCCGGCGCAACCGCCGTTGCTGAACTTCGAGGAGACGCGCCGAGCGCACCGCCGGGATTTCGGACGGACGACGCCCGAGCAGAGGATTCAGTGGCTCGCCGACATGCTGGAAGTGATGCAGCTTGCGCGAGCGAGAACGGAATTTCGTTCCAGCGGACCGGATTCTGGCTCCAGCGGGGATTGATCGCTCGGGGCCGTGCAGACGGTCCGGCGACTGCGGGGTGCGATGGTTATGGCGTCAGCAGGAGATTGACGAACGCCGCGACATCGGCGCCGTTTACGAGGGCGTCGCCGTTCACGTCGGCTCGGTTCGGATCACATCCGGGAAATGCCTGTTGAAAGGCCGCCGGATCGTTGAGCGCCAGGACAAACGGCGGGACGTCCACAATGTCGACCGTTCCGTCGCAATTGAGATCGCCGGCGGTCGAACCGGGCGCCAGTCCGCTGACAAACGGCATGAAGCCGAAGGCGCCGTGGATCTGAACGCCGGGACCCTGAACCACGGCCATGCCGAACCCGCCCGCTCCGTCACTGAAGACCGCCGTCCCGACGATAGGGAACAACTCGCTCAGTACGACCACCGTAGCGGGCAGTGACGGCACGCCGCCGGCGTCGACGTTGTGGAATGCGCCGCCGCTCTGGAGCAGGTCGGCACAGAACGTGTTCGCGTCAAAGGGCAGATAATCCATGCTCTGCGCGGCCAGGCCGCTGACGAACAGCACGTTGCCGTCCGGGGCGATCCGCCAGATGCCATCCGGCCCGAATGAACCGACGTAGCCTCCCTGATACCAGTCCAGGGCGGTGGCATTCGAGCTGGCGCCGTTTAGAACGATGACGTTTGTCGTGGTCCATGTTCCCGCCGAGACCTGGCCTTCGATGAGGGCCGTTGCCGTGCCGAGGGTCAGGCCGCCGGGGGTGAGCGTGATCGATCGAGCCTCGCCAAGGCCGGTGTCGATGAGGGTGTCGGGGGTCGCGTTCGGTCCGGTGAAGCCGAGCAGGACGCCGGCATCGGTGACGGCCCACCAGCGGTCTGTTGAAACGTCGCCCGACGCATCCACATAAAGCCCGACACCCCCGGGGACCGGGGCGGTGTCGATCGGAACCGACTGGGCCGGTAGCGTGTCCGTCGCCAGACCGAGCGGGCACCCAGCGCGAGCCGACGGAATCCACATGACGACACTCACCGCCAACACCACCGGCGCGACACGGCGCAAGGCCCCTCGGTCGGCCTGCGCATTGCGCCGTCTCGGCTCGGCACGTCCCATGGCACTGGCACTCCGGCGTCGCCTTCGCTCTCCGCGGAACGGCGACCACCCCATCGCAGGACAACGTATCGCGCGTGCTGTCGCCCCGCAAGGGATGAGTGCCGCTGCGCGGAGCGCTTGACCGTGGTCGTCGCGTCGGTGCAGGCGGTGGGGCCGCAGAGGCACCGACGAACGATGGTCGATAGAGCGGACGCGACCAACCCGCATGTGAAGATGGTAAAGATGGGGGGTCCCGCAGTCGAGTGGACCCAGACGCAGTTAACGGATGCTATGCCTCCTGATCGCAGGGCGCGTTCCCGTGTGTCGGGTACTTGAGTAGACATATCCTCTTGTGTCGATATATGATGGAAACTGGTCGGCGATCTTGCACGTCTCCGCCGGGTAGCGCCGATCGAGGAAAAGAAGGTCATGCAAGTTCAGCGCGCCGTGCTGCTCCTGTTCATCGCCATAGTCCTCGCTCTTGCCGCGCCGGTCGCAGGCGGCCCGTCATTCTTCATGGGTCTGGGAGACCTGCCGGGCGGCTCGTTCGCCAGCTCGGCGCTCGATGTTTCGTGTTCCGCTCTCGTGGGAGAACCGTTCGTCGTCGTGTGGGGCAGAACGACTGTGTCCGCGGAAGCATTCCGCTGGACGCTGACTGCGGGTACGTATGAGTTGACGGCGGTGTGGTCGGGCGGGATGCCTATGGGCCAGACCGCCTTGGATCGCATCCACCACGCGATGAAGCTCTTCGCCGCCGGCCGCGGCGAAGCCCTCAAACGCTTCCTCGTCGAAGATGGCGCCGGCACCGACGCCCGCTTCTGGAAGCCGGCCTAGGCGCTCTCCGCCCTGCACCCCGCCGGCACCGACGAGAAACGCTGGGGCGATGGTGTATTGGGCCGGAAGAAGGGGCTGGGATTGCAGGGGCTGTGCATGTCGAAACGACGTTCGAGATCGCGGAATCCGGCCGCAACTGCTGACCTGGTTATTCTTGCCGGGCCCAATGGCGCGGGAAAGTCGACGACGGCCCCGGCTCTGCTCAAGGGTTTGCTGGCGATTGGTGATTTCGTCAATGCGGATGTCATCGCCGAGGGGCTGTCGGGGTTCGCACCGGATGCGGTCGCGCTCGAGGCGGCAGAGATCATGTTCCGACGGATACGCTCTCTGGCGCAATCGAAGACGAGCTTTGCGTTCGAGACGACGATGGCGAGCCGCTCGTATGCCAGTTGGCTACGGAAATGGATTGTCGCCGGCTATCGTGTTCATCTGATCTTCCTGTGGCTATCGAGTGCCGGTCTGGCGGTCGAAAGGGTTGCGCAGCGGGTCCGACTCGGCGGACATGTCGTGCCGGAGAAGACGATCCGCCGGCGGTACGCCGCGGGTTTGAGAAACTTCTTCACCCTGTACCGTCCACTGGCCACAACCTGGCGCATCTACGATAATTCCGAGGCCGGGCAACCACGGCTTGTTGCCACGGGCCAGCGGACGCGCACCACACGGGTGGCCGACCGAGTCACCTGGCGGATTATCAAAGAGGCGATGCCATGAAAAAAGATCAATGTCTCGACGTCAACCGAATTCTGAAAGAAGGAACACAGGCCGACGAAGCGATCGCGCGGGCCGCGCGAGATGCCGTGCTGCGGCATGTCCGGGCGGGAAACCGCGTCGCAGTCGGGGACCGTGGTGCGACGCGGCTACTCTCGCCGCGAGAGATCAAATTGAAGGGCTAGACCGCGCGCGGAGTCAAGCCGTGCGATCAATCGCTGTCGTCCGAGGGAACAACGACGTGGGCAGCGATGTCCATGGCCGGAACTCGCCCGGCACTCTCTGCCGTGTACCCCGGGAGCACCGACGAAAAGCGCCGGGTGGACGGCATTCTCGGCAGAAGGAAAGGGCTTGGTTTATGACGTCCAACTCT
>CAYQDV010000217.1:0-5923 GCA_964416295.1 uncultured Planctomycetaceae bacterium
GTCGCACAGGGCCGTCCGGCCGACGACTTCCGAGGGCCTGGAGGGGTTGAGCGATTCGTACCACGCGGCGGCGGCGACCGGCTCGTTGTTGACGAGTGCCGAGTAGGTCCGACCGAATTCACCGCGTACGGCGCTCAGGGCGTTCTCCATGGCCGCCCGGCTGTCGGCCTCCGCGAAATCAATGTCGGGTTCGTTCGTAAACGGATCCATCTCAGGACACTCTTCTCCGTCCGGGTCCTCGAACACGGGAGCGTAGGGCACGCCCCTGGGCGCCCGTGCGGGCTGGGCGGGGTTTCGCAACAGGGCCTCGATCGGGGTGTGCTCGGTGAAGCGCTGACGCAGGAACGACTCGTTGGAGGTGTTCTCGATCAGGCGGCGGATGAGATAGGCCATTCCCCGAAGCAGATTGCCGAAGGGGGCGTAGACGCGCAACCGCCGGCCCATGTCGACCACGGCTCGCTTGAGCGGGTCGGCCATGCCCGTGAGCATCTGGAGTTCGAGCGTGTCCGGCGGCAGGCCGAGCGCCGCGGCCGTCGCCAGGACCGCCGCGATCGAGCGGACGTTGTGGCTGGCGAAAGCCGGGCGGATGAGGTCGGCGTTCTCGAGCATGATGCGTGCGATTCGCTCGAATGCCGCGTCCGACCGCCATTTCTGTGCGAAGACCGGCGACCGCCGCCCGGTCAACACGGACTGCATCGTTTCGTAGTCCCAGTAAGCCCCCTTGACGAGGCGAACGGTGATCGGCGTTCCGCGGTTGCGCGCCCAAGCGATGAGCCTGCGGATGTCGGCCTCGGCGTCGGTCAGATAACATTGGATCACGAGTCCGCAGTCCGGCCAGTCGCGAAACTCCGGCTCCATCAGGAGGTCCGTCATGAGACCAAATGTCAGATCCTTGACCGCAAAATGCTCGACGTCGATGTTGATAAACGCGCCCCGGTCCCGTGCCGATCGCAGGATCGGCCGGAGGGCGTCTGTTACGGCAGCGGCCGTGCCGCGTGCGTCGATGGGGTCGAACCGTGGGACGAGGGCGCTGAGTTTGATGGATATGTTGACGCGCGGGATCGTCCCCCACGGGGTCTGGTCGAGCTGCGGCACCTCGGGCCAGTGTCTCGCCGCCTGGGCGAACGCGCGGATCAGGTCGAGATAGGTCTGCTGGTGGGCACGGGCGACGTGGGCGGCGATGACGGTCTCGCCCAGCACGTCGAGCGTGAACGCCATACCGGCGCGCCGCAGCTTCCGGACGGACGAGACGGCCTCGGCGGGTGTGGACCCGCAGACGAACTGCCGGGCCATCTGCAGGCAGGCGATTCGTGCGACGCCGGCGACCCATCGAGCGTGGGGCGAGTCATCCCGCGTGAACGACAGGGCCAGTGCGAGCGGCAGGGGCAGGGTACACAGACTGCTGCTGGGGACCAGATACTCGCGGAGGTGCCGCGCGATTGCCGATCGCGTCCGCAGGGCCGGAAACACCTCGACGAACCGAAACGCCCGGAACCGCAGGTCATCGTTTCGGGACAGCCAGTCCATGACGAGCTGCTGCCAGAACTCGGTTGACCAGACGGTCGGCGCGGCGGCCTCGGCGCGCTCGAAGATCTCCCGACCGATGCGTTGGATCGTACGCTCGAGCAGATTGGTCCGACTGAGGGGCATGCGTTGTGTCTGGCTCTTCGGCGGTGCCGGTCAGTCTATCATCGGGCGGGGGTCGGAACAACCGTTGCGGAGTCGTTCCGGGAGTCATAGACTGCCCGACCATGTGGAAAGGCCGAATCCAGCGGGTCGCGGGGGCGGCGGTGCCGTGCATGATGGTCATCGCCTTGCTCGGATGCCGGGACGAACGACGGCTGAATGCGTCGGAGGCGGCTGCTGTCGGCACCGCACGGCCTGCCGTGGCCGACGATGCACCGCCTGTCGTGGTGGCTCGTGCCTTGATCCAGACGCTGGAAGAACTGAAGACGATCCGAGAAAACGGACTCGGTACCCCGGAGGTTCGAGCGGCCTACGACCGTGCGATGGGGTCCGTCCGAAGCCTCGCCGCCGGGCCGGAGCTTTTCCGGCGGTGGCGCGACAATCGCGCGCGGTCGCTGAGCATCCCGCGTGGGGCCGACGAAGCCGCCGTGGTGGCGGTTGTGGTGAGGAGTTGGGCGTCGATCGTCGGGTACTATGCCGATGGTTTTTTGATGGATACGCTGCGGGAGGTGGCCCGGGACAAGTACCGCGATGGTGTGATGTCGTTGGTCACTGTCGATGCAGAGCCGCCGCACGCACGGCTTACAACCCTGAAGCCAAGGTCGTATGGCTCGATCCGCGCCGGGATCGATGTCAGGCTGCTGCAATCGGCGGGTGGACCTTGGCGGGTTGTGCGCGTCGATCTTGGCCCCCCGCGCGATCCGGCCACCATTCTGCCCGTGACCGCGCAGCCGTCGACTTCCCAGGCGGTCAGATCTCCGACAACAACGGCCCCCTCGCAGATCCGCCCCAGGTAGTGTGCGCGGTCCGCATCACGGGGCGCCTGGCACTGGTTTGACCGATAAGGGTGACCGCGCATTGCCTATCGCGCGGCATCCGTCGGGGGAACGCGGCACCAGCCCGCTTGGACTTCTTCGTTAACTCCATGCCATACAGCATGTTATAGCCTTGAGGCTTGGGTACGCGCCGCTATTGCCGCACATCAGGCAAATGCCGCCGGTTCGCTCAAGTTTCTCGCACGGACGGGCCGATCCTATCTTTGCTATATTATGCAACTTATCTATCTTCACATTCTGTGCCTGTTGGAGCGTCTCTTGGAGACTGGGCACGGACAACGAGACGGCGGAAAGCGCCTGGTACAGCCCGGCCGGAGGTTGGGGTCAATCCTTTGGGCATGTCGGAGTCCGCGTGAGTTGTCAGGATGGCATCCCCGCGAGTCAGGCCACAGGCGGCGACGAATCCGACGGCGACGGAGCAAACCGGTATGGAAATGACGGATCTCTTGGAGCAGTATATGAGTCCTCTGATGGAAGGACGGCGTGCGCAATGCCGGACGTTGGTGCGGAGTGCGATCGAGCAGGGCGTCTCGGCTCGGTCGTTGTACAACGAGTTGCTCTGGCCTGCCATCGAGCGTGTGGATCGGTTCTACCGAGAGGATCGAATCGACCAGGCCACGGAGCATCTGGCGACGCGGGTCAATCGTGCGGTGGCGGATCATCTCCAGCCGAACCTCGAACGTTGCGGCCCGATCGGTAAGCGGATACTGATCACCTGCGCGAACGACGAACCAGAGGAGTTGGCGGCACAGGTGTGCGCCGATTTGTTCGAGGCCGAGGGCTGGGATGTCTTTCTGCTGGGCGGCGGCGTGCCGGACGACGAAATCCTGTCGTTGGTCGGACGCCTTCAGCCCTACATACTTCTGATTTTCGGGGCCAAGCCGACTGACGCGCCCGGGATCCGCAAGCTGATCGACCGGCTTCGTGAGGTCGGCCCATGTCCGACCATGAATATCATGGTCTCAGGCGGCGTGTTCAACAGGGCGGAGGGCCTCTGGAAGGAAGTGCAGGCCGATCTGTTCGCTCGGAGTTCTGCGGAGGCGCTGGAACGCGCCGCGGCAGCCGAGCCGCGCAAGCCGGAAGTCCGGATTCCCGGAGCGCCCAAGAAACGTCGTCGTCGTCGTCGCCCGCCACTCCTGGTCCAAGCAGAGGCGAAGGTCTGACACGGAGGCCGGTGCCGGCCCGCCAGAGCCGGATCGCTGTGCACAGCTCGGCGCGCTGACGGGGCAGATCAGTCGGAGGGCATCGCGCGTTCGACCGGTGAAGGATCGTCGAGCAGGCGGGCGAGTGTTTCGACGCGGACCTGTTTGCTGGCGGACCAGACGAGGAAGAAGAACGCCTCGCGGACCAGCCGCTGGGCGTCGCGCTGGCGGATGAGACCGGAACCCCGGGCATACGTCAGGGTCGCCACGGCGAGGCGGACGAGGAGATCGTTGACCGCGACGCGGAGCTCGGTCTTCGGAACGCCCGCGTCGGGTCGGTTGAGAGTATCGGCGTACTTGTAGATCCTTTCTCTGACGGCGTCGTATCGCGCCGCAAGCTCCTCGGCCAGCTCGTTCAGACGACCCGTGGTCTTCGACGCGTGCGTCAAAACGATGCGCAACAGGGCCGAGGCGTGGCCGATCCCGGCCACGGCGACGACCAAGGGCTTGACGGCTGAACGCGATGAGAGAACCCGCTCCTCCGGTCCGCGCAGGACGTACCGGTCTTCCAAGAAGACGTCTCGACAGTGGATTTCCGCCGTCTGGGTGCATTCCAGGGCCATGAGCTTGATCGGCGGATCCACAACGACCCCGGGCCGATCGGTCCACAAAAGCCCGAGGATCTGACGATCGTCGGGCAGCACGGCTCCGGCCACAACGAAACGGCACTGCGTCGCGGACGTGACCCACGGCATGAAACCGCGGAGCAGAAATCCACCCTCTTTTTCCCGAGCGGCGAGCGCGGGTCGTCCGGAGCGCTGACCGGTGCCGATCTGGCTGATTCCAACGCTTGTCAAGAACTCGTGATCGCGCAGTTGCGGCAGGAGTTCGTCCCGCAGGCCCTCGTCACTGCCAGCGGCGATGAACTCACAGGCCCGGTCGCGTTGCGTGAGAATCAACAGGCTCGCCATAGAGCCGGCAGCGACGGCCTCGTAGGCCCGAAGCTGGCTGACGGGATCGAGTTCGTAGCCCCCGTGGGTCTTCGGAATGGCCCATCTCCAGGCCCCGGCCGCGGTCAGGTGTGCCAGCGATTTCTCCGGCCACTCGCTGGTGACGTCATAGTGCGTCGCCAGGCGGCCCAGATGCCGCGTCAGTTCGGCCAGCTCAGAATCCATGGGCGCATTGTATGCCTTGCCGCGATCAGCGGGAAATCGCGAGGCCGGTCGTCATGTACCTAACGAAGGGAAATCAAAGGACAATGCCCGCGCGGCCCAAGTGGGGAAGGGCCGTGCAGTCTGACTGTGCGCGACTCATGACCGGCTCACAGGCAACTTTACTGCGCCGGACAGCCCCCTCCGTGGGCACCGGCCGTGCCGCCCGAGCCGTCAGCTGTACCACCGGCTCCGCCCGCGCCTCCTTGCAGACCTGCCGGGGTTCCGGCTCCGCCTTGGCCGCCGACACCACCCGGCCCAGCCTTAGGTGCACCCGCAGGGCCTCCGGGAGCACCGGGTGAGCCCATAGGCATTCCGAACCCTCCGTTTCCACCTTTGCCGCCACTTCCGGCATGTCCTGATCCTCCGTTACCTCCGTTGCCTCCGTTGCCACCCGGTGAACTCAGAAGGCCTTCACCCCCCATACCGCCGCGCCCGCCGCGCCCGCCGTCCCCATTACCGCCGTTGCCACCATTTCCACCAACCGGGCCGGCACCGTCCGGACAGCAGTCGCCGCCATTGCCGCCCTTGCCGCCACTTCCGCCGGTACCTACACCCCCTCGACCGCCGGCACCGCCAATGCCGCCGGGCTTACCTGCGCCGCCCGGTCCTCCATCACCGCCGTCTCCCCCATCTCCGGCGACGCCGTTCGATCCGTTGCCACCGGATGCGCAGGTGCCTTCAGGTGCATCCGCACCGTCTTGCCCGCCGGCACCTGTATCCTCTGAGCCGGCTCCCCCCGGTGTGCCCGGCGTGCCTGGGGCATGAGCGTTCGGGTTTGGCGCACCAGGCGGAGGTTCGTACTCCAACACCGCGCCGTCTCCGCCATCCCCGCCTACTCCGCCGGCTCCCCCCGGGACCGTGGGCGATCCGGTGACACCCGGACCACCGCGGCCGCCGTCTCCGCCCACCACGACCGAAACCCCCGTCAACTGGCCATGAATAACAGCGTCGCCGCCGTCACCGCCTGGTGCTCCAGCCGGTCCGCCGTTGCCGCCCCGACCGGCACGCAAGACGCGCTCAGTGAGATTGATAATCGGGGCGTCCA
>CAYQDV010000218.1:0-5920 GCA_964416295.1 uncultured Planctomycetaceae bacterium
GCCGTTTGCCCGACGTTGTCATGGACGATCACCCAGTCGGTGTTGCCCAGGATGTCGTCGGGGGTGTTGCGCGGGATGAAGCCGACCGCGGTGACGACGTGTCCGAGGGCCAATCCGGTCACGTCATAGTCGTTCCACACCTCGCCGTTGCCCCACACGTCACCCTGGTTGTTCCACGGAGCGAAGGTGTGGTACGTCCAGCCCAGGGAGCCTTCCGGTGAGGCGTCCGCACTGTTGCCCATGGGCGGGTTCAGAACCCAGTACATGAAGGCGACCATCAGCGGCCGATCTGCGTTGATTTGCTTTTGAATCTGGGTCCAGGCCTGGGCCTGCGCAAGCAGCGGCAGCCCCGGGTCGGCGTAGCCGAGACCCTGGGTCCGCGGACGAAAACCGACCGCGCTCGCCCCGCGGAGGGCGAAGAACCGGTTCAGCCCAGCCCACGCTCCGGATGCGTTGAAGCCGGAAATGTCTTTCAAATACGTTCCGGTGTGGGCTGGATTCCCGAACGCCGCGTCGCCAAGCCGATTGGTGTCCATATACCAGCCGAGGTCGTCCGCCGTTCCCGCTGGAACGCCACCGCGATTGAACCCATTGGCCTGGTAATCCTGCCAGGCCGGCCAGTTCGGCCACGCGACTCCGCTGGCCGGTGCGACCGCCCCGTCCGACAGGGCGTGGCCGCGTTTGTCCTCCCAATAGCCCAGGAGGGTGGCCGCCGATGTCGGTGTACACCACGCCCGCCATGGTCCCGCCGGTCCGCCGACCGGTCCGCCGTTGGGACCATTCGCCCCGTGCCAATAGGGCTGATTCCAATCCGGCACCAGCCCTTTGACCCATGTGGCCGCCCGCGCCGGCTGCGATGCGGCCGCAGTGACCGACAACACCACGAGGCCCAACAGCCGGGCGCGGACCAGACCGGTCTGCGCAGACCTCGGCCCGGCGATGGCGAAGCAAGACAGGATTCCACAGTGATTTGATCTGTTGTGAGAGAGATGGCACATGGAACGCACTCCTTTCGTGAACGAAGGCCATCGGATAAGAACCCGCCGACGACTCCCGACCCTTCTCCCTCGTCTCGCGTGGCAGCCCGTTGTGTGAAATCAGCCATTCGGCTGTTGGCCGATCCCGCACCGAGTGCTCCTACCTTGTAGACCGTAAAGGTGGCACCGCACACAACGCGGAAAAACGGGGCAATCGCGGCAAGTGCATCCGGCTGTTCCCGACCAAGGAGCGATGATTGCCAAGCGATGGAGCCAGGGATCAGCGGCCGGTGGGAGAGCCGATGCGTCGAACGCGCTCTGCGGCAGCCCCCACGTCGATCAGTTGGACGGCTTCGGCGGCGCCGACGGCCAGCCAGCGACCGCCTTCCGTGGCCGCCAGCGTCTGCACCGCGCCGCCCGGACTGGGCAGCGTGGCCAGATCGCTCCCGTCCTGAGCGTCCCAGAACCGCAGCGCCGCATCGTTGCCGCCCGAGACGAGAACCCGCCCGCCGTCGAGGAACGCCACGGCGTTGATCCAGTGGGCATGGGCCTGCTGCGGCCAGACGTCGGGCCGCTCGGCCGGGCGGCCCACGCGAATCCGGAGATCGGCTCCACCGGTCGCCACGCGATGGCCGTCGGGTGAGAATGCTACAGCATTCACCCACTCGCCATGGCGCCACGTGCCGACTGCATTGGGTCGGCCGAGTTCCCAAAACTTCGCATACCAGTCCGTGCCACCGGTGACGAGCCGATCACCGGTGGGTGAGAAAGCCAAGGCAAGAATCAGGCCGGCATGTGCCCGCCACGTTTGCACCCGCGATCCGTCGCTGCATCGCCAGACATCCAGCCTGCCGGCATGGGAACCCGAAGCGAGCCTGTCGCCCGCGGGCGAAAAGGCGAGTGCCCGAACGAACGTCCGGCCCGTCTGCCAGGATTGGAGAAGGCGGCGGGCGTCGACATTCCAAATCGCCAGGCGTCCATCTCGGTCCGAGGTCGCGAGTCGCCGCCCCTCACGATCGAAGGCCAGCGCCGCGATCGCGCGATCGTGAGCCTTCCATTGATGGACCTGACCGGGTGATGCAAGGTCGATCACGTGGACCGATCCGTCCGAGGCGCCACCCCACGCCATTGTGCCGGACGTCCCGGCGATCGCCACGCACGTCCGCTCGACATCGCGCTGCTGCGGCCACGTCAGAACGCCCGGGTAGTGGGCCAGATCCCAGACGCGCAGCTCCCCGATGCTGCCCGCTGCAAGGCGGCGCGAGTATGGCTCAAAGGCGACGTCGTAGACGGCCGTCCCATGCGCCCGCAGGTCGCCCAACCGGCGACCCTGTTGAACGTCCCATATCCGCACGGTCGCTCCCCAACCGGCCAGAACCAACAAGGCCCCATCGCTCGAAAAGTCGAGGGACGGTCTCCAGCAGACATGCGGCTTGTCCGGCGCGTCCGCCGCATCCGGTGGGAAATCCCAGAGCGAGGTCGGACGCGGCTCAGACAGACCGGCGTCGTCGCTCCAGAGCCGCGTTCCGTTGGATACGTCCCACAGGGAAACCTCCCCGAAGCTCCAGACCGCGATCCGGCGCCCGTCTGAACTGAACCGAACGGTCTCGATCGGTCGTCCGAATCCTGACAGAACGGTGCGCACACGACCGGAGAGCGCCTCTTCAATCTCGACCATAGTCCCGGACGCCGTCAGGGCCACGCTGTTGCCATCAGGCGCGAGGTCCGCCGCCGGATTGGCCGGATTGCTCTCGTGCGTCGCGATGAGAACAGGGACTTCCGCCGAGGACAGGTCCCAGAGCAGTACCTTGCCATCGCTTCCGACCGAGAGCAGCCGATCGCATCCCTTGGCGCACCGTAGCCCCGCCACGCCGCCCGGATGGGCCCGACGGAAGCCCGCTGGGCGCCACGAATCCCTTCGCCAGAATCGCAGCAGCCCGTCCGCTCCGCCGGTTATCAGCAGTGCTCCATCGGCGGCGAAGACGGCATCCCGAATACCGCCGTCGTGGGCGCGGATCGTCTCGAGTGCCGCGTGAGTCTTCGCGTCGCAGACCGCCAGCGTGCCGTCAAGATCGCCGCGTACCACATACCGGCCGTCCGGAGAATAGGCGACGCACGTGATCCAGCCGAGCGACCCCACCGCCGCCGCGAGCGGGTTGCGCGTGTAGTAACTCAGAAGTGACCAGTAAGCCCGCCGGTCGGGATTCTCGGCGTAGGCCCGCCGCATCAGGTCCTCGGCGAGCTTATCGTGTCCGGCCGCCAGGTGAGCCGCCGCCCGCCGGAGCCGGTTGACGTGCAATTGTTCCTGGAGTCGATGGCTTTCACGGCGGACCTGAACGTATAGACCGAGGATGGCGACCGAGGCGACCAGCAGGAACATCACGGCGGCCGCGGCAAGTTGGACCTGTCGCCGGTGGCGCGCGTACACCTTGCGCAGCACATAGAATCGCGTCGTTCGGTTGGCCTCGACCGGCTCGCCGCGGAGGTAGCAACGAACGTCCTCGGCCATCGCCGCGGCCGACTGGTAACGCTTGTCTTTCGGTTTCTCCAGTGCCTTGAGTACGATCGCGTCCAAATCCGACTTGATCTCGTGGCAGAAGTGAGAAGGTCGGGACGGAACGGCGTGGCAGATGTTGTGCAGGACATCGGCCAGGTTTCCGCCGGTGTCATAGGGAGGGTGACCGGTCAACATCTCATAGAGAATCACTCCCAGTGCGTACAAATCACTGCGAACGTCGATATCAGGGCCGTGACCGCCGGCCTGCTCTGGCGAGAGGTACGGAAGCGTACCCAGTAGTTGTCCGCTCCGCGTCATGCCGGACACGGCACCGTTCGGAACCGACGCCTCGTCGGCGAATCGCGCCAACCCGAAATCGAGAATCCGCGCGCGGCCGCTCGCGTCGACCAGGATGTTGCCCGGCTTCAGGTCGCGATGAATGACGGCTCGATGGTGGGCATATTGAACCGCTTCGGCAATCTGGCAGAACAGCGTCAGCTTGTCCGTCACACCGAGCGAATCGCCGGCGATGAACGCCGGCAACCCCATTCCGTCGACAAACTCCATCGCACAGTACGCCCGGCCGTCCTCCTCGCCGCTTTCCAGGACACGGACGATGCCGGGGTGATCGAGTGCCGCGGCCAGCTCGATTTCACGCTCGAAACGGCGCCGGGCGTTGGGTGAGGCCTGCATGCCCTCGGCGAGGAACTTCAGCGCCACGATCCGCTTCGTCGCCAACTGGAGCGCCTTATAGACGACGCCCATCCCCCCGCGCCCGATCTCTTCGACCACGGCGTAGCCGTGCAGTCTCGGCAGTGCACCGGGCGGTCGGCCCGGTGGCCCCTGACCTTCGCCTACGGCGCCCTTGGCGGTCCCCGCACCTGAGCGATCCGGTTGCCCCGACACCGCACCGCGCATCAGCTCAAGCGCTTCGAGGCAACCGGACAGTTCTTCTGCCAGGTCCGGATATCGGGCGATCCAGCGCCCCGTTTCGATCGTCTCGCCGCGTTGCAATGCCTCCAGGTAGGCGTCGAGCGCTTCGCCAACCCGGCGATCGCGTTCATTCTCAGATGATTCAGCCTCGGCGGACATGTAGTGCTTCTCGATGCGGCGTGGCCAGAACCACCCGCGACAATTGCATCTTCAGTATAGCCGACCGGCCTATCCAATGACAGACGTCCCGACTCGTGTCGGCGTTCCCGGACCGGCGGCCCCTCACCATCCGCCGGCGACGGCGGTTATAATCGGTGTCATCCATGGTCTCCGATCCGACATCACGAGAGTGGATCAACCGCGCCGTTCGAGGCGACGTTCTGGCGGTCCAGAAACTGATCATGGTTCACCATGCGCGTCTGCGCGCGATTGCGTACCGGCGAATCAGCCCGGCGCTCCATGCCAAGATCGAGCCGGAGGACGTGCTCCAGCAGGTCTACACCGACGCCATCCAACGCATCGGTGAACTCCAGGATCGCGGCGAAGACGCCTTTTTTCGTTGGCTGAGGCGCATCCTCGAATCAAAGCTGGTCGATGCCCACCGCTACTACCACGCCGCCGCACGCGACGTCAAGCGCGAGGTGCCTCCGGTGCCGACACCGTCCGGCCACGATTGGCTGGCCGCCAGAGTGGCCCTCGATACGCTGACGCCGAGTCGAATCGTGGCGCGTGACGAGGCGTCGGCTCTCCTCATGGCCGCGCTGGCCGGCCTCTCGGAGGATCACCGGCGGGTCCTCGAACTTCGCTTTCTCAAGGGCTGTCCGCTGGTCCACGTCGCCGAGTTGATGGGGCGCTCGACCGCCGCCGTACAGATGCTCTCCGCGCGGGCGTTGCAGCAGCTCCGCCGGGCGCTGGTTCACCTGAGCCGGACAGGCGTCTGAACACCGTTGATGTCGCTGCAGCGCCGCATCCGAACCGGCCAGGTGGTCTATTTGCGTTCGGCGAACGCGCGAACACACTTGTGTCAACGGCTTCTAGCCACCCGCGTCGAAACGACCACTCGGTTGGCCGGCAGTTCCGCTCCGGTCGGCCGGTCCTCCCCCTCACGCCGCCTGATCGTCTTCCCGATCGTTCGAACCCAGGCTTTCCGGACCGGGTTCGAGGCCCAGGTCAACCGGCATCACGACCCAGCGAACCTGCGTGTCATCCTCGCCGTGGAACAGGGCGACGTAGCCGCTGACCCGACCGGTCAGCAGCCTGGACGGAATCCGGGCGGGCACCACCGCCCACAACGGACGCAAGCGATGTCGCCACCGGCTTCCAGCCCGCCCTACGGCGCCAGCAGCAACGCCACGAAGGCTCCGACGTTGGAGATGGCGACTCCGAGCACACCGTCAAGACGGCTATCTAGGATTCGGTGTGCGATCCGGGCCGATCGCGACTCGTCGTGATCGCTATCCGGCAGGAACTGTGCGTTGAACGTACCGATGCGGATCGATTCCCCGTGGCCTGG
>CAYQDV010000219.1:0-5914 GCA_964416295.1 uncultured Planctomycetaceae bacterium
GGCAAACCGGGGTGCGACGGCCGGAAGCCCCGGCCCCACCCTCGGAGCTCCCGGGCTCCCTGCCGAGCCTGCGGGGCGCGGCGAGCGACTCCTGGAGTGTCGGGCCGGCCCGATAGGTGGCGCTGTAGAGGCCCTGTTCGTCCCACATGACAAATCTTGCGGCATCCCCGCCGATCATGTGCCGGGCAATCCGCTCTGCAAATCGATCCACACCAAACAATCCGAAGTTGCCGCCGGATTGCCACGTGTATCCCTGCATGAATCGGGTGTTCAGCGTGTAGCTGCTGCCGTTGGCCTGCCAGGACGTCCGGACTTCTTCGTCGAGGAGGCTGCCGGGCTGGCCGATGATGGACGTCGTGTGCGTCCGATCGCCGGGACACTTGTAGACATCGATCTGAACATTTCGGCCCTCCGCGTCCGGTGCGACGTATTTATTCAGCGCTCGCACCTGCGCCGGGTACAGCGTGCTGTCCACGTTGTACGAGGCCCAAACCGGATCCGGATCCGGTGCCGCAAAGCCGCCGAAGACCCAAGGCGAAAAGAGCGTGATGCCGTATATCCCGCCCGGACTGCTGGAGGTGCCGCCGTGGGCCGGAAACCTGTACCACGGGATCACGGGTGTGGCCACATATTCCAGGTCGCTCATGTACATGGTGCCGGCTTGGCCCAATCCCTGGAGGTGAGCCTGACACTTGGCGACCTTGCCCAATTCGCGGGCACGAGCCAGCGCCGGCAGGAGGATCGAGATTAGCAGGGCGATGATTGAGATGACGACCAGCAATTCGATTAGCGTGAACGCGTGCGCCTGGCCGGCCTGCTCCGGATGACGGCGTCTGCCCTCCGATTCCAGCGTTGGGTTTGACGCAACCATGATTTGCACTCCGATGAACGTAGGCTCTGCAGAATCGGCGACGTCTGTGGACCAGGACGTCGCTCATTCTCCGCATTCAAGACCTGCCACGATCGGCGCGTGGCGGGCATCCACAGCCCGATTCAACTGGGGCTGAACTTGGGTGGCTCCTTCTTGGGTTCGGGTTCATAGTCCTCTTCGTCCTCGGCCTCTTCGCCGCTTTTCTCGCGCCGGAGGTCGTCCAGTGTCAGGGACTCCTTTTTCCACAACTTATAGTCGTTTGGAGTCAGGACGCGGTTCGACGGTCGGTTTATCCGGGATGCAGCGGATTCGGCACCGCATTTGGAACAGGTCAGTCCGCCGGAGATATCCGTACCCTTGGGCGCGAGCGTGTGATACCGGTTCCATGGCATCTCGAACTGTTCGCCGCACTTTGAGCAATGGAGCAGGACGGTCGCCGACGTGTCGACCGTCGGTTGACTTCGAAAGAAACCGACATAAACTGATATCCCGATCGCAGCGGCCGCTCCACACGCCGCCAGAGCGAGCTTGACCGGAATTCGTGCACCGCCGCGTGATGAAGCCATGGCTGTTGCCTGCTATGGAAGGGTCTGGATCAAGGGTTGGCGCCGCGTATCCATCCGCCAGCGCTCGGGCCCCGGACCCCGGGTCCAAAGTTGTGCGAATCCCGGGTCGACGTCTTGCGGCGGCTCGGGGTCCAATCCGAGCCGGTCCAGTTTGACGGACGATGTATGACCATCGACGAACGCGACGTTGTAGCGGGCCAGCTTGCGGTGCCAGCCGGGCAGGCTCGCGCCATTGCCCGGCCCCTGCTGTGTGTCCGTGTTCCACCGCGCCAACCACATGATGCTTTCCATGTAAAGAATGGTATCAGAGACGGCCTCGATCTTGCTTTCCGGCCGGAAGTAGGTGGACATCGACCAGATGGTGCCGCCTCCTCCCGCTCGGGCACAATTCGCGCGATAGCTTGTGCCGACCGACTTCCAGAACGGCCGTGTCTTCCACTCCGCCGCCCAACTCCCGGTTGCATAAAACGGCGCGTCCACCCAACCGAAGTCGCCGGGGCACATGTGCTGCTCCAGGCCCGTCTCGCTGCTTCGGCTGATGGCCCCACGACCGTACATGAATGTGTTCATCGGCCGCACATCGCCGGTCCGCCGGCTCTGGGGACCCCAGTTCCATTCACCGCCGCCATTGATCTCGTCATCGGAGCCGGTCATGCCGCCCCAGTCGTAGAAGCCATCGTAGTTGTTGGGATCGATGCCGTAGTATGACGGTACCGCCAAGACGAAGTCCAACTCGTCATCGATCGAATAGGCCCGACTCGCCGTGGCAAAGTCATGCAGGTTGGCCTGGCACTTGGCCTTTTGCCCTTCCGCCTTGGCCGCCCCCAAGGCAGGCAGCAGGATGCTGATCAACAACGCGATGATGGCAATGACGACCAGCAGCTCGATCAGGGTGAACGCCGGACGCCGGACGACTGCATCAGGCGGAAGATTGATGAAACCGGCTTCTCTGGACGGATCGAATGTGTTCATGGTCTTCACTCCACCTTGCCCGGCGTGATTCGCACGATCGCGAATGCGCCGCCGCGGATAGACAGGAATCGGCCGGTTCCGATGCGGCCGACGCCGAACGGCAAGGCTCGCACGAGTGAGCGCCGCCTTGCGATCGCGACCGGACAGGACGAACGATGCTCTCCGGTCAATACCACACCCAGACCGTGATTATCACGCCTTGCGAACATTTTGTCAATAGCCGAGCCGAAGGAGCGAATTCAAGACTGTTCGAGTCTGGTGGATCCGCCGTACCGGTTTCCCTGGCGGTGGCCTCAGGAGCCGATCCCGATCGCGCTCGCCGCGGCGTAGTGCTCTGTGTGCGTCACGGAGATCAGAATTTGCGCGATGCCGAGGCCGGCTGCAATGTCTTGACACGCTCCGGTCAGCGCGAGAGTCGGTTGGCCGGCGGCGTTGTTGGTGACCTCCATGTCGGTCCACGCAATCGCTCCCCGCCACCCGGTGCCGAGCACTTTGAGCACGGCCTCCTTGGCGGCGAAGCGGCCTGCGATGCTCGGAACGGGGTTCTTGCGCCGCAGGCAGTACGCCTGCTCATTGACAGTCAGGATTCTCGCCAGAAACCGGTCGGGGTGCCGACGCCACACCTGTTCGATACGGCGGCACTCGATCAGGTCGATGCCGTTGGAAATGATCCGCATGACCACACGGTAGTCGTCGCGCCGTCGATGATCAACCGTCGAGGCGGGTGCAAGTCGCCCGCTCTCTCTGACGGTCACGGTTACGGTTCGGATCGGGTCTGCGCAAAGCCCGCCGCAAGTGTCACGAACGGCGTACGCTGCGAGATGATGGACGGCTGTTCGGCTGGGGTCAGCGGCGTACGCGCCGGCGCTGCCGTATGAACAGCAGGCAAAGCCCGGCCACCATAAAGCCGCCAGCCATGCCGGGACCGCAGTTGCCAGTGGGAAGCGGCAGCGGACCGGTGCTGTCTGGTGTCGCGGCAGAGGTATCCGCTCGATAGACGGCTCGGACCGTCAGGTTGTCGTTCGGGAAGGCGACCGTGACCGGGTTGGCCGTCCCGGACGCATCTCCGTCCCAGTGATCGAAAACGAAGCCCGGATTCGGACTGGCCGTATAGGCCACCTCATCTGTGAAGCGGTAGAGCGACTGGATGGGGGAGCGGACTATGGCACCGCCATTTCCGGGATCGTTCTCGAGACCGACGTTGAAGCCTGGTTCGACCAGCACGCTGTCCATGAGGACGTCGCCCGCCGCGTCGGTGACGCGAAGGAAAAAGATGGTCGCGGCCGCCGGGGAGACGAACGGCTGAATGGTGTCCGCCACGGGGGGGTTGGCGCATATCCCGGGGTCGCAGTCGAACCACTCGATCGTGTAGGGTGGTGTGCCGCCGCTGACGGACCCTTCGATGATGACGTTTCCGCCGGCCGGGAACAACTGGCTGGCGCCAGCATCGACACGCAACGGGTTGCCCGCGGTCAGGGTTACATCGACCGGATCGGACTCATTGCCCGTGCTGTCACGGACGGTGACGGTATAGGTAACAGTCCGTAACGGCAGGGCGACGGGATTCGCACTGTTCGGATTGTCGAGGAAGCTTTGCGGGGTCCACTTGAAAAAGTAGGGTGCGAGACCCTCGGTCGCCATCGCGTTGAGCTGGACTGCTTCGCCTGGGACGAACTCGGCCTCAGTCTGTAGGGCACCGGCGGAGTCGAACACACCCGCGTCGATCAGGACCTTCGGGGTGATGCGGAAGAACGCATTACTGTCATCGAAGATGCCGGGGTCGTTCACCGCGGCAACGCGGATTCGGTAGAGTTCGCCCGCGGCGAGGGGAACATCGTTGCCGGCCGGGTTTCCGACGGTCCAGTCATACGCTTGCTGCGATGCGGGCAGGTTCGTCTGGATTTCGCCGACCAGTTGGTCGCCACGGAAGAGCAGCAGTTTGACCGGGGCCTCCGGCGTGCCAAAGGCGGACCACGTGATCCGCTCGGTCGTGCCGGTCACGAAGTTCTCAAACTGGTTGGGACGTTCCATGATGACGGCGCTGGGCACGGGTGGACCGGGAGGCCCGCCGCCCCCGCCCGCCACGGTCAGGGTGGCGCTGCCGAACCAGGTCCGCCAGTTTCCGGCCGAGTTGGCGACTTCGTGGAATATCCAAAAGGTGGACTCGTCGGCCGGATCCAGAGCGAGGCCGCTGTAGTCGCCCCACCGCTCGACGCCGCCGCCAAATCCGATGTAGGTGAACTGCCCCGGCACGACCAGCGTCGGCGCTCGCGTCGTGCCGAGCGAATCGTCCTTGAAGCGGTGGGCGTAGCAGATCGATGGGAACAGGTTGGGGCCGGCGCAGGTGTAGGAGACCAGCATATCGCCCGCCGGGTTGACCATGATGGCCGGCATGAAGTTGTCGACGATTCCGCCGATGCCTTCCGGCCCTTCCGTGACGTCGCCGGATTGCACCAGCACGGGATCGTTCGGGAATGACGAGGTGTCGAACTCGTACCAGCGGACGACCGTTCCGTTCTGGCCCTTGATGGTGTGAGCGCACCAGAGGGAGTTGTCACGCCACACGGCGTTGTTGTTGAAACGACCGGACACGGTTTGAAGATCGGCGCCGCCGAGCTGCCGGCCGCTTCCGGCAGGCGCCCGATAGGGCGGCACCGTCACGGCGAACAGCGGAAAGTTATTCGGGCTGTCGCCGCCGTCGCGGGCGTAGAGGAACACCTGATCGTCCTCGACGAAGGAACCGTTGATGCTGACGAACCACTCGGTCTGGGTGGTGCCAAAAGAATGTGCGGGCTGGATCGTAAAGGCCGCACCGCCATCGGCCGTGGCGATATTGTCGAAGAAGCGGGCAGGCAGGTTTGGAGGCGGATTGATCGGGTCCTGAAGAGGTGTCTTGTCGATCTGGTGCATCCGGGAGAAGACGCCGCCGGCCTGCTTCGGGAACATGTTGTAGTTGATGTAGATCCTGTCTTCGTCCATGCCGATGGCCGGGTAATCCGCCCAGTTCGAGGTCGTGTCGATCTTGAACGAGAATTTCATCCAGTCCCGTTGCCCGGCCTGCTGATTGTCACCGGTCGGATTGCGCGAAGTGGACACGGCCATCAAGAGAAACGAGTCCGTAAAAACGCCCTGATCGTCTCGTTCATTGGCCAGCACGATGAGGATGAATTTCTCGAGGTACTGGTCGTACACGATCCGGGGGTCGAAGACGAAATTGAACTGGATGCTGTCCTGGGCGCGCAACTCATCGAAGAACTCGTCCAGTTCCGCCGCAAACAGGGCACACCGTTTTTGTCCCAGATCGCCATGTTCACGTTGACCGTACTGATTACCGACTGCGGACCCGCGGCGCAATCCGGGTCCGGCGGAACCACGCCCAGCGTGTTCTCATTGGCCGGAAACGTGACGCCGACCGGGCCGAACGCTTGAGCCGGGCCCGTCCAGCCGAGAACAAGAACAGCCGCCGCCGTGATCGCGCCGCTGACCCGGAGCTGTGTCCTGAAGG
>CAYQDV010000220.1:0-5896 GCA_964416295.1 uncultured Planctomycetaceae bacterium
GGCATGCCGCCGGAGGTGATGGAGCGCGACATCATGAGCCGGCTCCAGCGATGGACCGGCCAGTCGGTGGGCATCGAGCACCAGGAAGCCAAGGCGATGCTGGGCGTGTGCATCGTCAAGGACTTCTTCCGCGAGGACATCAGTTTCGATACGGCGATGTCGCAGGTGACGTCGTACGCCATGAGCGACATGTTTTACCTGCCGCCGGGCACGATCCCGCCGATGGTCATGCCGTTCGACCCGACGGCGTCGGTGCCGCTCTGTCTGGTCAGCGTGTCCAGCCCAACCATGTCGGAAAAAGACCTCTACGACGTCGCCTACCGCGAGCTGCGCAACCGGCTGCAGAGCATCTCGGGCGTCATCGCGCCGGCGGTCTACGGCGGCGTGCTGCGACGGATACTGGCCTATGTCGCCCCGATGGAGTTGGAGGCCCGCGGGCTGTCGCCGATGGACATCGTTCGGACGCTCCAGTCGCAGAGCGTTTTCATCCCGACGGGCAACGCGAAGTTCGGCGACGTCGACTACCAGATCGTGGCGAATGCGATGCCCGCGCAGGTTGCCCAACTCAACGACATACCCGTCAAGACCGAGGACGGCGCGACCGTCTTCATGCGCGACATCGGGGAGGTCAAGGACAGCCACCAAATCCAGAGCAATATCGTCAAGATCAACGGCCGGCGACAGGCCTACATCCCCATCTATCGCCAGCCGGGGGCCAACACGATCAAGATCACGGCGGCCATCCGGAGCAAGCTGGCCGAAATCCTCGCACGGCTCCGCGAGATGGACCCGCGGGCCAAGGACATGGCCCTCGAAGTCGTGATGGACCAGTCTGACTACGTCAAGACGAGCATCAGCGGGCTGCGGGTGGCGGCGATCCTCGGCGCCGTTTTGGCGGGCATCGTCGTGTTGGTCTTCCTGCGCGATTTCCGGTCGACGATCGTGATCGTCTTTGCCATTCCCATCTCGATCCTGGCGGCGCTGATCGGGCTGTTCTACACCCATGACACGATCAACAGCATGACCCTCGGCGGGCTGGCCCTGGCGATCGGCATTCTCGTCGACCAGTCCATCGTCGTGCTCGACAACATCACGCGGCACCTCCACATGGGCAAGAGCCGGATGCAGGCCGCCCTCGACGGCACCCGGGAGGTCGCGCTGCCCGTGTTCGTGTCCACCATCACCTTCGCCGTTGTCTTTTTCCCGGTCGTGTTCCTGACCGGCATCGCCCGCTTTCTCTTCCAGCCGCTGGCCGTGACCGTCGTCTTCGCGGTGACGGCCAGCTATATCGTCGCGATGTTCGTCGTCCCGAGCTTCTGCGCCAGATTTCTGAAGACGAGTGGTCCCGGCGCCGGTGACGACGCGTCGGCCGGACTGCGGATGCCGCGATGGTTCGACGAGGGCTTCGACCGCATCCTCCGCGCCCGGCATCTCGTGATCCTGGGAAGCCTCGCGATGCTGGCGATGGCCGGGTGGCTCTTCTGGCAGAGCGGGACCGAGTTGTTTCCGCAGGTGGATTCGAACCAGTTCACGATCTATGTCCGCAATCCGTCCGGCACACGCATCGAAAACACCGAGGCCACGGTCGACAAGATCGAGCAGGTCATCATGGACACGCTCGGCAAGCCGGACCCCGAGTTCCCGCGCGTCGAGAAATATCCCGACTCCAACATGCGCATCCTGATCTCCAACATCGGTGTGCTGATGGACTGGCCGGCGGCCTATACCCCCAATGCCGGGCCGATGGATGCGTTCGTGCTCGTGCAACTCAAGGGCAAGGCCGGCATGCCCAATACGTTTGACTATGTCAACACGCTGCGGGAGAAACTGACGCAGCAGTTTCCGGCCGTGGAGTTCGCCTTCAACACCGGCGGGATGATGACCGCGGCCCTGAACTTCGGGCTCCCTTCGCCGATCAACATCCAGATTCAGGGCAGCAATCTCTTCACCGGTGAGGAAATCGGTCGCCACGTCAAACGCATCGCCTCGGGCGTCGACGGTGCCATCGACGTTCGGATCGCCCAGCGCATGGACTATCCGCAGATCGGGATCGATGTGGACCGCGTCAAGGCCGCGCAACTCGGGCTGGTTCAGGAGGACATCATCAAGAACGTCGTCACGGCGACCAATTCGAGCATCGGGTTCAACCCCGCCTTCTGGATCGCGCCGGAGAACAAGAACCACTACTTCATCGGCGCCCAATACACCGAGGCCGGGATCGAGTCGATGGAGACGCTTCGCAACATCCCGATTACGGGAGCCGGAACCATCCAGCCGGTGCCGCTGCGAAACGTCGCGGACTTCTACCGCGCGACCGGCCCGTCCGTCGTCAACCACGTCAACATCACGCGGACGATCGACGTGTTCGCCAATGTCGCCAGCGGCTACGACGTCGGCAGCGTCGCCGCCGAAATCGAGCGACGCATCAAGGCGTCCGGTGTGCTCGGCCTCAAACCGCTTTCGTCCGGCCGCGGGGAGACCTTCAACGTCGGCGGCGACTACGCGGGCAAGGGATACACCCTTGGCATCCGCGGCGAAGTGCAGAACATGCGGGCGTCGTTCCGGGAGTTTCTGTTCGGTCTCTGCATCTCGGTTGTGCTGGTCTATCTCGCCATGGTCGCCCAACTGCGATCCTTCACGACGCCGCTGATCATCCTGATGAGCATTCCGCTGGCCTTCATCGGTGTCGGCCTGTTGCTCTACACCACCGGCACCAACCTAAATATCCCCGTCTTAATGGGGGTCATCATGGTCACGGGCATCGTCGTCGAGTACGCGATCATTCTCGTGGAGTTCGCCAATCACCGTCTCCGTGAGGGGCAGCCGGTCACGCAGGCGATCAAGGAGGCGACCTGGATTCGACTTCGGCCGATCCTCATGACGTCGATGACGACCTGGCTGGCCCTGATCCCGATGGCGATCGGTTTCGCCGGCGGTGAGGCCAACGCCCCGCTGGCCCGTACGATCATCGGCGGCGTCCTGGCGGCGACGGCCCTGTCGCTGATCGTCGTCCCGTGTCTGTATGTGATGTTTCATCGGGACCGCGGCGCGATCGCTGCCCCCGCGACCACTGGTTTCTAGATCATGCGTAAGAACCGGCCAATACGCTGTAATTCGAACACATCGGAGCCTCGCAATGGGTAAACGACTTCTCACCATGATCTCCGGCACGGCCACCGTCGTCGTGATCGCGACGATCTTGATCTTCAACATGACGGCGACCGATCTGAGCGGGCGCGTGAGCGGCGCCGAGGATGGAGCAACGCCGAAACCCGCCGCCGGCCAGGCGGTGTCCGTGGAAGTGGCCGCGCCGCAGCGCCGCGCGGTGACGCGCAACCTGCGAATGCCGGCGACACTTCTGGCCGGCGAACAGGCCGATCTCTATGCTAAAACCAGTGGCTATATTTCAGAGGTCAAGGTCGACATCGGCGACGCGGTCCGGAAGGACGATCCGCTTGTGAGCCTCGATGTGCCGGAGATGGCCGACGAGTTGCGCCGGGCGGAAGCCGTGCGGGACGCCGAGCGAGCCCGAGCCATTCAGTCGAAGACGCTGCTGGACATCGCGCGGGCTGAGGTGCAGCGGGCTGACGCGGCCCACGAGTTGAGCCATGTGAGTTTCGGTCGCACGGAAGAATTGCGCCGGGCCAACGCGATTCCCGAACAGGACCTCGACGAAGCCCGAAGCAAGCTGGCCATCGCCGATGCCGGACGCAAGATCGCCCGGGCCAGGGTTATCCGAGGCGAGGCCGATGTGAAAGTCGCCGAGTCACAAGTGGCCACGGCCGACGCGACCGTCGCGCGGCTCAAGACTCTCATGCGTTATGCCACCATCCGCGCCCCCTTTGATGGCGTGATCACCGAGCGGATGGTCGATCCCGGCGCGTTCGTCCGGTCCGCCGCCGAGGGCGCCGCCACGGCACTCCTGAGCGTTTCGCGGATCGACTTCATCCGGCTGGCCCTGGAAATCCCCGAGCCGGACGCTCCCTATGTCCATCCGGGTACCGAGGTCGACATCGAAATCAAGGCGCTCGGCGGCCCCCCGATTCACGCCGCCGTCACCCGGACCGCCCGTGCCCTGAAGCCCCGCACCCGGACGATGCGCGCCGAGGTGCATCTCGAAAATGACGACGGACGTCTGTCTCCCGGAATGTATGCTCAGGTCGTCGTGAAGCTGAAAACGACGGCTGAGGCCCTGGTCGTGCCGTCCCGAGCGATCCGCGTCCGCGGGCGGGCGACGTCCGTCCTCGTCGCCGCCGGGGACGTCGCAAAATCCATCCCCGTCAGCCTCGGCTACGACGACGGCATCTGGGCGGAGGTGACCGATGGGCTGAGCGGCGGCGAACAGGTCATCGTCTCGTCCAACAGCGTGGTCGCGCCGGGCGCCGCGATAAAAGCGACGCTGTTCCGCGAGAGCAAGCCGTCGTAGGGTAAGGCGACAAACGAGAGGAGCGCCGACGGCTCGCCTGGACGCCGATTCCGTTGAAACATCGAGAGGACACGATGATCAGAAGAAACCCCGGCGGCCCCGTAGACAGCCGCTTGAGAAGCGTGATCGGTCTGGCAATGGTCGCCCTTGTCGGCGGCTGTCTCTCCCCCGAATCGGAAACGCCCGGCCCACGGCCGCACGTCGCGCCGGAGGTCGCGTCGGCCGGCGCCGAAGCGCTGTCACTCAACCCCTCCGACGTCACACCGATGTACCGCGAACTCATGGCGATCGACCTTCCGACCGTCGTGCGCGTCGCCGTGGCGGACAATATAGACATCAAGTTGGCAAAGTACCGCGTCCAGCAGCTTCGCGGCCGCCTCGAGAGCACCGTCGGCGGCGCCTTCCCCGTCCTGGTCCCGAGCGCCCTCTTCGACCACGTGGACGGCAGCGTCCGTGCCACCGAAGGCAACATCGTCAATGTGGGGTTCAACACCTTCCAGCCCTCGATCGCCCTGCAATGGGTCCTCAACCCCGGCCGCGTCGCCTATGAGATCATCGCCTCCAGAAAGCGCCTCCGGGCTTCGAAGCATCAGGAGCGCGCCACGCGGATGGAGACGCTCCGCACAGCAGCCCTCCAGCTCTATGAGCTGGTCCTGGCGCAGGCCCGCATTTCCGCCGGGCATCAGGCCGTCACCGAAGCGGAGGAACTTCTGCGAATCAACCGGCTCCGCGCCCGGACCGGCACCGGTGTTCCCGCCGATGAATCCCGCGCCGAGGCCCGGCTGGCCGAGCGGCGCCAGGATCTGGCCATGTCCATGAACGCCCTCTACCAAGCGTCCCTCGCCCTGACGGATACGCTCCAACTCGACGACCCGACGGTCACGCTGATCCCGCGCATGAAATCCGTCCCGCCGATCACGCTCGTCCGAGACGACATCCCCATCAAGGAGTTGCTGGTGATCGCCGTCCAGAGCCGACCGGACCTGGCGAGCGTGCGTCTCCTGGCGAGCGCGGCGGGGTCGGACCGCGGGGCCGCGTGGTGGGGAGCGTTCGGCCCCCAGTTTCAGGCCGGCTATCAGTACGGCGGCATCACGGGCCACGCCAACAACACCGACAAGGGCCGCGGCATCCCCAACAATCTGATCGTGAACCCCTTGTCGGCCGCCGGGGCGTTCTCGGTTCGACCGGTCGCGAATGGCAATCTGCGCGAGCTGATCCTTCGCGGGTCGCGCCGGGCCGACCACAATCGAGATGAAACGTTCAGTTTCAGCGACCAGCACCGTGCCAGCGCTGGCGTCCAGTCTCGATGGAGCCTGTCGGCGTTCGGCGATCTCAAGGCCGCCGACGCCACACAGCGGCAGGCCCTGCTCGCGGCGGACCAAATGTTGATGAAAGTAAAGACCCAGGTCGTCGGTTCACAACAGGCCAGCCGGACCCAGCGCGGGCTGATCGACATGGCCCGACAGCAGA
>CAYQDV010000221.1:0-4555 GCA_964416295.1 uncultured Planctomycetaceae bacterium
GAGCCTCGCCCTCCCGCTGGGCAGCCCGCAGATTCAGGGTTGACGGTTCACTAGGCATCCGTCTCGACGTCTTCAGGGTCTTCGGCTTCGTCTTCTTCCTGTAAATCGGCCGTACCATAACGGTCATCTTCCTCCGCTGTCAGGTCGGCTTGATAGCCGCCTTCATCGACGTCCCGGTCGCGGTGACGCTTGATCTGCTGCCATTCCTTGCGTGTGATCAGGACCTCGCGGGCCTGGCTGCCCTTGTACTCACCGACGATGCCGGCTTCGGCCATCTGGTCGATGAGGCGCGCGGCTCGCGAGTAGCCGATCTCGAGCCGGCGCTGCAGCAGACTGACACTGCCGCGCCGCGTCTCGACGATGATCTCGACCGCTCGGTCGAAGAGTGGATCCCTGTCTGAACCTCCCTCGCCGGCGTCGGGTCGCAGCTTGGTCAGTTCATGATGGAACTGGGGTTCGGCCTTGGTCTTCAGGTCGGCGACGATGGCGCGAAGCTCGTCGTCCTCGATGAAAGTTCCTTGTGCCCGGATCAGCTTTGCGGAACCCGGCGGGAGGAAGAGCATGTCGCCGGCTCCCATCAGGACTTCCGCGCCGTTCTGGTCGAGCACGATGCGGGAGTCCATCCGGCTGGCGACACGAAAGGCGATGCGGCAGGGGAGGTTGCTCTTGATCAGGCCGGTGACGACGTTTGCCTGCGGCCGCTGCGTGGCGACGATCAGGTGGATGCCGACGGCACGACTCTTTTGTGCGAGCCGGCTCAGATGCTGTTCCACTTCCTTGCCGGCCGTCATCATGAGGTCGGCCAACTCGTCGATGATGATGACGATGTACGGCAGGTGCGTCGGGATCTTGAGTTTTTCGGCATCGGTGGTGGGCTGGAAACGTTCGTAGATATTCTCCTTGCCCAGCCGGTTGTAGGCAGCGATATCCTTGACCGTGGCTTCGGCAAGCAGTTCGTACCGCTCGTCCATCTTGGTCGTCGCCCACTGAAGGATCATCTCGGCCCGCTGCATGTCGGTGACGATCGGGCACATCAGGTGCGGGATTTCCTTGAAGACCGAGAGCTCGACCATCTTGGGATCGATCAGGATGAGCTTCACATGGTCCGGTCGCTGAGTCATGAGGATCGACATGACCAGCGTGTTCAAACAGACAGACTTGCCGCTGCCGGTGGTGCCGGCGACGAGCATGTGGGGCATGGCGGTCACGTCGGAAATCAGGGCGTTGCCGCTGGCGTCCTTCCCAATAAAGAGCGGCAGGGCCATCTTCGTCGGCTTGACGCCGCCCAGCGTCATGAGCTCCTTGAGCCGGACGGTTTCCTTGTCGGCGTTGGGCACCTCGACGCCGATCGTGTTCTTGCCCGGCAGAGTCGCCACGACGCGAATGGCTGGAGCCTTCAGGGAGCGCGCGATGTCGTTGGCGATCGAGTTGATCTGGGCGACCTTGATGCCCGGCGCGAGCGACACCTCGAACAACGTGATGACGGGGCCGGTGTCGATCTCGACCACGCGACCGTCGATGCGGAATTCGTGAAGCGTCCGCTCGAGTGTGGCCGCCTTCTCGCGCACGACCTGTTCCTGTGATTCGGTATAGCGGCTCTCAGGCTCTCCGAGCAGCGAGATCGGAGGCAGGACATAATCGCCCAGCTCCTTGGGCCAGGCACTCGGCGGCGCGTCGCCTCGGACCCGGTTCCGGCCCAACATCCGGACGATCAGCTTGCGCTCGGGAGGCGCGGAGGAATCGATCTGTTCGTCGCTCTCAAATTCGTCGTCGTCCGCGTCCTCGGATTCCTCTTCCTCCTCGGTTAGAGCCTCCGGGGTCTCCTCCGTCTCGTCGGCGTCCGCTTCGAGTTCTTCAACCATTGTCGAAGTGTCCCCCAGGTTGCCAGCGCCGATCAGGACCGGCTGAAGGACGCGGCCGGGCAGGCCTGTCGTTCGCAGAGACGCGAGACCGGTCAAGCCGTTGGCGCGGAGCCATCGCATGGCCGATCGGAGCGCGGCCAGCGCATCGTCTGCTGCAAGAAGGACGCCGACCAGTAGCCCGAAGACGAGGATCGGCGTTGCGAAGACGGAAAAGTGGTGCCGCAGAACCATGGCAACGGCGATGCCGAGGATGCCGCCGCATCCTTCGACAAGAGCACCGCTGCCATCGGAGGCATAAAGAGACACGGCAGCGCTCGTTCCGGTGATGATCAGAGCTACCCCGATGAGCCGCAGGGGGATGTCGTTGATGGGCCGGACCATCCGGACCGCGGCAGCGCCGGTCATGAACAGAAGCAGCGCATAGGTGCCGGAGCCTAGATAGCGTAACAGATAAAATGCCGCCGATGCGCCGATGCGTCCACAGGCGTTATGGGCGGGGCTGTTGGGTGGCCAGACGGCGGTGTTCGGCGCGTCGTGGCCGTCGAAGGTCAGGATCGCCACCCAGGCGAAGGTGCAAAGCAGCAGGCCGGCCAGAATGCCGCAGGTTCGGAGTTTCTGGAATCGACGTTCTGCTGTCGTCATGTGGGATGCCCTTACCATGGGAGATCACGCCAGGGTGCCGGGCGCATCGAGTACGTGATCGGCGCGCAACACATCCTCAGTGCTATCGGCGATTTGCGCGCGGCGCCTCGACGCAAACGGCGGGCGTTTCGGGTGCGTAGCCCGGCTCGGGCCGGTCGTCCATCGGTTTAACTTGAAACGGTCCGGCGTATTTGCTATGGTCATAGCTTGGGCGAGCAAGCGGCACGACGTCGAGCCAGCAGCGATTCACCAGCGTTGATCCACGGGCGGCGTCCAGCACGCGGCCTGAGCGTCCTCTGGATCGAGAAGCGGCTTGTCCGATCGGATGGGAAACGGGGGAGGGAGGCGCGGCGGATGTCACTCAGGCGGCAGTGCCCCCTGCTGTCCGTCGCGGATGGGGACACGATCAAGATTGAATGGGAAGGCAAGCCGCGGCTTGTCCGCCTGATGGATGTCGATCCGGAGAGCGCCGGCGTCGGCGGCAGCAAGCCGACAACCGACTTTGGGCGTCGCACGCTGCTCTGGGCACGGCAAATCGTATTTGATGGCGTTGAAGCCGTCGAGATCGAGTTTCCCGGCGACGAAGTCGAGTTGAGCAATTGCGGGGCGTTGCTCGGCTACATCCATGTCCACGGCGAGAACTATAACGTACGTCTCGTTCGCGAAGGGTGGAGCCTGTGTTTCGACAAGTATGGGGCGCCGCGCATCCATCGAGCCGCGATGGAACAGGCGGAGTTGTGGGCACGCGCGGAAGGCCGAGGGATTTGGGGGGGACTTGGCGGACGGGGCGACTACCGGGTCTTGAAGAGCTACTTTCGGGTTCGTGCCGGACAGGTTGAGGCCTTCCGTCACGCCGCGGCTATGGGAGAGGACATCCTCAGCAGCCGCTTGCATTACCACGATATCGTGGCACGGGCGCGCGCCGGCACAGGCGCCCATGTGTTTGCGGAGATCACCCGGTCGTTTTTTCAACCGGACGGGGCGATCACTTTTCAACTTGGCAGCCCGCGCCAACCTCTGGAGGCCGTGTTTCCCCGTAGCGCGGTGTCGCTCGCACGATTCGTGGAGCGCGAGTTTGCGGGCCTCGGTAAGCCGAACTACCTCTACTTCAGCGGGCAGTTGGCGTTCGACGGACAGCGGCCGCAGATTATCATCGAACGTCTGGATCAAGTCCGCACCCATCCGACACAATCGTGACAAACCGGCGACTCTCGGGTAGCCTGACCGGCATGTCCAGGACCGCCGGCGAGATACGTCAACAGTTCATCGCCTACTTCGTCGAGCGCCACGGCCACACGTTCGTACCGAGCAGCCCGTGCGTCCCGCACGACGATCCGACTCTGTTGTTCGCCAACGCGGGGATGAATCAGTTCAAGGACGTCTTTCTCGGCTCGGGCACGCGGTCGTATCGTCGGGCGGCCAACACGCAAAAGTGCATTCGGGCCGGAGGAAAGCACAACGACCTCGACGATGTAGGGCACGACACCTATCACCACACTTTCTTCGAGATGCTCGGCAACTGGTCATTCGGCGATTACTTCAAACGAGAGGCGATCCGCTGGGCATGGGACCTGCTGACCAACGTGTGGAGGCTGGACAAGCGGCGGCTTCATGCGACCTATTTCGGGGGTGATTCGAAGTCCGGCTTGGAGTCCGATTCCGAAGCTGCCGAACTCTGGCGGTCCGAGACAGACATCGATCCCGAGCACATTCACGCCGGCGGGAAGAAGGACAACTTCTGGGAAATGGGTGATACGGGGCCGTGCGGGCCGTGCAGCGAAATCCACATCGATCTGACGCCGGATTTCAGCGGGGCCGGCCTCGTCAACGCGGGCGATCCGCGCGTCATGGAAATCTGGAACCTGGTCTTCATACAGTTCAACCGCAAGGCCGACAAGACGCTGACGCCCCTTCCGGCAAGACACGTGGACACGGGCATGGGCTTCGAACGCATCGCGGCGATCCTGCAGGGCAAGACAAGCAACTATGACACGGACATCTTCACGCCGATCTTCGAAGCGATCGAGCGCGTGACGGGGGCCGAGGCGTAT
>CAYQDV010000221.1:4655-5870 GCA_964416295.1 uncultured Planctomycetaceae bacterium
CTGACCGACGGCGCCGTGCCCTCCAACGAAGGCCGCGGCTACGTCCTGCGCCGCATCCTGCGCCGGGCGGCCCGTTACGGCCGTCAATACCTCGGCGTGGACAAGCCGTTCCTGTACGAAATAGTCCCGGTCGTTGTAGACACAATGGGCGCGGCGTTTCCCGAATTGAGGCAGGATCCCGAATGCATCGCCGAAATCCTCCGCGACGAGGAGCGTTCTTTCGGTAAGACGCTCGATCGGGGCATCGCCTTGTTCGAGAAAGCGGCGGACGAAGCTCGAAAGCAGGCGTTGGCCCGGATCAGCGGCGAGGACGCCTTTCGCCTGCATGACACCTTCGGTTTTCCAATCGATCTGACTCAATTGATGGCCGAAGAACAGGGTCTGACGGTCGACGGCGACGCATACGAGCGGTTGATGCAGGCGGCGCGCGAGCGGGCGCGAGCGGGGGGGCGGTGCGCGGACGAACCGTTTGGCGAACTGGCACCGGAGGACCTGCCCAGGCTGGGAACCGTCGACGATTCGCCCAAATACGGTCCATCCCTCTGCTGCAGAGCGACCATTCGAAGTCTTGTCGCATGGCTCGGACGGGCGGACGCAGCACTCGGCCGCGCGAGCGAAGGCACGGATGTCAGATTGCAGTTCGATCGGACCTGCTTCTACGCCGAACAGGGCGGTCAGGTTTCAGACACGGGGACGGTGCGCACGCAGACCGGTGAGGTCGAGATCACCTGCGTCGTCCGGCGCGGCGAATACGTTCTGCATGGCGGGTGCGTCACGAAGGGTCATATCGAAGGCGGTCAATCGTGTGAGATGCAGGTGTCCACGGTTCGTCGCGACACGATGAAGAACCATACCGTCACGCATCTGCTCAATTGGGCACTCCGCGAAGTTCTCGGCGACCACGTCCAGCAGAAAGGGTCGCTGGTGGACGCGGAGAAGACGCGCTTCGATTTCTCGCACAACACGGCGCTCTCGGAGGAGGCCCTCGCGCGTGTGGAGGAGCTGGTTAACCGCCGGATTGATGACGATCTTCCCGTCTATACGGCGGAGGTCGACCAGGTCCGCGCCCGGACGATCAATACGCTTCGCGCGGTGTTCGGCGAGAAGTACCCCGACATCGTGCGCGTCGTTTCGATCGGCAGGCCGGTCGATGACCTGTTGGCCGATCCACAGAACCCCGAGTGGATGAAATTCTCCGTGGAGTTCTGCGGCGGG
>CAYQDV010000222.1:0-5828 GCA_964416295.1 uncultured Planctomycetaceae bacterium
GCGCACCCGGCGCGAGTCAGGCGTACTGCCACCGATTCACGGACGCCGGCGACTTCCTCGGCGACGGCGGTGTCATCCCCGCGCCGGACCCGGGTGTGCTCGATCCCGGTGACGAATGCCCCGGCACGCTGACAGATCCGGACCCCGGCCACGCAGCTGGAACACGGTGGCCCGGGGGTTCCGGAGGGTGATTGACCGACACGTGGTTGTCGGATATGCTGGTTCACGGTGATTTGGTATTGTCCGGCGATGGTTCAGCCAACCGGCGTGTTCAAGGGGGAAAGCATATGAAGAGCGGCTTTGGCATTCTGACGGCTGTGCTGGTCGTGGTCAGCACCACGTTCGAGTCTCGGGCGGGCGAGGAGCCGGGGCTGCGCGGCGGCGGGCAACTGCTGGTCGATCATCAGCCGCATCCAGTTGGAGGTGCTTTCTCTGACACCGATCTGCCATATCTGGGCTTGCCCTTCTGGCAGCGGCTGGCCGACGACATCCTGCTCACGCAGCCACCGCCCGGGCCGGTCACGCACATCGTGTGGTGGGGCTTCTACGGCGGGACCTTCGATGAGGTGCCCGAGCCGCCACCGGCGACGGAGACGATGCGCATTCGGTTCTATGACGCCCGACCTACCGACGGCCTGCCGGGCAGCGCCTTGTTCGAGGAGACCTTGCTCGACCCCCTCCGCACCCCCACGGGGCGCCGCATCGGACTCGGTCCGCTGCCGCCGGAATACATCTTCGAGGCCGATCTGACCACGCCGTATCAACTTGATGCCAACGTACCGTACTGGCTGGAGATCGTTCAGTTGGGTGACCTGAACAGCACGTTTCGGTGGGAATTCAGCATCGCCCAACTGACCGGCCAAGCCTTCATCAACGCCAGCAACGGCGACTGGCAGAATACGGCGCCACAACTGACGGGAGATACCGCATTCCAGCTTTGGACGGTACCCGAGCCGACGTCGGTGGTGCTGTTCGCCTTAGGGATGTGCCTCTTTGGCAGGCGTAGTCCCAAGGAACATCGATACCGCCCATAGCGGCGCTGCGCTCGGTTGATTCAGTCCGTCTGGCCAGGCCCTCGTACTCGGTGCGGGTGGCCGCAGTCGTTACGACGAAGGTGTTGAACAAGGAGCGAACAGAACCATGAACGGCTACGATCCATCCCGTGGGGGGATTGGGCGCACACGCTGCGCGTGCCTGCTCTTGACCTCAGTCCTAGCCGTGTCGACCTGTTGGGTCGAGTTACAGGCGCAATGCCCCGGCGTCCCCGGGCCGGTCACGCAGCCCAACGGCGCAACGGAAGGACAGGTGACACCCGTCGGCGAGGAGGGCCTCAATGCGAGCATCGCCCACGACGGCGCCAGATTCGTGATCGCCTACGAGACGCGCGCAATCCAGGTGAATCCATTCACATCCGACAACGACGTCTTGGTGCAGCGCTTCGATGCCAGCGGCATATGCATCTGCGCGGCGGGTGATGTGTGCCCGACCCTGCTGACCCGATCGACGTCGGAGCCATTCACCCCAAGGAGCCTGCACGGGCATGTCTCCATCGCGATGCGGCAGCTTGCCGCTCCGTCGTTCCACGTAGCGTGGATCGGCACTCGTGAACCCATCGTCGTAAGTTTTCCCAACCACTTGCACACGCTAACGTTTCCGTTTGATCAGCAGCCGTTCACTCCGCTGACGTGGCTACCGCCGGACATCAACGGACGGGAAGACCGGAAGCCCTCCGCAGCCGTGAGCGACGCGACGACCGGCGAGGCGTGGGCGATTGGAAACCCGACCCTTCCAAACCCGGGCCTGGTACTGAAGACGAGCCTGTCGCTTGACCCGCAGGTGATCCGCCCCTGTCCCGATCCGTGCACACCCCTCCAGACGTGGCAGCCGTGCATGAGCATGGATTCCACGGGCAACGTTGCGGTTGCTTGGGCGGACCAGGAGGTCGGTCCCGGCTTCAGTTTCAATATCGCCCTGCGCATCTACGATCCCTCTGGGACGATCGTGCAGGCCGAACTTGCGGGTCCCGGCCCGACCCAGTGGGTGAACGACCCCACTGTTGATCCGTTGGCTTCTTCGCAGCTCTCGCCCGCAGTGGCATTCAATGACCTGGGCGACTTGATCGTGACGTGGGTCGCCTTGCGGCCCGAGAGTTGCATCGAAGGCGGCCTGCTGCGGATCTACGCCCGCCGGTTCATCTGGGATGCCGCCACCAACGTGCTCACCGCGCAGTCCGCCCCGTTCATCGTCAACAGCGATCCAGCCTGGGGAGACTTTGGGCAGACAGGTGCGAATCCCACCGTGGCGCTGGCGCCGGACTCCGGCGCGTTTGTCGTCGCTTGGAACGGTTTGAACAGTGCGACCGTCAAAATCGACGTGCGGGCACAATATGTCGATGCCAACGGTCAACCCCGCGGCCGAGAATTCGGCGTGACCCAGTTGGCCGATCCGCCGCCGCCGGCTCAGGGTTTTCAGCGGCGCATCGCCGAGTCCGCACAGCACACCGTCGCCTGGAGGACGGATGGCTCAGTGGTTGTCGCGTGGGACCTCGACGATATTCAGACAGGGACCCGGCAGGTGTTCTACACGATGTTGCCGCCGGATTTCGCGCTGACACAGGTGAACCCCTGCCCTTTCTGTGAGCAGAACCCGAGCGCGTGCGATCCGTGCCTGAAGGCCGACGTGAACGATGACTGCGTGATCAACGGTCTGGACATCCAGCCGTTCGTGGACGTGCTGCTCGACGGCGCCCTCGCATGCCGGAGTATCGTGGCCCTGTGTGCGGCCGACATGAACAGCGACGGTATGGTGGACATCGCGGACATCCCGTGCTTCGTCGAGAAACTGCTGTTCGGCATTTCGTCCTGCGAGGGCGGGGCCGGCCCACGAGGCATGGTCGATTGCAACGGTAACGGCGTGCCGGATGCCAACGACGTGTTCGATGGCACCAGCCATGACTGCAACGGCAACTTCGTGCCGGACGAGTGCGACGTCGATCCGGCGGACCCCGATGGGAACGGGCTGGTGAGCAATGATCTGAACACCAATAGCATTCCCGACGAATGCGAGCCGGATTGTAATGGCAACGGCGTGCCTGACGACAAGGACATCGCCGATGCCACGAGCGCTGACATCAACGCCAACGGCGTGCCGGATGAGTGTGATCCCGACTGCAATGGCAACGGCGTGCCCGACGATGCGGACGTCAACGGATACACCACCGGCGGGACGCCGGTGCCACCCGTCAGCGCCGACTGCAACGCCAACGGCCGGCCGGACGAGTGCGAGCCGGATTGCAACGCCAACGGCGTGCCGGACGACTGCGACATCGATCCGGCCGACCCCGACGGCGACGGGTTCGTCAGTCCGGACTGCAACGGCAACCAGTTTCCCGACGAATGCGACCTGACGCTGCCGCTCTTTGCCAGCTTGGACTGCAACGCCAACGGGATACCCGACGAATGTGACATTGACCCGACCGACCCGGACGGGAACGGACAGGTCAGCGGCGACTGCAACGGCAACCGCTTCCCGGACGAATGCGACATCACGTCGGGCATCAGTCAGGACGTCAACGGCAACGGCGTGCCGGACGAGTGCGAACAGCAGGCCCAAGGCGGCGGTTCGTCCCCCGCCCCCGGAGGCAACGGAGCCGCCGTTGCTTCGCCCGAGGCCCTGGCAGCGTTTACCGACTGGTGTCTCCAGCAACAGTGGGGCCCCGGCGCCGAGGTCGGTTGTGCCCAGCAGTTCCAGCGGTGCGTCGACAAGCTGGCCGAACTCGGCCTGCCGCCGGCCGACCCGTGGCGGTGAGGGCGTGAGCGGGTCTCGGTCGAAGCGCAGGTCCCATCCTGTGACGAATGTCGCGACGCCGCCGGGATCCGTCCCCCACCCCCGGAGGGGACGGGGGCACCCATTTCGAGCGATCGGGCCGCTTTCTGACGGGCGCGGTTATGTTCGGGCCACGTGGCGGTGCGCCGATGTGCCGGCACGCTCGCGTAGCCGTGCAGCCAGGGCAATCGCAAGAAACGATTTCGCGCATGGATCGCGCATCTGCTGGAGCCCTCCTCCCCCCACAGAACACTGCGAACGAGGTTCGCATCTCCGGCGGCATCTGGGAAAGTGGCCGCTCGACCGTTCTTGCGATTGCCCTGGCCGTGCAGCCTGCCGGCGGCTGTCGCTGGCGCAGCGGGCGGCATTTTCGGGGATGATTTCCGGGTCAATCGGCATTGATGTCATCAGGGGGTGAGGGTCTCGACGCGTGGGCACATTGGCCGAAACGTTTGTGGAGTATGTGCGTCCGTACTGGCGGCGGCTGTACGTCGCCGCCGGGCGCTATGCGGCGCGGGAGGCGGATGCCCACGACCTCGTGCAGGAGACGCTCCTGCGGGCCTGGCGGGGCTTTTCTCCGGCCGACGAATGCACCTATCGACGGGCGTGGCTGTTCGTCATCCTCCGAAACGTGGCTCTCGAATGGCACCGGACCGCGACCCGCCGAATCCGGCTGGTCCCGGTCAGCGACGCCGAGCTGACCGAGGTAGCCGCGGCGGAGTTGTCCGAGCCGATGTGTCCCCTCCCGACGATGAGCGAAGACCGTTTCCGCGAGTTTCTCGACGACCGCATCGTCGCCGCCCTGGACGCGCTGGACGGCGCCTTTCGTGAGGTCGTTATTCTGTCGGTGGCCGGCGGGCTGAGCTATCGGGAGATCGCCGAGGTCCTGGACTGCCCGGTCGGCACCGTGATGTCGCGGATGGCCCGCGCCCGACGCGCCCTGCGGGAGCGGCTGGTCGAGTTTGCTCCAAGCCCTCGCCGTGAAAGGGGGTTGCGGTCGTGACCTGTGCGGAAGTCCGAGAATATCTCTTTGGGTTTCTCGACAGCGAGTTGGATGCCGCCCTGAGCATCGAACTCCAGCGCCACCTGGAGCGGTGCGCCGCCTGTGCCCGCGAGGCGGAGATCGAACGGGCGATTCGCCGGCGACTGGCGAAGCGAATCGAGGCTGCCTGTCCGGCACGTCCGTTTGACGACGCGGCGCTATATCGGACCCTGGTCGCGGGTGCCCCGCGACGTCGGAGGCGGTTTGCGTCGATCTTGCGTCGGCGGGCACTTGCCCTTACAAGTGCCGCCGCGCTGGTCGTCATCTCGCTCGTCGTGTGGCTTCCGTCGTGGACGGCAGGGACGCGGCCCGGCGTCCACCAATTCGCCGATTGGGTCATCGCCGACTTTGAACATTTTGTCCGAGAGGGTCAGCCATTGCAGTTGGCCTCTTCCGATCCGAAAGCGGTCGCGGGATGGTTATTGGAGAACACGGGCATTGACGTGGATATGCCGCCGGCGGACTCGCCGGGGCGCCACCTGATCGGCGCGCGGCGGTGCAGCATTGGAGGCAAGCCCGCAGCCTTCGCGATGTTTCGGCTGCGAGGCGTTCCGGCGTCTGTCGTCGCCACGCCGGCAGGCGGGATCGACCTGAGCCGGATGACGCGTGTCGAACATGCGGGCCGGGCACACTGGGTGGATCGATGCCGGGGTCACACGGTCGTGGCGTGCCGGCGAGGCGGATCGCTGGTCGCGGCCGTGTCGACCCTGCCGGAACGGGAGCTTCTTATCCTAATGACGGATTTGGCACATGAAGGCAATTGAAGTCGGTCTGAGAAATCCGTACCTCGTGGTGGTGGTCGTCTTGGCGGTGATGGTCGTCGGCGGCGTGGCCATGACGCGCATCCCGGCCGACCTGCTGCCGCAGTTCAACACGCCGGCGGTGCAGATCGTCACGTTCTATCCCGGCATGCCGCCGGAGGTGATGGAGCGCGACATCATGAGCCGGCTCCAGCGATGGA
>CAYQDV010000223.1:0-5813 GCA_964416295.1 uncultured Planctomycetaceae bacterium
AACTGATAACTGATAACTGATAACTGATAACTCTCACCGCGTTCGGGGCATCTGGCCGGTGTCGAGGCGGTTGAAGTAGTGCCGGGCGGCGCGGACGAGGGTGGGCAGCAGGATCAGGCAGGCCGGGAGGTTGCAGAAGACCGTCAGGCCGGTCATAGCGTCTGAGAAATCATAGACCACGCTGAACTCCTGGATGACGCAGCCCATGAAGATGGCGATGACGAAGAGGATCTTATAAGGCAGGACGGCTCGACCGCCAAAGAGGTATTCGGTCCCCGTCTCGCCGTAGTAGCTCCAACTGATCATCGTGCTGAATGCAAACAGACAAACGCCTATCAGGATGATCCACCGGCCCATGCCGACGGCGACCGTGTCGAGCGCGAAGCGGGTGATCTCGGCGCCGTTGAGGGCGATATGGACGGGCTGGCCGACGGCGAGTTTCTCGCGGCTGGCGTCGTAGGTTTTCGCGTCCTTCTGTTCGTCCCCGGGCGCGAGTTGAATCACGAAGTGATCCAGGCCCTCGAGGTCTGCCATCGGAAGGTCCTTGATAGCGTCCGCTCGGGCGACCAGGCGCGTCGGCTCTTTGCCGTCCTTCTCCGGTTTCGCCACCATCACCCACAGCTTGACGTTTTCGTCGGCGAGGTCGGCGTAGTGGGCGGCGCGGAGGCCCTCGGGAATCTCGCCGACGGGCGTGGCCGTCACGACGATCGTGTCGCCGCGGATTTCGCTGACGGTGCCGACGGGCGGGCGGTTCCAGACGCCGGTACTCAGGACGACCAGAGCCGTCATGGTGCAGATGATCAGAGTGTCGACGAAAGGCCCCATGGCAGCGACGACGCCCTCGCGGATGGGTTCGTCGGTGCGGGCGGCGGCGTGGGCGATGGCGGCCGACCCCTGGCCGGCCTCGTTGGAGAAGAGCGCCCGCCGCAGACCCCACTCGAAGGCGGCATAGGCCCCGATGCCGAAAAAGGCACCCTCACCGGCGACCTGGCTGAAGGCGGAGCGGAAGATGAGGACGAACATGTGGCCGAGCGAGCCGGCGTTCTGGACGAGCACGGCTAGGGAGCCACCGACGTAGAGGATGCACATGAAGGGGACGAGCCTGCCGGCGACGGCTCCGATGCGCTTGATGCCGCCGATGATCACCAGCGACACGAGGAAGGCCACGACGACGCCCGTCACTTTGGGATCGACGCCTTCGCGCGCCAGTGTGTTGCCCACGTTCCACGACTGAAACATGTTGCCCCCGCCGAACGATGCGACGGCGATCACGCCAGCATAGACGATAGCCATGATCTTAAACAGGATCCACGCGGGGTGGCCCTTTGCCTTGAGGGGGTCGACCATGGCCTTTTGGATGTACCACATGGGACCGCCGCGGACCTCGCCGCGGGCCTGCTCGGCGGCGCCGGGCGCCGGCGGGGCCTCGCCGGCGTATTCGAGCGTGCGGGACTCGGCGTCTCTCTCGATAAGGGCCGGGGCGCCGGGATCGGGCACGTCGCGGACGTCGCGGAACATGGTGGCGAGGCTGCACTCGACGAACTTGACGGCCATGCCGAAAAAACCCACGACCCACATCCAGAAGACCGCGCCGGGGCCGCCGATGGTCACCGCGATTCCGACGCCGGCGATGTTGCCGAGACCGATCGTGGCCGAGAGCGCGGCGCAGAGGGCCTGAAAGTGGGATATCTGGCCGGCGTCCTCCGGTCGGTCGTACCGGCCGCGGATGACCGACGCGCCGTGCGTGAGCGCCCGCCACTGGATGAACTTGGTGACGATGGAAAAGAGAAGCCCGCAGCCGAGCAGCAGGATAAACAGGTAGATCGTCCAGACGTGTCCGTCGAGCCAGGTGGTCAACGATTTGAAGGCTTCCATCAGAAACTCCCGCGGCCCGGCGAAAGGCTGGAAAGCGGGGGATTGTGAGCGATGCGGGGCTGAGAATCAACGCGGCGGGGAAATGGGGGTGCGAACGGGGGCCGTGACAGAATCGGCGGCGGGGTGCGACGGGCAGCTTGCCTGCACGTGTCTGTGCGTGGTGCTCTGCGTTCATGGATTGGCGGACAAGCCGCCAGTGGCACCCATTTGGACGGTCGGGCGTTGCCGCCACGACTGTCGCGCCCCCGTGCGAAGGGGGCCGTGCGTGGTCAAAACCGCCGGGTGCCGCACCCCTTCCAGCAGGTGGGGCACCCAAGCTCATTGGCAAACAGTTGAAAGCGTGGTGAAATCCGGGGTGTGGGCGGGTGGTGTTAAGGGTTGCGTCAGGAGTGCGATGATGGAAACGACCCTACCGATCGAACAGGAACAGTTGGAGACGCTCCTGCGGCTGGCGCGGGAGGAGGATTTGGGCACGTCGGGCGATCTGACGTCGTGTCTGCTTCCGGAGGCAGCGTTGCGCGCCGAGGGACGGTGGCAGCTCGTCGCTCGGCACGGCGGGCGGTTCTGTGGCAAGGAGATTCTTCCGGCGCTGCTGGAATCGCTGGCCCCGGAAATTCGTCTCGAGTGGATCCACCCGGCGGAGGAGACGCACGACGTGGGTCCGGGCGACGTCATCGCGCGGTTCAGCGGCCGGACGTCGCAGATGCTGGCGGCGGAGCGGGTGATTCTCAATTTTCTCCAGCACCTGTCGGGCGTGGCGACGCTGACGCGCCGGTTCGTGGCGGCCGTGGTGGGCACACACACGAAAATCTACGACACTCGAAAGACGACGCCCGGCTTGCGCGACCTCGAGCGCTACGCCGTCCGGTGCGGCGGGGGCCACAATCATCGGAGCGGGCTGTACGACGCGGTGCTGATCAAGGACAACCACCTCGCGGGCATCCCGATCAGGCGGCTGGCGCACGCGGTGTTCGAGATGTTGAACCGCATCGAGGCCCTGCCGGTTCGGCCGGCCTTCGTTGAGGTCGAGTGTGACGGGCTGGACCAGTTTGATGAGTTGCTCAAGGTGGTGGGCATCAACCTGATCCTGCTGGACAACTTTGCGGTGGCCGATCTGCAGACGGCCGTGGCCCGTCGAGACGACGCGGGTCTGCGCGGCAAGGTCGAGTTGGAGTCGAGCGGCGAGACGACGCTGGAGAACGTGCGGACGATTGCGGAGACGGGCGTCGAGCGGATCGCGGTGGGGGTGATCACGCATTCGGCGCCGGTGCTGGATTTGGCGATCGACGCGGTTGTATGACGGTGTGGCGGTCTCATCGGCTGGATTCGGATGCGTTGTCGCGTGATCTGGCGACGGCACGGGTGGGCCGGCAGGTGCGGGTGTTCGACGCGCTGGACAGCACGAACAGCTATGTGCTGGACACGCTGGCGCCGGACGCTGCCCGATTCGACGGCATCGCGGTCTTCGCGGAGTATCAGTCTGCGGGCCGAGGAAGGCTCGGGCGGCGCTGGGACGCGCCGCGAGGGGCGGCGCTGACCTTCACGGTGTTGCTGCACGAGACGACCGATCGCCTGCCGGCGTCGCGGATCGTGCTGGCGGCGGCGGTCGCTGTGGTCGACGCCATCGTCGAGACGACGGACGTCGAGCCTGTGATCCGCTGGCCCAACGACCTGTACGTCCGGGACCGGAAGCTGGCGGGGATTCTGATCGAGGTGCGGCCGGCGGCGGCCGGTGCTCGTGCGGTGGCGATGGGGATTGGCGTCAATTGTCTGCAGCACGCGGCACACTTTCCGCCGGAGCTTCGGGACCGGGCGACGTCACTGGAGATCGAGTCGGGCCATGCGATCGACCGGACGGCCGTCGCCCGCGCGATGCTCCGCCGGCTGGACGGGTTTCTCACGGCGCCCGAGGCGATCGACGACGCGGCGCTGGCGGCGGCATGGCGTGAGCGGAGCGCGGATATCGGCGCGCGGGCGGTGCTGCGGGACGGCGGTCGTTTGTTCACGGGCCGGATCGTTGATGTCGACCCGATGGAGGGGCTGCTGCTTCAGATCGACGGGGGCGGTCTGCGACATTTTGATCCCGCGACGACGACGCGGACGTGAAAGCCGAAAGCCGAAAGCTGAAAGCTGAAAGCTGAAAAATGCGTACGTCCGCTGCGCGGACCGCGATGTGGGTGGGCTTCGTTTTCGGAGCCGGTCCGCACAGCGGACCCTATTTCGTTTTTTTGAAGAGGGGATTTTCGGGGGATTCGGCGGGATTGAGGACGATGGTGTTTTCGCCGTATTCGCCGGCGGGGTGAGGGGCGGTTTTCCGGGTCTTGCCGTCGAGGGTGAGTTGCTCGTCGGCGCGGGCCGTGACGTGTTTGGCGACGGCCATGAGGTCGGCGGTGAGTTCCTTTCGGTTGACGCGGGTGATGGCGGCGCAGGCGTTGACGAGTTCGCCGATGTAGCGCTCGAAGGCGCTGCGGCGGCCGGTTTCGTATTTCTGTCGTTTTCTCTTGTTCAGCCAGGTCTGGAGCTTCCGGCTGCAGTCCTGGACGGCGAGGCGGATTTCCTTGCGGATCTCGTCGTAGTCGGCGATCGCCTCCTTGCCCTCGCTGGTGAAGGGCACCCAGACGCTGGCCATGTGGACGAAGACGGCGAGGGGACCGTAGGGCAGGCTGCCGGAGGGTTGCGACAGCCCATAGCGACGCCAGTCTATATCAGTGATGCTCTTCGTGATGCAGCAGCCGGAGGTCTGAAACAGCAGGGGCACGCGGTTGGCAAAACGCATCAGCCTGGCGGCGGTCGGGCCGCGGCGTTCCTTGACGACCTTGCCGCGGCGGACCTTGGATTCGTTTTTGTGGTTGTCGTCGTTTTGTTTGGCGGGGTCCGGCCCAAGTTCGCCGCCGTAGGCCAGGCCGACCTCGATCTGGAACGGGTTGCCGCGATAGACGGCGGGGCTTCGGGTGGTGGCGGTGAAGAACTCGGCCTTCACGCCCTTGAGCAGACCCGCGAGGATCTGTTGGGGGCCGATCGGCGAGAGGCAGTTGGTGGCGGGAGCGCGGAGGGGGGTGTCCTGCAGGGCCTTGTAGAGCGTTTCGGCCTCGTGGGTGCCGATTCGGGCGGCGCGGGCGCGGGTGCCGATGCGGGCCCTCTTGCAAATGGTCTGGGCGACGGCGGAGCTGACGCGGCTGAACTCGGACGTCAGGAACTGGGCCATCGTTTTGCCACGAGCGTCTTTCAACATCTTGATCAAGACGCCCAGCTCGATGCCGTAGGGGTGGGGCTTGATTTCGGTGGGCGGCTCGGGGACCGTGTCGGTCGCACGCGGATATTCGGCGACGCCGCCGGCGGGATCCACAAACGCGAAGCCGGCGTGCGGGTTGGCGATGGCGGTCAGCTCGACGTACTCGTCGACCGAGGCGCGACCCTTCTGATAGGAGGCGACGAGTTCGATCGACACCTCGGTGCCGTGGTCCCACTCGACGCGGACCGGCTTGTCCTTGACGACCTGGGGCGAGTTCGTCTTGGTGTTGATCTGAAGCTCGTAATAGTGGGCCTGGGCGCGGCGGCCGGTGCGGGAGGTGATGCGGACGCTCTTGCCCGTCGTGAGCAGGCCGTACATGCCGGCAGCGGAGATGCCGATGCCCTGCTGGCCGCGGCTCATCTTGAGGCGGTGAAACTTCGAGCCGTAGAGCAGCTTTCCGAAGATGTTGGGAATCTGGGTCTTGACGATGCCGGGGCCGTTGTCGCGGACGGTGACGCAGAAGCGGTCGGCATCGGTCTGGCCTATGCGCACGTGGATGTCGGGAAGGATGCCGGCCTCCTCGCAGGCGTCCAGGCTGTTATCGACGGCCTCTTTGACGGTTGTGAGCAGGGCCTTGCGCTTGTTGTCGAAGCCGAGCAGGTGGCGGTTCTTGGCGAAGAACTCGGAGACGGAAATCTCCCGCTGG